>NZ_JBHRWI010000030.1:0-383441 GCF_042647905.1 Amycolatopsis halotolerans
ACGTGCGCGTCCCCCGCGGCCCGGCGCTGCTCCAGGACGTCGTGCAGGTCGGGGGCCTGGGCGGCGAGGGCGGTGATGGCTTCGTGCAGGTACCGGTAGGCCGTGGCGACGCCGATGCGGTGGTCGGCGGCCAGCCGGTGCACCGGGACGGCGTCGCGGAACCAGGCCAGCACCAGCACCGCCTGGCGATACGGGGTCAGCGCGCGTCGGCCGCGGCGGGTGCCGCGGGCGCGGCGTTCGGCGTGCAGGACGCGCGCGACGAACAGGGCAAGCTCGCGCGCCACGTCGAGCGTGGCACCATAGGCAATCACGTGGGGCCCCTGGGTTTTCTCGGACTTGATCTTCGCAAATCCAGTCCTACCAGCGGCCCCACGCCTCATCCCCCGGCGACACGCACCCCGCCCAGCCCTACTGAGAAAACCTCAATGTGGCATTGGGTGCATCTGACGCACCCAATGTGGCGTTCGGTGCATCTGACGCACCCAATGCCACATTGGGGCTGTACGGCCGGAAGGCAAGTTTCAGGACAGTCCGGCCAGCGTTTTCTCCACCAGTTCGGCTACCCGATCCCGGGCGGCTTCGGCGTCGGCGGGTACCAGGGACAGCCGGGTGCGGCGTTCGAGGACGTCCTCGGCAGTCGTCGCGCCCTCGTGCCGGACTGCCCACACCACCTCGGCCGCGGTGATTTCCGTCGACGCGCACAGCGGTTCCGCGAATTCCGGCTCCAGTTCGCCGAGCGCCGCCACACGGGGTGCTTCGGTGCCGTACTTGGCCACCAAGCGCGCCGGTGCGTCCACAAGCGACAGTCGGGAGCGCGGCGCGGCGCCGATCAGCGGCAGCTTCGACGTACGGGAAGGGCCAGCGGGCAATCCGGCGTGCGTCAAGGCGGCATCGACGGCGTCCTCGGCCATGCGGCGATACGTCGTCAGCTTCCCGCCGACCACGGTGAGCACGCCATCGGAACCGGTGATCACCGCGTGTTTCCGAGACAGATCGGCACTGCGCCCAGCGGAACCGGAGACGAGCGGGCGCAATCCGGCGTAAGAGCCGATCACATCGGCGGCGGTCAATGGGCGGTTCAGGACGGAAGAAGCTGTCGAAAGCAGGAAGTCCACATCGGACTCGGGCACGGAAGGGACATCGGGCACGCCGCCGGACACCGGCTCATCGGTGAGTCCTAAGTAGACCCGGCCGTCGAGTTGCGGAAGCAGGAAGACGAACCGGTTGGTCTCGCCGGGAACCGGAATGTTGACCGACGTGGCCCCGACCCGCACGGTGTCCGGTGCGAGCACCAGATGGGACCCGCGCGAAGGGCGCAGCTGCACGGAGTCAGTCAGCGTATCCGCCCAGACTCCGGTCGCGTTGATGACCTGGCGCGCGCGAAGCGTGTACGAAGTGGTCCCATCACTTACCCGCGCTTCGTTGCCGGACAAGGAAACCGCCGACAAACGCGTGAGAATCCGAGCCCCGAGCAATGCTGCGGTACGGGCGATGCTGACCACCAAACGCGCATCGTCAACCAAGGCACCGTCGTACGCCAGCAGGGCACCACGCAGCCCGTTAACAGCGAGTCCAGGGGACAATGCCAGCGCCTCAGCAGCGGGAATCCGGCGCGGTCCAGGAAGCACCGACGACGGCGTACGCGCGGCCCGTCGCAACCCGTCACCCGCCCGCAGGCCAGTGGCGATCAACGCCTGCTGCGCGGCGGAAGTACCGGGATAGAGCGGAAAAAGCTGCGGCATCGCGCGCGTGAGGTGCGGCGCGGTGCGGGTCATGAGAATCCCGCGCTCCACCGCACTCTCATGCGCGAGCCCGAGTTCGCCCTTGGCCAGGTACCGCAATCCGCCGTGCACGAGCTTGCTCGACCAGCGCGAAGTGCCGAACGCGAGATCGTGCGCCTCCACCAACGCGACGGAAAGCCCCCGCGCGGCCGCGTCGAGCGCGATGCCCGCGCCGGTGACGCCGCCGCCGACCACGAGCACATCGACTTGTTCGCCGTCGACCAAGCGGGACAGTTCGCGTTCGCGGCGGCGCGCGTTGAGGGATCCGGTGCTCATGGTTTCAACCCCGCTTCGATCAGGTGCCGGAATTCGGCGAGCAGCGCGTCCTCGCCCACGTCGGCGGTGGCCGGGCGCAGCGAGAACGCGAGCGACTGCACGACCAGCAGCACCGAGCGCGCCTGCGCGGCCACCTCGGCGGTACGCACCGATCCGTCTCGGTGCCCCTCCTCGAGCAGGCTTCGGAGCACGTGCTCGGCGAAGTGCTGCGTCGCGCCGAGCCGTTCCACGATGTACGGCAGCACCAGTTCGGCGTCGACGTCCAGCAGCGTCCGGAACAGCGGATCGGCCGACAGCGCGCCGACACTGGCCGCCGCCAGGTGCACGATGCGGTCGCGCGCGTGCGCCGTGTGGTCGCCGGACTCGTTCACCCGCTGCAGCAGACCGCTGAACTCGCGGGTCATCAGCGCGGCGAGGACACTGCGCACATCGGGGAACCGCCGGTACACCGTCATGCGGCTGACCTGCGCGGTTCGGGCGATCTCGGCGAGCGTCGTGCGCCGGACGCCGACTGCGAGCACGCACTGGCGCGCGGCGTCGAGGAGCTCGTCGTCGGCGACGCGAGCCGAGGTCGGGCGGCTGCGAGCGTCCGCGAGTGCGGAGGGGGTCGCTCCCGGTCGGGAGTGACGTTTGACGTCCATGTGTCACACTGTAGTCGTGAGCGATCTCATCAACCACCGCATCCGGCGTTCGTGGACCGAAGAGGGCTCGGCCTCGGCCGGTCTGCCCGATCGCGCGGTCCGGTGGCTTGGCCAGCGTATCGGCCAGGTCGGCCCGGATCGAGGCGGGAAAACCGGCGCGGTCAGCCCGGTCTCCGAGTCCGCGCTGACTGTGCCCGTCCGTACCGAATTCGAGGAACTTCTCGGCGCGGACCACGTGCTCCTCGATCCGCGGGAGCGCCTCGGCCGCGCTGGTGGTCTGTCCTATCTGGACCTCCTGCACGCCAGGGCGGGCGACGAGGTGCCGGTGCCGGACGCGGTGCTGCTGCCCGCGGACCCGGACCAGGTGCAGGCCGTGCTGGACATCTGCGTGCGGCACGACATCGGCGTGGTCCCGTTCGGCGGCGGCACGTCGGTGGTCGGCGGGGTCGCGGCGCTGCGCGGCGACAAGACCGCGGTGGTCGTGCTGGACCTGGTGCGGCTCGACGAACTGGTGTCGGTGGACCCGACGTCGCGGATCGCCGTGCTGCAGGCCGGCGTGCGCGGTCCGGAGGCGGAACGGCTGCTCGCGGCGCACGGGTACACGCTCGGTCACGTGCCGCAGTCGTTCGAGCGCGCCACCATCGGCGGGTTCGCGGCTACCCGGTCGGCTGGGCAGGCGTCGTCCGGTTACGGCCGGTTCGAGGACATGGTCGCCGGGGTCCGGCTGGCCACGCCCAAGGGCGAGTGGCGGCTGGGTGTCGCGCCGGCGTCCGCGGCGGGTCCGGATCTGCGGCAGCTCGCGGTCGGCAGCGAGGGCACGCTCGGCGTGATCACCGAGGTCGCGCTGCGGGTGCGGCCGTTGCCGGAGCAGCGGCATTACGAGGGCTGGATCGTCGACGGCTGGGAGGCCGGCGCGGCGGCGGTGCGGAAGCTCGCGCAGGACCACGGTTTGGCAGACGTCACGCGGCTGTCTGATGTGGACGAGACGAATGTGTCGTTCTCGCTCAACGCCGGGCTGAAGACCACTGCGCTGAAGGCATATCTCAAAGCACGCGGGATCAAGAACCCTTGTCTGCTGATTGTCGGCTGGGAAGGAGACGTCGCTCGACGCCGTCGGCGGACGTCGGCGATGTTGCGCTGTTCCGGTGCCTTGCGGATCGGCAAGGTGCTCGGCGAATCGTGGCGGCACGGCCGGTTCAACGGACCGCGACAGCGCGACGCGTTGCTGGATCTCGGCGTCTGCGTGGAAACCCTGGAGACCGCGGCCTATTGGTCCAATTTGGACGAACTGCACGACGCGGTGCGCGCGGCTTTGGTGGCCTCGCTGGGCCGCGCGATCGTGATGTGCCACGTCTCGCACGCCTACGAAACCGGTGCGTCGCTGTACTTCACGGTGCTGACGTCGCGGGACGACACCGATCCGGTCGGACAGTGGCAGCGCGCGAAAGCGGCGGCGTGCGAGGCGATCACCGGTATCGGAACGATCAGCCACCACCACGCGGTCGGCGTCGACCACGCGCCGTACCTGGAGGCGGAGATCGGCCGGATCGGACTGGACGTGCTGCGCGCGGCCAAGTCCGCAGTGGACCCGACCGGGATCCTGAACCCCGGAAAACTGCTCGGCTGAACGCGCCCGCGCGGGCAGACTGGCGCGGGTGAGCGATGCAGTGGGTTCCTTTCCGCAATACGAAGTGTTCGCCGACGAATTCCTCGACCACGCGCAAAACGGGTTCTACAACGCGCACTACGACCGCCCGGCCTGCCTGGAATTACTGGGCGACGTCGCCGGGCAGCACGTCCTCGACGCCGCGTGCGGTCCCGGCCTCTACGCCGAGGAACTGACCGCACGCGGCGCGCGAGTGACCGGGTTCGACCTCAGCCCGCGCATGGTCGAACTGAGCCGCGAGCGAGTGCCGACAGGCGAGTTCCGCGTCCAGGACCTGGCCGAACCGCTGGCCTGGCTGCCGGACGCGTCGGTGGATCAGGTGCTGTTCGCCCTCGCGCTGGAGTACGTGGACGACCGGGTCGGCGCGCTGCGCGAGTTCCGCCGGGTGCTGCGGCCAGGCGGTGCGCTGGTGTTGTCGAGGCAGCATCCGACCGGCGACTGGCTCCGGCACGGCGGCAACTACTTCGACGTCCGGGTGATCGAGGAGGTCTGGAGCCGCGGCTGGAAGGTGCGGTACTGGCTGGCTCCGCTGGAACGCACCTGCGAGGAGTTGCGCGAGGCCGGATTCCTGATCGAGCAACTGCGCGAGGGACGCCCGCCCGAGGCCGCAGCCGCGGTTGATCCCGAACGCCACGCCCGGCTTGCGCAGGAACCGCTGGGCTTCCTGACCGTGCGCGCGATCCCGGACCCGCGCCGTGAAGGGCCCCTTGAGGGAATCTGATTCCCTCAAGGAGTCCTTCACGGACAGTCAGCTGAAGGCTTGCTCCGGCGGCAGGACGGTGCAGGCGAGGCCGTGTCCTGCCGCCGGTTCGCCCACGAGTGCCGCGGCTTCGGCCTGGGCCACCTCGCACATCCGGACCGGCGAACCGTTGATCAGCAACGGAAACCGGACCGGCGCGGCCCCGACGTAAGCGTGCACGCCAGAAAGCAGCACGCCGTCCAGCCGGATGTCGGCGTTGTCCAGCGTCGCCAGGTCGTACCGATTCCCGCGACCCTCGCAGACATCCAGCACGGCCAACTGCTCCGGCGTCGCGAACCAGACGAAGTGGTCCTCCGTCACGCCCGGCAGCGCGGTGAGCGTTGCCGGGCGCTGGCCGTCGCGTTCGCGCAGCCCGGCGGCCCACACCGCGGCGAGCCCGGTGCACCGGGCGCGAGCCGCGACGACCGGTCCGGTCAGGCCGAGTTCGGTGCGCAGCCAGGTGATCTTCGACGGGCACGCGTTCGACCCGTACGCGAGCACCGGCGTGCGCGAACGCCACCCCGGCGGCGCGGTGTCCAGGGCATGGCCAGCGCCGTCGAGGTGCACGTACGAGCAGTCCGGCCGCGTGCCCGGGTACGGGTCGGCCGGATAGTCCGCGTCGGCGAAAAGAATCAGAACTCCACCACGCTGCGCAGCACGTCGCCGTGGTGCATTCGCTCGAAAGCCTGCTCCACGCCGTCGACGCCGATCCGCTCCGTGACGAACTTGTCCAGCGGCAACCGGCCCTGCAGGTACAGGTCGACGAGCATCGGGAAGTCCCGCGACGGCAGGCAATCGCCGTACCACGACGACTTCAGCGAACCGCCGCGCGAGAAGAAGTCGATCAGCGGCAGGTCGTTCAGCTTCATGTCCGGCGTGGGCACGCCGACCAGCACGACGGTGCCGGCGAGGTCGCGTCCGTAGAACGCCTGGCGCCAGGTCTCCGGACGGCCGACCGCGTCGATCACGACGTCCGGGCCGAACGAGTTCGTCGCGTCCTGCATCGCGGCGACCACGTCGTCCTCGCTCAAGCCTCGGCTGTTGACCGTGTGCGTGGCCCCGAAGTCCTTGGCCCACTGCAGTTTCCGGTCGTCAGTGTCGATCGCGACGATCGTGGTGGCCCCGGCCAGTCGCGCACCCGCGATGGCCGCGTCGCCGACGCCGCCGCAGCCGATCACCGCGACCGAATCGCCACGCCCGACCGCACCGGTGTTGATCGCCGCGCCGAGCCCGGCCATCACGCCGCAGCCCAGCAACCCGGCGACGGCGGGTTCAGCGCGCTCGTCGACCTTGGTGCACTGTCCACTGTGGACGAGCGTCTTCTCGAGGAAGGCCCCGACGCCCAGCGCGGGCGACAGTTTCGTGCCGTCGGTGAGGGTCATCGGCTGCTCGGCGTTGAAGGTCGAGAAGCAGTACCAGGGCTTGCCGCGCTTGCACGCCCGGCAGGTGCCGCAGACCGCGCGCCAGTTGAGGATCACGTAGTCGCCAGGCGCGAGATCGGTGACGCCCGCGCCGACCTTGTCCACCCGTCCCGCGGCCTCGTGCCCGAGGAGGAACGGGAACTCGTCGTTGATCCCGCCCTCGCGATAGTGCAGGTCGGTGTGGCACACCCCGCAGGCCTGCACCGACACGACGGCCTCGCCCGGTCCCGGATCCGGCACCACCACCGTCTCGAGCGTGACCGGCTCACCCTTGGCCCGCGACACGACTCCCTGGACCTCGTACGGCATATGCACAACCCTTCGACGGCGTTTCAGGGGCAGCTAATCACGGATCATGCGCATGTCGCCATAGCCCGGATCGGTCGCTACTCGCCGGTCGCCCCGTCCGCCAGCTCGCGCACCACGTCCAGCTGCCCCACATGCCGCGCGTACTCCTGAAGCAGGTGAAACAGGATCCAGCTCAACGCGGGCGGCTGCGCCGGAGGCGTGAAGCGGCCGGTGCCGCGGGCGATGTCCTCGAGCCGCGCGCCGGACACGATCGCACGAGAGGACTCGCACTCTTCCCGGAAGAGCGCCCGAACCGACTCCGCCGATTCGTCCGCGCCGACCGCCCACTTTCTGGTCTCGGGGTCCTCGTCGCCCCAGACCGGATCCACGTCCTCGCCCAGGAATCCCCAGCGCAGCCACCGCCGTTCCACGAACGCGAGGTGCTTGAGCAGCTCGAGCGGGGTCCAGCCCGACGGGAGCCTGCTGGTGCGCAGCTCGTCGTCGGACAGGCCGTCGAGCTTGCGCAGCAGCGTCGCCCGGTAGTAGTCGAGGTAGGCGAGCAGCAGCTCGCGCGGGTCGGTCAAAGTGTCCGAGGGTTCGCTCACGGACGGGAATGTAGCCCCGAAACGGCAGGGCGGACCAGCGCGTTTTACGGCGTGATCAGGTAAACGATGCCGCCCGGCCCGCCGGCCACCGCGCCGCTGTCGGTGTGCCGTTTCGTGCGCTGCCAGATCTTCTCGAACTGGTCGCGCTTGTACACCGTGCGCACGCGGCCGTCGGAGCTGGACGCCGGGTCGTTCGCGATCACATCGCCCGCCTGGGTGAAGCCGACGACGACCATCAGGTGCCCGGCCGTGCCGTAGCCCGCGCCGTCGAGTTCACTGGCCAGGAACGACTGCGAGGTGATCACCGGGATGCCGCGCGCGATGTAGCCCTCGAGTTCGTTGAGGTCGTGCAGCCGCGTGATGTGCCCGCGCAACCCGAGCGAAGCGGCGTACGCGGTGTTGAACGGCCAGTTGCCGGTGCCGTCGTACGCGTAGTCGAAGGTGTTGCGAGCGGCGTAGACGACCGAACGGTCCTGGTAGTCCGCCGGGATCCAGTCCATCTGCTGCGCGGACGGCTTGCGACCCCAGTACTCGGCGACCATCTCGGTCGACGTCGGGCTGCACCAGGCCTCGCCGCCACCGCCGTATTGCGGGAACTGTCCTTTGTGGATGTTCTGGGCGAACGGCGGCACCTTCAGCTCGATCCCGCGCGCCCGGCCGGGTTTGGTGGTCTGCACGTCGAACCGGTCCGGAACGTTCGAGGTCATCGCGCCGAGCGAGGACAGCGTCGGCGTAGTGGGCGAACCCTGCTCGCGGTACAGCGTCACGCGCAGCTGGTACGAGCGCAGCGTGACGCCCGCCTTCGTGGCGAGCGTGTCGACGTCGACCGAGGCGTTGGCGTCGCTCTGCCCGTCGACACTGGTGCGGTGGATGTCGGCGTCCCCGCTGGCCCAGCGGCCCATGGTGTACCAGGTGGTTTCGGCTCCGGCCGAAGTCCGGCCGCGCGCCTGCACCTCCAGCCACGTCTTCGCCGGGGTGCGCGCGTTCCACGACGCGATCAGCTGCGTCGCGTCGAAGCCCTGCCGGTACTTCGGCGACGTCCAGGTGCCGTAGTCGTAGGTGCGCGTGGTGCCGAGACCGGGTTCGGTGTGCGCGACGCTGCCCGCCGGATGCGTGATCCGCAGGCCGCCGTAGCCGAAGCCGAGCCCGTCGAGCCGGCCCGCGAAGAACGAGCCGGACGACCATTCGTGGTAGTCGATGGCCTCGTCGTTACGCGCCTGCCGCGGTTCCGCGGCGGCGACCTGGGTCGCACCAGCCGTGAGCATGACGATGGACAGTAACGTGCACAATCCGCGAACCCGCATTCCGGCTCCGTCCCCAGACCCCAGTGGTAGCCAAAGATTTTCGCCTTCCGGAGCGGGTAAGTAAAGAGCCGCCGCTACAACACTGCTTGCGTCTGGGTGATTTTCGCGGCCAGCTTGCCGTCGTCGTCATGGATTTCGGTCTCGACGACCACGACCCGGCGCCCGGCGTGCAGTGGTCTGGACGACGCGGTGGCGTACCCCGAACGGACGCCGCGCAGGAAGTTCGTCTTCGACTCCAGCGTCGTCGTGCCCTGCGCGCCCTCGGGAAGGTTGAGGAACGCGCAGACGGCCCCGGTCGAATCGGCCAGCGCCATCAGGGTGCCGCCGTGCAGCACGCCGCCGAGCGTGCACAGCGATTCGTCCCACGCGATCCGGCTGCGGACCAGGTCGGGGCCGTGCTCCAGCACCTCGATGCCGAGCCGTTCGCTGAACGGCATCGTCTTGTGGAACAGCTCCGTGCCTTCGACGTCGGTCATGCCGAGCAGTCAACCGCAGCCGGATGCGTGGCGTCGATTACCTCGCGGGTAATCAGCTGAGCGGGTTGGTGAGCAGCAGTTCGGTGTTGCGGTCGCCCGCCTCGCCGACGTGGCTGAGGTTGGCGTGGATGTCGTTGTAGGAGAACTCGCGGTACATCGAGGCGAGCGCGTCGGGCGTGCGGGCGGAGTAGTCCACGGCGTACGGGGCGTCGGCCTCGATGAGCGTGGTGAACACCGAGAGCGTGCCGTCGTGGTTGTCGGCCAGCTCGATCACCCGCGCGTGCTGCGGGAAGTCGATGTGGCTGGCGGTGTTGATCTCCCAGAAGCTCTGCGCCGGGGTTTTGCCGACGTGCGGGGTGATCTTGTTGAGGTGCGTGTGCCCGTTGACCCAGGCCACGACGTTCGGGAAGCGCTGCAGCATCGCGACGAACGTGTCGCCGTTGAGCCGCGGGTCCAGCAGGTGGCGCGCGTCGGGCAGGAGGTTGCCCATGGTGCCGCTGGTGTGGTGGCTGAAGAGGACGAACAGCTCGTCGGTGACGGAGTGCGTGACCTCGCGGCCGAAGAAGTCGTAGTACGTCGAGCTGTTGCGCTTGAGCGTCGACTCGACCCAGTTGAACTGCGCGAGCCCGATCGACCCGTCGGCGAACCCGCCCTGAGTAGTGGTGTCGAGGCTGATGCCGGTGACCCCAGGCGCGATCCGGAACGTGTAGTAGACGTTGCGCCCGTCGGAGTTGGCATCGGTGAAGCCGTGCCCGACCGGCCCCGGCCCGGTGTTCTTCGCGGCGAGATGCGCCTTGACGAACTCCGAAGTGCTGAACGGCCGCCGCCGCGGATCCGGCGTGACCTCGCGAACGGTGCCGCCGCCGAACAGTTCGCCAAGAGGCACACTCTGGCCCTGCTGGATCGCGGTGCCGAGCTTGCGCGCGCTGCTCTCGTCCTTGCCGATGACCTTGTATTTGCCGGTGTACCAGGCCTCGATGCCCGGAATGCCCTCCGGCAGCGTGCCGACGACGCTGTCGTCGTGATTGCCGAACGTGCAGTACCACGGCAGGTTCAGCCCAGGTGCGGTGAACGACGAGATCCCGGCTTCGAGCAGTCCGGGGATCTGCGGAAAACCCTTCTTGGTGTAGTCGTCGGCGAGCCGCGTGCCCGGGTTCCAGAATTCCGGGTTGCCCGACGCCTGGACGCCCTCGTAGCGGTTCGGGTCGCCGGAATTGGGCGTGATCGCGCCGCCGTTGAGCGTCGTGAGGAACCAGTCGAGCTCGAGCAGTTCGTGGTTGTCGGTGTTGTCGCCGGTGGTCATGACGAAGTCGAACTGCCGCCCCGTGAACGGCCCCGCGCGCAGGCTGTTGACCCGCTTGACGAGCGCACTGGTCGCGACCGTGCCGAGCGTTTCCTGCGGCCGATGCGCGGACCCGATGAACGGATGCAGGTACTCGAACCGGGCAGGCGATTCGGTGTCGGTGATGTGCAGGTCAGTGAACTGCACGAACGCGCCGAGCGCGGTCCGCCGATCGTCGCGCCCGGCCTTGGCCTCGACGAGATCCGCTCGCACGGCGACCGGCCAGCCGGGCCCGGCGGAAAGCCGCGAGTACCCAGTCGGCGCGCCGGAAGCGGCCTGGTCCAGCGTCGTCCCGCCGGTCCGGACGGCCCGCTGGCTGGTCCGCTTCAAGGCCCGGTCCAGTGCGTTGGCCGTCGGGGTGCACAGCAGCAACCCCACCCCGGCCACGCCCGCCGTGGTGAACGCCCGCCTGGTCAGTTCCGCCATGTTCCGCTCCCCGCCTCTCGCCCGTGCCCCAGCACGCTCCCGGATGTCCATGACCGCCCGGTGAACGAGACCAGAGCAGAACGCGAAGGTCTCTCACATTTGCCGTGACAATGCGGGTGACTCTGTCACACGGGGGAGAGGGGTGCTACCGCCGAACGGAGGGGTGGTCACGGCACCGGACATCCCTGCGGACTCCCGGAATCCGGTGCCGAGACCGTTGCGGCGTTGTCGGTCAGTCGATGCCTTCGACGATGCGGAAGTCGCGCTCGACGCCGTCGGCGAGGACCGCCAGCGCCTCCTGGTAAGCCTCGCTCTCGTAGGCCGCGACGGCCTGTTCGAAGCTGTCGAACTCGATCAGAACGGCGCGTTCCGCGATTCCGGCCTCGCGGGTGGCGACCCGGCCGTCACTGGACAGGAGCCGCCCACCTCCGGCTCGAACGGCCGGACCGGCCAGCTTGTTGTAGGCGGCCAGCTTCTCGGGGTCGGAAATGACGCGGTAGATGCTGGCCCAGTAGCCCTTGGCCATGGAAACCTCCGGATGCATAGAACATTTATATAAATACTCTATGCTTCACGGATGAGCCGTCAAGACGACGACACTCAGGGCGCTTCCGCGGCGATCGGGTCGATCCTCTACGGGCTGGCCACCAGGGCCGCGAGACGGCTTCCGCGCGGGATCAGCATGACCTCCGCCGCCACCCTGGCCACCCTGCACCGGTGCGGCCCGCGGCGCATCACCGAACTGGCCGCGATCGAGGGCGTCACCCAGCCCGCGATGACCGCCCTGGTCCGGGCGATGGCGGAATCCGGTCTGGTCGAGCGGAAAGGCGACGCGGCCGACAAGCGGGTCACGCTGGTGCGGCTGACCGAGGCCGGCGCGTCGTACGTGCGGGCGCGGCACCAGGCGGGCATCGACGCGTACGCGCGGCTGATCGGCGAACTCGCCGCCGACGAGGTCGAGACTCTCGTGGCGGCGCTTCCCGCGTTGACGCGCCTGGCCGAGCTCGAACGCCAGGACCGGGAAGGGCCTCAGCAGTAGAACGCGCAGCTGGCCCCCACCGCGGACAACGACACGAAGAACCAGATCAAGAAAATCACCGCCGGGATCGCGGCCAGGATCCCGCACACCAGTCCGGCGATGCCCATGCCCTGCCCGGTCCACCCGGGTTTGCCGCCCTGCACCATGCCCGCCCAGGAGAGGCCGATCGCCGTGATCGCCGCGACCACGTCGAAGAACGGAACCCAGAAGAAGATCAACGCGACGATCCCGACGACCATCCCGGCCACCGCGAGCCCGCTGGTCTTGAGCGGGACAACGCCCGGATACGGAGCGGCATAAGGCGACCCGTACATCGGCGCCCCATAAGGCACCGGCGGCTGGCCGTATCCCGGCGCGGGCGTGGGCCCGGACGGATACCCGGGAGCCGGGACGGGCGCGGACGGATGCCCCTGCGCCGGGTCTTGGCCGGGATAGGGCTGCTGCTGATAAGGGTCCGTCATGGGTGCACTCCTGCTACGACTGTGGCGACGGTGAGTCGTCGGCGGCTAACGGCGAAACGTTACGCGCGGTCGCCGGTCGATGTGACGGTTTTCAGCCTTTCAACCCGGATTCGGTGACCCCGTGTACCAGATAGCGCTGGAGAAACGCGAAGAGCGCCACGATCGGCACGATCGACAGCACCGCGGCCAGGAACAGCAGGTTCAGCTGCGGGTTCTGCGCGGTCAGCAGTCCGGAGAGCGCGACCTGCACCGTCCACGAGTCCGGCGACTGCGCGATGATCAGCGGCCACAGGAACGCGTTCCAGCTGCCGATCACGGTGATCACCGCGATCGCGGCGAAGAAGCCGCGCGAATTGGGCACCACGATCTTGCGGAAGACGCCCCAGCGGGACAGGCCGTCGACGCGGCCGGCGTCTTCCAGTTCCTTCGGGAAGTCCAGGAAGTACTGCCGGAACAGGAAAACGCTGAACGCGCTGAACAGGCCCGGGATCACCAGGCCGCGGAAGTCCGAGAGCCAGCCGAGCGTCGACACGACCACGAAACTCGGCACGAACGTCACCGACGTCGGGATCATCAGCGTCGCCAGCACCGCGTAGAACACCGGCTTCGAATAGCGGTATGGCACCCGCGCCAGTCCGTAGCCGGCGAGCGAGCACACCGCCAGCAGGCCGACGGTTTGCAGGACCGCGACGACAACCGAGTTCAGGATGCTGCGCGCGAACGGCACGTCCTGCTGGTCGAACAGCTTCGTGAAATTCTCCCAGTGGATCTGCTTCGGCCACAGTGTCCAGTCCGGCGCGGTGATCTCCGCGCGCGACGCGAGACCGTTGCGCAGCAACAGATAGAACGGCAGCAGGAACAGGATCGCGGACACGCCGAGCGCCGTCCAGCGAAGCACCGCGCGGATCATGACGCGCTCCGATCGAACCGGAAAAGCTTGCCCTGCAGGAGTGTCACCGCGGCGATCAGCAGCGCCAGGATGATCGCGCCCGCGCTGCCGCGGCCCAGATCCTGGCCGCCGGAGCCGAGCGACGTGTAGTAGAGGTACACCAGCGGCGGCCGCGCGAACGGCGGGTAACCCCGGGAATCGCCCATGATGTTGTAAAACTCGTCGAACGCCTGATAGGCGTTGATCAGGTTCAGCAGCAGCACGGCCACCGACGTCGCGCGCAGCTGCGGCAGCGTGATGTGCCGGAAAACCTGCCAGCCCGGTTTCGCGCCGTCGAGCCACGCCGCCTCGTACAGATGCTGCGGAATCCGTTGCAGCGCGGCGAGGAACAGGATCATGTAGAAGCCGAGTTGCAGCCACAGCCGGGCGGTCACCAGCACGATCCAGTACAGCGGCGGGTGCACGGTGCCGGTCCACGCCACCGGGTCGACGCCGAAAACGCCGAGCACCGTGTTCGCGAGGCCGTAGCGGACGCCGGAGAACAGCGACGTCTTCCAGATCAGCGACGCCACCACGTACGAACACGCGAACGGCAGGAAGAACACCGAACGGAAGAACGCCTTCGCGAACCTCAGCTGGTTCACGCCGACCGCCAACGCCAGCGACAGCACGAACGTCAGCGGAACGATGAAGACGGCGAACACGCTGAACGTGCCGAGGCTTGAGACGAACGGGCCGTCGGAGAGCATGTGCGCGTAGTTGTCCAGGCCGACGAAGACGCTCGGGGTGACGGTGTTGCGCGCGTCGAAGAACGACAGGTACAGGCTCCACCCGATCGGCACGTAGGCGAAGATCGCCAGTCCGAGCAGGAACGGGCCCACGAACCCCCAGAACGCCAGCGTATCCCGGGCTTTCCGGGACAGCTTCATCCGAAGAGGCGTTTCAGCTCGGACTGCGCGACGGTGACCGCGGCCTTGGTCTGCGCCACCGGGTCCGCGCCCTCCTTGGCGATCTTCGCGACCGCGTCCGACAGCGCGGTGTTCGCGGTCTGTGTCCACACTGGACCGCCGATGAGGTGGCTGTTCTCCTTGACGAACTTCACCACGTCCGCGGCCGGGCCGGTTTGCAGCGTCTGCGCCTTGTCGATCAGGCTCTGCCGGGCGGGCACGTGGAAGCCGTAGCGGGTGGCGAATTCGAGCTGGCTGTCGGTCTGGTCGATCCACAGCCACTTCACGAACGCCTTGGCCTCGTTGACGTGCGCGCTCTTCGCGTTGACCATCGCGCCGTACGCGCCGACCGGAACTGAGGGCTTGCCGCTGTCGTCCAGCTTCGGGAACGGCAGGACGCCGAAGTCGTCGTTGAGCGCGTCGCGGACCTTCGGGACGTTCCACAGCCCGGTCCACTGCATCGCGCAGAGCCCGTCGACGAACGCGCCCGGGTCCGACCAGTCGGCGGGAGCGCCGAGCAGCAGGGAACCGTTGGTGTTCAGCGTGTGCAGCTTGCTGAACGCGGCGGCCGAGCGTGGATCGTCGAAGCCGACCTCGCGGTTGTTGTTCTTCAGATAGTCGAGCCCGGCCGACCACAGCAGCGGCCCGGTGAGCGTGCCGACGCCGCCGTCATTGCCCGCGAACAGGCCCTTCACGCCGTCCTTCGACAGCTTGCTCGCGGCGTCGATCAGCTCGTCCACGGTCTGCGGCGGCTGCACGCCGGCGGCCTGCAGCATGCTCTTGCGGTAGAAGAGCACCTGCGTGTCGGTGGCCTGCGGAATGCCGTAGACCTTGCCCTCCACCGTCTGCGCGGCGAGCACGGCGGGGCTGAAGTCGTTCTTGACCGGCCCGATGATGTCGTCCAGCGACACCACCTGGTTCTGCCGGACCCAGTCGATCTTCACCTGCGCCTCGAAGACGTCCGGCACCGGGCTGTTCTGCAGCGCGGTGACGATCTTCGAGTCGTAGTCGCCGGGGTTCCACACCACGTTGACCTTCGCGCCCGAGTAGCTGGCCGCGTAGTTCTTGACGGCTTCCTGCACGCCGTCCTCGCCGTATGCGTGGTACCACTGCTGCAGCGTGACCTTCGGGGCCTGCGACGTGGTCGACGCACCCGCCGACATCGCCGTGGACGGCGGCGGATCCCCCGGCCGCCCGGTATTCGACCCGCACGCCGCCGCGACCGCTCCCACCGCCGCCGTTCCCGCCAACGACAGGAACGCCCTCCTGCTTCGCTGCTGCATCCCCAGTTCTCCTCCGACGTGCTGGGAAGGACTCCTTGCGTGCAACAGATTCCCCCGCGTTGTCCTTCCCAGGCCGACAACTCGCCGGAGATTTACCGCTCAGAGGTGTGAGATGTCGAGCTTTCCCTCGGAGTAGGACGCGCGCAGCCGCTTCTTGTCGAACTTGCCGACACTCGTCTTGGGCACCTCCGCCACGAACGTCCAGTTCTCCGGCAGCTGCCACTTCGCGACCTTGTCCGACAGGTACTCGCGCAGTTCTTCGGCGCTGGTCTGCTGGCCTTCCTTGACCACGACGGCGACCAGCGGGCGTTCGTCCCACTTCTCGTCCGGGATGCCGACGACCGCCGCCTCGGCTACCGCCGGATGGCCCATCACCGCGTTCTCCAGGTCCACCGACGAGATCCACTCGCCGCCGGACTTGATCACGTCCTTCGCGCGGTCGGTCAGGGTCAGGAAGCCGTCCGGGCTGATCTTGCCGACGTCGCCGGTGCGCAGCCAGCCGTCGTGGAACTTCTCCGGGTCGATGTCCGATCCGCCGTGGTAGGCGCCGGCGATCCACGGACCGGAGACCTCCAGCTCGCCGACCGCCTCGTTGTCCCACGGCAGTTCCTCGCCGTCGTCGCCGATCAGCCGGGCCGCCACGGACGCCGGGAACCGGCCCTGGGTGTAGCGGTAGGCCCAGCGCTCCTCGCCGGTGGCGCTGGCGGGCGGACGCGCGACGCTGCCCAGCGGCGACGTCTCGGTCATGCCCCACGCGTGCAGGATCGGCACGTCGTAGCGCTCCTCGAAGGCGTGCATCAGCGACGGCGGCGCGGCCGATCCGCCGACGACCACCTCGCGCACGTGGCTGATGTCCTGCGGGTTCGCGTCCAGGTGCGCGAGCAGGCCCTGCCAGATCGTCGGCACCGCGGCCGCGAACGTCGGTTTCTCCGCGGCCAGCAGCGCCGCGATCGGGGCCGGCTGCAGGAACCGGTCCGGCATCAGCAGCGAGGAGCCGACCATCATCGCCGCGTACGGCAGGCCCCACGACATCGCGTGGAACATCGGCACGATCGCCAGCGCCAGGTCTTCCTGGGCGAGCCGCATGCTGTCGGTCATGCAGACCTGCATCGAGTGCAGCCAGATCGACCGGTGCGAGTAGACGACGCCCTTCGGGTCACCCGTGGTGCCGGACGTGTAACACATCGCGGCCGCGGCCCGCTCGTCGATCTCCGGCCAGTCGAACTCGTCGGACTGCCCGGCCAGGAGCTCGTCGTAGGAGTGCACGGTGACGCCCTCGGGCGCGGTGAGCGCGGACGCGTCGCCGTTGGCCACGATCACGTGCTTGACCGTCTTCATCCCGGGCAGGTTGCTCGCCAGCAGGGGAACGAGCGTGCCGTCGACGATGACGACGTGGTCCTCGGCGTGGTTCGCGACGAAAACCAGCTGTTCGGGGAACAGCCGGATGTTCAGCGTGTGCAGCACCGCGCCCATGGCGGGCACTGCCAGGTAGGCGGCGAGGTGCTCGGCGTTGTTCCACATGAACGTGCCGACCCGCTGGTCGCCGGTGACGCCGAGGCCGCGCAGCGCGTTCGCCAGCCGGGCGGCGTGCTTGCCGAGCTCCGCGTACGTCTCCCGGCGGGCTTCTGAACCGGTCCAGGTGACGACTTCGCTCTTCGCGTGCACCTTCGTGCCGTGGCGCAGCAGCTTCGCGAGCGACAGCTGTCCGTCCTGCATCGTGCTCAACATGGGTGACTCCCGTGGTGCTGGTTCGCCGGTGAACTGGGGGTGCGCCCGACTCTAATGCGCATCCGCCGGATCAGGCACGAACAAGTTCGGTAACGGCTTGCCGGGCCTCTCCCGCCATCGGGTGGCGGCCCTGGCCGTTCATGATCCACTTCTGTCGCGCTTTCTGTTGCGGGACAAGAAAATGCGTTGTGTTAACTGTGTGGAAATACACTCCCGTTCGGGTGAGGTAATGGGGGTGGAAATGAGCCCTTCGAGGCCGTTTTCACAGGTCGCGAGGGGTCCCCTCGCGCAGGTCCGCCGGGCTCGTCGACGGGTGATAAGTGCGTGTCGGTTGCGCGTACTGCGGGCACGTGGCGTTTACTGGGGCCGTGGTAAGTGACGGCTGGCCAGCGCTTGCAGCTGCAAGCATCGGCTGAGACCGTCGGCCGCGAAAGCGGAGACCTGAGAGGAAAGGACATTACGTTGGCTCTGCCCACGTTGACTCCGGAGCAGCGCGCCGAGGCCCTCGCCAAGGCGGCAGAGGCTCGTAAGGCGCGTTCGGAGCTGCTCGCTTCGATCAAGTCCGGCAAGGAGAGCATCGAGTCGGTGCTCAAGCGGGCCAAGGAGAACAAGACCGTCGGCAAGACGAAGGTCACGCAGCTTCTCAAGGCGGTGCCCGGACTGGGCGCGGTCAAGGTCGCCGCGCTGCTCGAGCAGGCGGGGATCGACCCCGACCGCCGGGCCGCTGGCCTGGGCGAACGGCAGCGCGAAGCGCTGATCGACGCGCTCAAGTAACGCTGATCCGGCGGCCGCGGGGAAGGTGTGCGCGAAGGTGTTGCACCGGCGACACTTTCCCCGCGGCGCTCCCGGATCCTGAGACGCTGGTGGAGTGACGACCAGTACCGCGCCGGCGACCCCGGCGCAGACCACCGTCCGCTACCAGCGCGGCGACTTCTTGTTCGCGACCGCCCGGCGTGCCCTGCTCGCCCGCGGTGCGCTCGGGGCTGTCACCGACGCCGACCCGCGCCGCCTCGCCCGCTCGGCAGCCGCTGAGCTGGAGCGTTCCGGCGTGCCGCTCGCCGTCGGGGTGCTCCCGTTCGACACCGGACCCGGCGCTTCCTCGCCGGGGCACCTCGTGCTGCCCCGGACGGTGCATCGCGCCCAGTCCGCCGCCGAGACCCCGCCCGCTCCGCCCGCCGCCGACCTGCCCGCTCCCGCGGCCACCCGGCGGCTTCCGTCCGCGGACGGCCACCGCGAGAACGTGCGGGCGGCCGTCGCCGCACTGCGCGACCGTGACCTGCGCAAAGCCGTGCTCGCCCGCGCGCTCGAGCTGGAATTCGACGCACCGATCCCGGTCGAGGGAATCGTGCGCAACCTCGCGCGCGGCAACCCGCGCCACTTCACCTACGCCGCCGAACTGCCTGGTGGCCGCACTCTCGTCGGGGCCACCCCTGAGCTGCTGCTTTCCCGGACCGGCGACTCCGTGTTCACGAACCCGCACGCCGGGTCGATGCCGCGTTCGGCGGACCCGGAGACCGACCGGGCCAACGGCGAAGCCCTCCTCGCGTCCGCGAAGGACCGCGAGGAGCACGACCTGGTGATCGACTACGTCGTCGAGTCGCTGCGGCCGTTCTGCCGGAAACTCGACGTCCCAGCCGGTCCGGAGCTGGTCTCCACGCCCGCGATCTGGCACCTGCGGACGTCCATCACCGGCGAGCTGGCGGACCGCTCGGTGACCGCCCTCGACCTCGCCGCCGCGATGCATCCGACGCCGGCGGTCTGCGGCACCCCGACCGTCGCCGCGCGCGACCTGGTGCAGGAGCTGGAGCCGTTCGACCGCGGGTACTACGCGGGCGCGGTCGGCTGGGTGGACGCGGCGGGCGACGGGGAGTGGGCCGTCGCGATCCGGTGCGCCGAGGTGGCCGAGAAGTCGATGCGGCTCTACGCGGGCGGCGGCATCGTGCCCGCCTCGGACCCGGACACCGAGTACCGGGAGACGATCGCGAAATTCCGCACGCTGCTCGGCGCGATGGGGCTGGACGACAGCGCCTCGTGAGGCTTTACGCCGGTTAGCGCGGACGCCATGCTGGCTGCCTGCGGTGGGGAGCGCCCCAATGCCACATTGGGTGCGTGGGATGCACCGAATGTGGCGTTGGGTGCGTGGGATGCACCCAATGTGGCGTTGGGTGCGTGGGATGCACCGAATGTGGCGTTGGGTGCGTTGAGCGCACCCAAGGGGGTTTTCTCGGTAGTGAGGGTGGCGTTGGCGCCGGGAGTGCTTCGCGCCGCGCTGGCGAGCATCGCGACAGCGCTCCCGACGCACCCCGCGCTACTGAGAAAAACCTCAATGTGGCATCGGGGTGCGCAAGACCGCACAACCCGAACCCGCAGAGCGCCGCGGCCCCAGAATGCTGAGCCTGCGCCCTCGCTTGGCGAGTCTTCCGCGCGACCTTTACGGCACCCAGTGCTCCTCGGTGACGCTCAGGCTGTCCGCGGTCAACGCCGCCACCGCCGCCCGATGCCCGTCGGCCGCCTTGAGGTCGGCGAGCCGGGTCCGCGCCGGGTCGAGCGCTTCGTCGCCGGACGCCACCAACTCGGCGGGAGCGTCGTAGCGGGAGAACGTGATGCTCTGCAGCGGGATCTTCAGCCCCTTGCCGGTGGCCTTCATCACCGCTTCCTTGCGCGTCCAGTAGATGAAGAACGCCGCCGAACGCGCCTCGTCCGACAGGCCCGCGACGGCTTCCCGCTCGGCCGGGCTCAGCGCGTACTCCACGAGCGAGGCGTCCGCCTTGCGGCTGGCGGTTTCGACGTCGAGGCCGACTGGCACCCCGTCGGCGACCGCGAGACCGATCAGATTGCCCGAATGCGAGATCGACAGCACGAGGTCCGAACCCGGCACGCGCGGACGGCCGTGCGGTTTGCCGCAGTCGTCGCAGGTCGCGTCGAAGCGCACGGACTCCGTCGCGCCGCCGAGCCGTTCCGCGACGAGCGTCTTCGCGAGCACCCGGCCGGTCAGGAAGCGGCGCTGGTCGATTTCGAGCCGGTACGCGTCGTAGCGGCCGTGCTCCAGTTCGTCCAGCAGCTTCAGGTAGCGGTCCTCCGCGGGCAGCGGTTCGGACCAGCGCACCACGATTTCGGTCACCGGCAATACCCTCCCTCGTCCGCCTCCGATCTTGCCCGGGTGCGCCGAGGTTTGTCATGCCCCTACCCGCGAACGCGGCGAAGGCCCCCTCGGAGTCCGAGAGGGCCTTCGCGGCGGAGATGACGAGTGCTAAGACTTGTTCTTGTCGCGCATCGCGATCGGGACCCCGGCTAGGTCCTCCTCATTGCACAGCAATTTCACGTCGTAGTAGGGCGAACCCTGTCGCTCGTCGTAGTCTAGGTGGATCGCGAGGACGTCGAGCGGTTCTCCCAGCCACTCCTGCGCTTGGCGCAGCCATACTGCACAGCGCTCGAGCGCGCTGGGCAGGTCGTCGTCACGAAACTCGACTGGCCGATACGGGACGTCCTGGACCTGATCGCGCGGGTTTGAGGGTGCGGGCAGGCCAGGCGAGAGACCCGAGTCGTCCAGTTCGAGTTGGATCGTTTGCTCAGTCACCCTTCGAGCGTCCCCCACGTTCGCCGTCTGAGCAAGGCGTATGGCGCTAAAAGCCCTCTTGGACAGGCAAGTCCCACACCTGGGCGACCACTTCGAGGCATTGCCGGAGGTCGTGGGCACGCACCGCGACCGGATGCCCGAGCACCCGCAATCCCAGTTCCGCGTAGTGCGCGGCCAGGTCTTCGAGCTTGAGCGGGCCTTTCGGCGAATACCACCGGGCCACGCCGCTGCACATTTCCAGCAATGCGAGCCGGGTCACGGCCGGTTGTGCGGTGTGGAACACGTTTGCCGCGGCGCCGTCTTCGATCGCGTTCGCCCAGTACTGCTCGTATTCGTCCCGCAGTGCGACGACCCGGGCACGCGCCGGAGCCGACAGCGCGTCGACTTCGTTGTCCACCACCCGGGTTTCGCCGGGCTGCGCGGCGTGCGCGAGGACGTGCAGCGCGACCAGCGTGCGCATCCGGACCACCGGATCGTCGCTGCCCGCGGTGGCTTTCGCGACCGCGTCGATCAGGCGGCGCAGCGAGGCCGTCATGATCTCGACAAGAAGATCTTCCTTGGTGCCCATGTAGTGATAGAGCGTCGCCGAAGAAAGTTCGGCCTCCTGGGCCAGATCCCGAATGCCTGTGCCGTGGAAACCCTTGGTGGCGAACAGTTTCACGGCCGCTGCCCGTACTCGCTCGGCGCTGCTCACTGCCACTCCCCGGTGCTGCGGTCCCAGGATCCGGCACGGAGGTCGGCGACCTTGCGCAGCTCGCCCTTCGCGACGCGCTCCGACGGCGTGCGCGGAAGGTCGTTGGCGAACGTCCAGAACCTCGGCACCTTGAAGTACGCCAGCTGCCGCGCGCAGAACTCCGCCAGCTCCTCAGGCGACGGGCGGTTCTCGCCGCACACGACGTACGCCTTCACCTCCTCGCCGCGGAGCTCGTCCGGCACCGCGAGCACGGCCGCGAGCTGCACTTTCGGATGCTGCAGCAGCGCGCGCTCGACCTCGTCGGCGGAGATGTTCTCGCCGCTGCGGCGGATCATGTCCTTGGTGCGGCCGAGGTAGTAGACGCGGCCCTCGGCGTCCATCCGCGCCAGGTCGCCGGTGTGGAACCAGCCGCCGGCGAAGGCCCGCGCGGTCGCTTCGGGGTCCTCGTGGTAGCCGTGCATCAGCCCGATGCCGCGGATCAGGAGCTCGCCGGTTTCCCCGCGTGGCAACGGTTTCCCGTTCTCGTCGGCGATCATCGCCTCGCGGTCGCGGGTCGGCCGCCCGATGCAGCCGGTGCCGACCGCGGCGTCGTGATCGGCCTCGGAGACCCGGATGTCGCCGCCGGTCTCGGTCATCCCGAACGCCTCGTACCACGGCACGCCCCAGCGCTCCTCCAGCTGAGCGTGCAGGTCCGGCGGGATCGCCGACGCGCTGATCGCGCGGACGCGGTGGTTCCGGTCGTCCGGGTGCGGCGGCTGGCGCAGCAGCAGTGTCGGCATCAGGCCGAGGCAGTAGAACCAGGTGACCTCGTGCTCGCGGACCTTCGCCCAGAACGTGGAGGGATGGAAGCGGTCCAGCACGACGAGCGTCGCTCCGGCGGCGAGCGCGAGTGCGACGTTCCACTGTGGATCAATGTAGTGGAACGGTTGTGCGGTAAGCAGAACGTCGTCTTCGCCGACGGCGGGGAAGTCGGTGGCGAGGCCGATCGCGAGCGTGGTCCAGTACCGGTGCGGCAGCACGCAGCCCTTCGGCGCGCCGGTGGTGCCGGACGTGTACTGGATGTTCACCGGCTGTTCGGCTACCACCGATTCAGGTTCGCACCGCCTTTCCGACTGCAGCGCGTCCGGCGTGAGGACGCGTTCCACGGCCGTTTCCGGCGCGATTTTCTCCAGCAGTTCCACGAACTCCTCGGCGGCTACCGCGAGCCGCGCGCCGGAGTGGCGCAGGACGTGCGCGCCGTCGAATTCGCGGTAGTTGATGTTCACCGGGACCAGAACTGCGCCGAGTTTGGCGAGCGCGAGCCAGAGGAGCGGGAATTCCGGCTCATTGCGGAGCATCACCGCGACGCGATCGCCTGCCTGGACGCCTTGGTCCCGGAGCGCTTTCGCCAGGCGTCCGCTGCGGTCGTCGACCTCGGCGAAGGTGAACCGGGTATCGGTGCTGTCGAAGATCCACGCGGTGCGCTCCGGCCAGAGCTGCGCGGCGCGCGTGACCAGCGCGACCAGGGTGTCGACGTTCTGCAGCGGCGTCACGCCCGGCTCCGGAACGCTTCGGTCGACTCGCGGACCGCGGCCGAGTGCTCGGTGATCAGGGCGTGGGTGACCTCGAGTTCCAGCGCGGAGTCGAAGGCGTGGTCGATCCCGGCGTCCAGCGCGCGCTTCGCCATCGTGGCGGCCTCCGGCGGGTGATGCGCGATCTTCTCCGCCCAGCCGAGCGCCAGCGGCATCAGCTCGTCCGCCGGTACAGCGGCGTTGACGAGGCCGAGGTCGTGCGCGCGACGGCCGTCGAACCGGTCGCCGAGCAGCAGCAGTTCCTTGGCCTTGACCGGCCCGACCAGCAGCGGGAGCAGCCTCGACGCGGCACCGGTGACGCTCAGCCCCAGCGAGACCTCGGGGAACGCGAACACCGCGTCCTCGGCGGCCAGGATCAGGTCGCAGCCCAGCGCGAACTCCGCGCCCGCGCCGATCGCGTACCCGTGCACGGCGGCGATCACCGGCTGACGCAGCGCACGCAGTCGTCGCGTCACGTCCTGGAGCCGCTCCAGCCTCGCCCGGGAGTCACCCTCGGGGGTGGGTTCCTTCAGGTCGTGCCCGGCGCAGAAGGCGCGGCCGTTGCCGGAGAGCAGGACGACGCGGGCGTCGCTCTGCGCGACTTCCTCCAGCGCGGTCAGGAAGTCGTCCACCAGCACGGGCGCGACGGCGTTCAGCCGCTCGGGCCGGTTCAGCCGGATCTGCGCGATGCCGCCCTCGACGGCCAGGTCAACGGTGCTCATGGGAGGGAGCCTAGACGTTCGATCGATCGATCGATAGTGTCGAAGGCATGCAGGTTGACGCGGTGTACGAGAACGCCAGGCTGGTCACCGGCGACACCGCGCTGGCGGTGCTGCACGGCCGGATCGTTGCGCTCGGCGACGACGCGCGCGAGCTGTCCGCCCGCCGCCGGGTGGATCTCGGCGGGGGTTTCGTCGCGCCCGGGTTCCACGACGCGCACAACCACATGGCCTGGTTCGGCATGGGCCTGGACGACGTGCCGCTCAGTGATTGCCGCAGCGTCGACGAGGTGTACGCGGCCGTGGCGCGGCGCGCGGCCGAGCTGCCCGCCGGGAGCTGGGTCGTCGGCAGCGGCTACGACCAGAACAAACTCGCCGGCGGCGAACACCCCGACCGGCACGGCCTGGATCGCGCCGCGCCCGGCAAGCTGGTGCGGCTCAAGCACACGTCCGGCCACATGACGCTGGTGAACTCCGCGGTACTGGACCTGCTGGACCTCGCGAACGTGCCCGTCGGCGGCGACGTGGTCCGCTCCGCCGACGGCTTGCCGACTGGTCTGCTGCGCGAGCAGGCGCAGTTGCTGCTGCGTCCGCTGACGTACCCGACGCCGCTCGAATCGGTGGTCCGGGGCCTCGACCGGGCGAGCCGGCAGTACCTGTCCGAGGGCATCACGAGCGTCCAGGAAGCCGGAATCGGCGGCGGCCTGGTCGGCGAGACACCGGCCGAGCTGGCCGCGTACCAGCTCGCGCGCGAACGCGGCGTTCTGCGAGTGCGGAGCACGGTGATGGTCGCCGCGAGCGTCCTGCACGACCTGCCCGACGGCGCCGGCTTCGGCCTGGACCTTGGCCTGCGCACCGGACTGGGCGACGAGTGGCTGCGCGTCGGCCCGATGAAGCTCTTCGCCGACGGCTCGCTGATCGGCCGCACCTGCGCGATGCACGAGCCGTTCGACGGCGAACCGGACAACCGCGGCTACTTCCAGGTGCCCGAGGACGAGCTGACGCGCACCATCCGCCGGGCCCACGACGCCGGCTGGCAAATCGCGACCCACGCCATCGGCGACCGGGCCGTCACCGTGGTCCTCGACGCCTACGAAGCCGCCCTCGCCGCCACTCCGCGCGCCGACCACCGGCACCGCATCGAACACTGCGCCGTGCTCCCGCCCGCGGAGCTGACCCGCCTGGCCTCGCTGGGCCTGATCGCGTCCCCGCAGGGCCGGTTCGTGAACGAACTGGGCGACGGCATGCGCGCGGCCCTCGGCGAATCGCGGGTGCCGTGGTGCTACCGCCTCCGCAGCGTCCTGGACGCCGGATGCGTGCTGCCCGCCAGCTCAGACCGCCCCGTCGTCGACGGCGCCCCGCTGCTGGGCCTCGCCGACATGGTCCACCGCCGGACGTCCACCGGCGCACCGTTCTCGGTCGAGGAGGCGCTGACCCCGGCGGAGGCCCTGCGCGCCTACACGTACGGCTCTGCCTATGCCACCTTCGCGGAGGGCTACCTCGGCACACTGGAACCGGGGAAGCTCGCGGATTTCGTGGTGCTGTCCGCGGATCCACTGTCCACTGTGGAGGACGCGAAGGTGCTCGGCACGGCGGTGGGCGGCGAGCTTCTTTACGAGGCCTCGTGATGCTGTTTCACTTGGCTGCGAACGCCATCGCCTCCCGGGCTATCGTGCTCCACTTCAGTGGAGCCTCCGGATCCATCGAAAACCACTCCTTCATCGGGATGCCTTTGTTCGCGTCGAACCGCACGCCGTGGCCGCGGTTCACCAGCTCGTCCACCCGGGGCTTCGGCAGCTTCACCACGAGGCGGCCGCGGACGAACATCGCGAAAATCCGTCCGTGCACCTTGAGCGCGTGCGAGCCGAAGCCGCGGCCGATCCGGGGCGGCGCGACCCCCGGGCAGTGCTGCAGCTCGTCGACCAGGTCTTCGAACCGCTCTGCTGTCATTCCCGCACGGTAACCGAGACCACCGACAAAACCGTCAGAACCAGAAAGGGGCGCCCGATGCCCGTTCGCGACGCTGTCTTCGAGGACGTCGAGGAGATCTGCGGCCTCATCGAGGAACACGCGGTCTACGAGGACAAACACGACCTCAAACTCGACCGCGCCGAGATGAGCGGTCACCTCTTCGGGCCGGAGCCGAAGGCGTGGGTGCTGATCTGCACGCCGCCGGGACGCCCGGACCTCGTTGCCGGGTTCGCCTTCTGCAGCTGGAATTTCTCCACGTGGGAGGGCCGTCCGGGGATCTGGCTCGACGACCTGTTCATCCGTCCGGAGCACCGTCGGCACGGACTCGGCCGAGAGCTGCTCGACGCGTTGCGCGCCCGCACGACGGGGCGGGTCGAGTGGGACATGCAGGCGGGCAATGCCAAGGCGGAGGCGTTCTACGCGCAGCTCGGCGCGGAGCCGGTGCCGGGGTGGGTTCGCTACCGCTGGCGGCCGTGACTCCGCTGGCGGCGGGCGCCACCGGCCGGGCGGCCGTGCCGGACACCCGTTGGCGGCCCTGACCGGCCGACCTCGGGAGACCGGGCCCCGTATCGTATGCGGCATGGGAGATGGTTCCGTCCGGAGGTCGTCGTCGGTCGAGGACTACGTGCGGGTGATCTACGGGCTGGTCGAACGGGGCGAGGCGGTCACCAACGCGTCGCTGGCCGGGCGGCTTGAGGTGAGCCCGTCGTCGGCGTCGGGCATGGTCACGAAGCTTTCGCAGCTCGGCCTGGTCGCGCACGTGCCCTACCGCGGCATCGAGCTGACCTCCGAGGGGCGCCAGCTCGCCCGGTCGGTGCTGCGCAGGCACCGGCTGATCGAGACGTACCTGGTCTCCGAACTCGGCTACACCTGGGACGAGGTCCACGCCGAGGCCGACGCGCTGGAGCACGCTGTCTCCGATCGGCTCGTCGAGCGCATCGCGGCCAAGCTCGGCAACCCCGTGCGCGATCCGCACGGCGATCCGATCCCGGCCCCGGACGGCAGCGTCGAGGAGCTTCCGATGCGCATTCTGGACGACCTGCCGCCCGGTGCGGTCGGCGAGATCGTCCGGGTGTGGGACACCGATCCGGACCTGCTGCGCTACCTCACCGAGCACGCGATCGGCCTCGGCGAGCGGATCGAGGTGGTCGAGCGGCAGCCGTTCGGCGGGCCGATGGTGGTGAAGGTCGGGCAGCCGCCGGACGCCGCCACGCACGCCATCGGCAAGGAGATCGCGCAGGCGTTGTCGGTGACCCTGCGCTGACGCACCGTGCGCTCGGGAGCGTATGCGCGAGTGTCGCCGCCGAACGGATGTGCCGCGAAGGCCCCAAGCCGACGATAAGCGGCATGACCACTACTAAACCCTTCCGCTTCGGGATCGTCACCGGATACGCGCCGGATCTGCCGTCCTGGACCGCGCAGGCTCGCCGGATCGAGGACCTCGGGTTCGACGTCATGTTCGCGACCGATCCGGTCGGCGGGCTCGACCCGTTGACGCTCGTTCCGGCCGCCGCCGCTGTCACCGGCAAGCTCACCCTCGGCACCTTCGTGCTCGCCGATCCGTTCCGTGCCGCGCGGAACCTCGGTTGGCAGGCCGATTCACTGCATCAGGCGACTGGCGGCCGCTTCCTGCTGGGTCTGGGGATCGGTCATCCCGGCGCGGGCAAGCACGCGGAAACGCTCGGGCGCGAGTTCGTTTCGCCGGGGGAACGCATCGCCCGGTTGGCGGACACCATTGAGGTGCTTTCGCAGCGCCCCGACCGGCCGCCGCTATTGCTCGCGGGTTCCGGGCCCAAAATGCTCGCGCTCGCCGCGCGCACCGCCGACGTCGTGACGTTTTCCTGGGGACCGCGCACGACCGAGGAACAGGCTGACTCCATTGTGGACACTTTTCGCTCGTTCGCGGGAGACCGGGATGTCGAATTGGCGGTGAACCTGAGCGCGATCGGGGACAAGCCTTCACCGTGGCTCGCCCGCTACACCGGGGTTGACGTGCCGCAACTGGTCGAGGAGAAAGCTGTCACCGTGCTGCCGGAAAACCCCGACACCGCCGGGGAAATGCTTCTCCGCTGGCGGGAGCGGTGGGGGATTTCCTGTGTCACGGTCAATTCCGGCTATGCGGAACCGTTCGCCGCGATTGCCCAGGCACTCTCCGCACAAGGGTGACAGCTCTTCCGATCATGCGTTATCCGGCCTACGCTCCGAGGTTTCCCAGCGACGTGGTTCGGAGCGTGTGCGATGACCGGTCAGCGAACACCGACGATCGACCGGGGGAGTACAACAGGGCGAGATCTCGGGCAATTGCTCGAAACCGGCCCGTTTGCCGAAGCGCTGCGCGCGGCCATCCGGGCCCGCGGGCTCGGACTCGAACGCATCAGATACCGGCTGCGGGGAAGGGGAACCACGGTCAGTCTCGCGACATTGAGCCATTGGCAATCCGGACGCTGCCGCCCGGAACGCCCGGAATCCTTGCGGGCGTTGCGAAATCTCGAGCAGATCCTCGGCGTCCCGGACGGGTCGCTGCGCAGGCTGCTCGGCCCGCCGCGTCCGCGCGGCCAGTTCCATCAGCCGGGCCAGCAGCTCTCCTGAGCGCGCCCGGCCGCGACGGACGACGAGTGCGCCGACGTATCCCGACGTTTGCGCACTCCTCGCCCGCCGCGTTCGCCCGGACTGTCCTGGGCTGCGCCTCACGGACCTCCACGGTGCCGGACCGTGCCTGCCGGCCGGGAGCACCCCAATGTGGCGTTGGGTGCGTGAGATGCACCCAATGTGGCGTTCGGTGCGTGAGATGCACCCAATGCCACATTGGGGGCACGCAAGCCCGGTGAGCTGAAGCCGGTGGCTCGTCGGGCGGCTTCTACGATCAGGACCATGCGTGCGGTTGTGATCGAAGAGTTCGGCGTGCTCCCCGAAGTGCGGGAAGTACCGGATCCGGTGACCCCGGACGGCGGGGTCGTCATCGCCGTCGAAGCGACCGGGGTGTGCCGCAGCGACTGGCACACCTGGCAGGGCCACGACGAGGCCGTCCGGTTGCCGCACGTGGCCGGGCACGAACTCGCCGGGCGGATCGTTGAGGTGGGCAAGGGCGTCACGGGCTGGGCGAAGGGCGACCGGGTGACGGTCCCGTTCGTGTGCGCGTGCGGCGTTTGCGCGCAGTGTGCCAAGGGCGACCAGCAGATCTGCGACGACGAGTTCCAGCCCGGCGCGACCCACTGGGGTTCGTTCGCCGAGCTGGTCGCCATCGAGCACGCGCAGACGAACCTGGTCGCGTTGCCGGACTCGATGTCGCCGGCGGCAGCTGCGGCGCTCGGTTGCCGCTTCGGGACGGCTTTCCGCGCGGTGTTGCGCCAGGGCGGCGTACGCGCGGGACAGTGGGTGTCTGTGTACGGCTGTGGCGGCGTAGGCGTCTCCGCGGTCCTCCTGGCGGCCGCTGCGGGCGCGAAGGTGGTGGCGGTTGACGTCTCGCCGCAGGCGCGCGCGTTGGCGGAGCGTTCTGGCGCCGTGCTGAGCGTCGATGCCAGTGCGTTCGACGGGCCAGAAGCGCTGGCTGCGTACGTCCGCGAGCGCACCGAAGGCGGTACGCACGTGTCGCTGGACTGTCTCGGCTCCCCGGTCACCTGTGCGGCTTCGGTGGGCAGCTTGCGCAAGCGCGGACGGCACGTCCAGGCCGGGTTGATGCCGCCCAGTCAGGGGGTGCCGCCGATTCCGATGCATCGGGTGGTCGGCGGAGAGCTGGAGATCGTCGGGATCCACGGGCTGCAGGCCCACGAGTACCCGGAGCTGCTCGGGGTGGTCGAGCGGTCCGGGATTGACCTGGACGGGTTGATCGGCACGCGGATCGGGCTGGACGGAGTGCCGGGCGCGCTCGCTGCGATGAGTGATCCGGTGCCTGCCCGGGCCGGGGTGACTGTCGTCGGGTTCGGGTGACGAATGGTGACCGGCGAACACCCTGGGTGGCGAGTCCGAGTTGTAGCTGACGAAAACCTGGCGGGTCCCGCGGTGGTGTGCGATTCTCCGAAGCTTGGCGGCAAGTGGCGAGGGGAACCCGCCGCAGGAGCGCCCGTCCGGGTGACTCCTGCGGCCACCGGCCCCGGAGCGGCGTGATGGAGCTGCTGCCGCGTCCCCGCAGGGAAATCGCACCGGGAGCGGTGCACGTCCCGGATTGGCTTTCCGCGCAAGAACAACGCGACCTCGTCACGACCTGCCGCGGCTGGCGCGGTTACCGGTCGACCCGGCTGCCGAGCGGCGGGGTGATGTCGGTGCGCACGGTCTGTCTCGGCTGGCAGTGGCTGCCGTACCGCTATGACCGGCTGCGCGAGGACGGTTCGCCGGTGGAGCCGTTCCCGGACTGGCTGGCCGACCTCGGCCGCCGCGCGCTCGCCGACGCCTACGACCGGCCGGCCGACGATTACCAGCCTGACGTCGCGCTCGTGAACTACTACGACGCCACCGCGAAAATGGGCATGCACCAGGACAAAGACGAGCGTTCGACGGAGCCGGTGGTCTCGCTGAGCCTCGGCGACACGTGCGTGTTCCGCTTCGGCAACACCGAGAGCCGAAACCGGCCGTACACCGATGTCGAACTGCGCTCGGGCGACCTGTTCGTATTCGGCGGCCCGGCTCGGCTGGCGTTCCACGGGGTGCCGAAAACGTTGCCCGGCACGGCGGATCCGGATCTTGGCCTGACCGGGCGGCTCAATCTGACGCTGCGGGTGTCGGGGATGTGAACCGGACCCGTTGACCCGGTCGGAGCTGGGCGGCGAGGTCCAGGTCGTCCTCGTCGACGACGGCGGCGACGGGGTAGCCGCCGGTCACCGGGTGGTCGGCGAGGAACAGGATCGGCACCCCGGAAGGCGGTACCTGGAGTGCGCCGGGGACGGCGGCTTCCGGGGCCAGTTCGCCGACTCGGGCGCGGGTGAGCGCGGGGCCGTCCAAACGGACGCCGACGCGGTCGAGGTCGCTGGTCACGGTGTAGGTGCCAGTGAGCAAAGTGGACAGTGCGGACGCGGTGAACCAGTCCAGTCGCGGGCCGGGTTCCAGGCGCAGTACGGGTTCTGCGGCAAGTTGGCGAAGCGGCGCGAGATCGACGTACGGGGCGTGATGCACGACGGAGCCGACCGGCAGCGACATTCCGGCCGCGAGGACGGGCGGGCCGAGTTTGCCCAGGGTGTCGGTGGCTCGCGCGCCGAGCACCGGCGGGACGTCCAGGCCGCCGCGTACCGCGAGGTAGCTGCGCAGGCCTAGCGAAGGGACGCCGAGTTCGAGTTCGTCTCCGGGGCGCAGCACGATCGGCGCACCGACGGCGGCGGCCCGTCCACCGGCGCGGATCGGTACCTGAGCGCCGGTGACCGCGACGGTCGTGTGCTCGGAAACCCGCAGCCGCAGGCCGCCGAGGGTGACCTCAAGTGCCGCATGGGTTTCGGGGTTTCCGACCAGCCGGTTCGCCAGTTTCAGCGAGCCCCGGTCAGCCGCGCCGGAGCGGCCGACGCCGACTGCCGCGTACCCGGGCCGTCCGAGGTCTTGCACGGTCGCGAACGGGCCGGGCGCGAGGATTTCGATTTTCCCGGTCACCGAATCGCCTCGAACCGCACTTGGGTGCCTGGGACCAGCAGGTTCGGCTGCTCGCGGTCGACGTTCCACACCTGCGCGTCGCTGTGGCCGAGCAGGTGCCAGCCGCCCGGCGACGGGTGCGGGTAGATCGCGCTGTACTCGCCGGCGATTGCCACCGCACCCGCGGGCACGCGCGTGCGCGGCGTGCTCCGGCGCGGCAGGTGCAACGCCGGGTCGAGGCCGGTCAGGTAGGCGAAACCGGGAGCGAAGCCGCAGAAAGCCGCGACGTAGGTGCCTGCCGAATGCCGTTGCACGACTTCGGAAACGGACATGCCGGTGGCTTCGGCGACATCCGCCAGGTCAGCGCCGTCGTAGCGCACGGGCAGGGTGACGGTGGCCGCCGAGCGCGAAGAGACGTCCACTGTGGACAGCGAAGCGAGCGAACGAGTCAACGCGGCGGAATCGGTGCGGGCAGGGTCGAAACGGACCAGCAGGGTGCGTGCGGCGGGAACAAGCTCGACGACGCCCTCGGGTTCGGCGGCTTCGCAGGCCGCCTGGAACCCGAGCACGTCGTCGACCTCCACTAGCAACGCGGAACGGCCGTAGCGCAAAACAGTGCTCACACGAACGACCTCAGCACCACGCCGGATTCGGTGAGCAGCTCGCGAATCCGGCGAGCCAGCGAAACCGCGCCGGGCGTATCTCCGTGCACGCAAAGGGAATCCGCCCGCAAAGTCAGCTTGCCGCCGTCAACGTCGACGACCTCGCCGGTGGTCGCCATGGTGAGCGCCCGCGCGGCGACTTCGTCGGCGTCGTGCAGTACCGCGCCCGGCAGCTTGCGCGACACCAGCCGTCCTTCAGGCGTGTACGCACGGTCAGCGAACGCTTCTGCGTACGCAGGCACGCCTGCCGCTTGAGCCGCGCGCAGCATTTCGGAGTCCGGAGGACACAGCAGCGCTAGATCGGAGTGATACCGCCGTACGCCTTCGACAAGCGCAGCTGCCTGCTCCGGATCGACAGCTGCCGTGTTGTACAGCGCGCCATGCGCCTTCACGTAACGCACGCAGCTGTGCGCCGCGCGCGCGAAGGCGTCGAGAGCGCCGATTTGGTACAGCACTTCGTCTGCAAGGTCTTCCGGCGCGATGTCGAGCGCGCGACGGCCGAAGCCGGCCAAATCGCGGTAGCCGACGTGCGCGCCGATGGCGACGCCGCGTTCGGCTGCGCGTTCGCACACCCGGCGCATCACGCTCGCGTCGCCCGCGTGGAAGCCGCACGCGATGTTCGCGCTGGTCACGATGTCGAGCATGGCTTCGTCGTCGCCCATGGTCCAGGCGCCGAAGCCTTCGCCGAGGTCGCTGTTGAGGTCCATGTCATCCCACCTGGTAGTCGCGATCGGGCCGGTCGGTCAAGAACATGTAACCGGGGGCGTGCGTGACGGCGAACGGCGGCCGGGACGCCATCAGCGCCGCCTGCGGGGTGACGCCGCAGGCCCAGAACACCGGCACGTCACCGGGTGCGGCGTCGACCGGATCGCCGAAATCCGGCCGGGCGAGATCGGTGATGCCCAGCTCAGCGGGGTCGCCGACGTGCACTGGAGCGCCGTGCACCGCGGGCATCGCGGCGGTGATCGCCGCGGCGTCCTCGACCTGGGTTTCCGGAATCTGCCGCATCGACACCACCATTGGGCCGCTCAGCCGTCCGGCCGGTTCGCACTGCCGGTTCGTCACGTACATCGCGACGTTGCGGCCCTGCTCAGCGTGCCGCAGCGGGATGCCCGCGGCTCGCAGCAACGTCTCGAAACTGAAGCTGCAGCCGATGGAGAACGCGACCAGGTCACTGCGCCACACCCCGGTGGCATCGGTGATTTCGCTGGTCAGCACGCCGTTGTGCCAGACGCGGTAGCGCGGCAGGTCGGTGCGCAGGTCCGCGCCGGGCGCGAGCCGCGTGGTCGGGTCGCCGGGCTCGCTGACGTCGAGCACCGGGCACGGCCGCGGGTTGCGGGCACAGAACTCGCGGACGTCGTCGGCCCAGTCCGCCGGTACCGCGATCAGGTTGGTTTGTGCGTAACCGTCGGCCCAGCCAGTGGTCGGGCGTTCGGTACCGGTGCGGAAGAGCGCGCGAGCTTCGGCCGGAGTGAGCGTCGACGGGTCGTAGGCGGTGGTCATACCTCCACCAGTTCCTTGCCTCGCGTTTCCGGCAGCCCGAGCAGCGCTACCGCCGCGATCGCGTAGCCGACCGCGCCGAGGACGATCGCGCCGCCCGCACCGAGAAAGCCCACCACCGCGGGGAAAGCGGCACCGACCGCGCGGCCGAAGTTGTAGGTGAAGCCCTGTCCGGTGGCACGCAGCTCGGTCGGGTACAGCTCGGCGAGGTACGCGCCGAAGCCGCTGAAGATCGCTGAAGTCGAGAAGCCGAGCGGGAAACTGATCAGCAGCATCAGGCCGTTCGCGCCGTAGGGCAGCTGCACGAACAGCACGATCAGCAGCGCGGAAACGACGGAGAACAGCAGGAACGTCTTCTTCCGGCCGAGCAGGTCGGTGAGGTAGCCGCCGCAGATGTAGCCGATGAACGCGCCCGGGATCAGCAGCGCGAAGTAGCCGCCGGTGTTGACCACGGACAGGCCACGGCTGCTCTGCAGGTACTTCGGCATCCAGGTGAACAGCGTGTAGTAGCCGCCCTGGACGCCGGTCGCGAGGAGCGCGGCGAACACCGTGGTACGCAAGAGATTCGGCCGGAAAATCCCGGCGAGCGAGCCTTTGACCTTGGCCGAAACCCGCCGTGCGGCTGCCTCCGGCGCGTCCTCCACACTGCGCCGGACCCACAGCACGAGCAGCGCCGGAATGACGCCGACCCAGAACAGCACGCGCCACGCGATGTCCTGGTCGAGCACGCTGAACAGCACCGTGTAGACGATCACCAGCAGGCCCCAGCCCACCGCCCACGCGCTCTGCACGAACGCCACCGTGCGGCCGCGGTACTGGGCCGAGCAGTACTCGGCGACCAGCGCGGCGCCGACCGCCCACTCGCCGCCGAACCCGAGCCCCTGCAGGCCGCGGAAGATCAGCAGCGTTTCGAAGTTGGGCGCGAATCCGCACAGCACCGTGAAGATCGTGTACATCGCGATGGTCAGCTGCAGGGTGCGGACGCGGCCGATGCGGTCGGCGAGCACGCCGGCCCCGACGCCGCCGATCGCGGACACGACCAGCGTGACGGTGCTGAGCAGGCCCGCTTCGCCGGACGTGATGCCGAAGTAAGCGGTGATCGCGGCCAGGCCGAAGGGCAGGGTCTGGTAGTCGAACGAATCGAGGCCGTAGCCGCCGAAGGCGCCGAGGAAGGCGCGGCGGCCCTTGTGGCCGAGCGAGCGATACCAGCCGAACGGGCGGGCCGCGTTCGCGGTGCCGTCGGCGACGTTGACGTTCATGGGGCACCTCACAAGGGGGACGAACTCATGGTGGCACGAGTCACATGGCCGCTACCGTACGGATCGTTCAACAATTCCACAAGTCCCTCATTTTATTGTTCACCGCCCGCTGGCTACGCTGGGCGACGTGGTCACCGACGGAGAGCCCATGGGCCTGGAAGCGGATCGCGGCCTGCTCGGCCGGACGAGCACTGCGGAGCGGGTCGCCGGCGTGCTGCGCACGCGTGTTTCCGAGGGGTACTTCCTGCCCGGGGTACGGCTTTCGGAGCAGGACATCGGCAGCGCGCTCGGGGTCTCGCGCAACACGCTCCGTGAGGCCTTCCGGTTGCTGACCCACGAACGGCTGCTGGTGCACGAGCTGAACCGCGGGGTGTTCGTGCGGGTGCCGAGCGTCGAAGACGTGCGCGACATCTACCGGGTCCGCAAGATCATCGAATGCGCGGCGGTCCGCGACGTGACCGAGAAGCCGGCGGCGTACGCGAAGATCGCCAGCACCGTCGCGGACGGCGATCGCGCGGCGAAGCAGGCCCAGTGGCAAGACCTGGGCACCGCGAACATCCGTTTCCACGCGGAACTGGCGGCGCTCACCGGCAGCGAACGGATCGTCGAGCTGATGCAGGCGCTCGCCGCGGAGCTGCGGCTGGTGTTCCACGTGATGGCCGATCCGCGCCGCTTTCACGAGCGGTATCTGCCGCGGAACCACGAAATCCTGGACGTGCTCGCGACCGGCGACGGGATCCGTACGGCGGAGATGCTCGCCGGCTACCTCGACGACGCGGAAGCGCAGCTGGTCGAGGCCTACGCGGAGCTCGCCGGCACCCGCTGAGACGTTCGGCCGAAACCGGCCGGTTTGCCCGGGAAGGCAGCGAGGATGGCCGTTCGGCCCCTCCTGTCAGGCGGAAGGCGCCACGGCGTGCGCGGTCTGGCTACGGTCGGCAGTGGGCCGCGTGAGAGCGCCGCCCCGGGCGTCGGGACCCCCAGCCGACGCGCGGAGGACGGCCCACGGCCGGGCGGTTGACCTTGGTTCCCGCCCGGCCCGCGCGGTGTCCGCGGCGGGCCGTGGCCACCGGGGGGAGGTCACGGCCCGCCGTCCCTCTTCGTCCACAGTGGACGGCTACTGGTTCACCGACCATTTCTGGTTGACGTTCCCGGTGCACGTCCACAGCTGCAGTTTCGTGCCGTTGGCCGAGCTGACCCCCGCCGCGTCGAGGCATTTGTTCGCGTGCGGGTTGACGATGTCGTGCGCCGCGGTCACGACCCACTGCTGCGCGTTGCTGGTGTTGCAGTCGTACATCTGGACCGGCGTGCCGTCGTCGGTGCCGGAGTACTTGACGTCCATGCACTTGCCGAGCGCGCGAATGGTCCCGTCGCCGCCGATGGTCCAGTTCTGCGCGGCGTTCCCGTTGCAGTCGGTGATCTGCAGCTGGGTGAAGTTCGCCGGATTGGCCCAGGGGACGTCGACGCACTTGCCGCCGATGCCGATGATCCGGCCGCTGGACCCGCCGTCGCTGCTCGTGTTGACGTGCACGTAGTCGACGACCAGTTGCTGCGGGAATTGCGTGTTCCCGTCCGGATCTCCTGGCCAGTCGCCGCCGACCGCGAGGTTCAGGATCAGGTAGAAGGGATGGTCGAAGACCCAGCGGTTGCCGTTCAGATCGGCCGGGGTGCGGGTCTGGTACGCGTTGCCGTCGACCGACCAGACGATCTTGTTCGGCGACCAGTCGACCGCGTAGGTGTGGAAATCGTCGGCGAAGACAGGGCCGTTGTAGGCCGCGCCGATGCCGCCCGCGCCGGAGTAGCCGGGGCCGTGGATGGTGCCGTGCACGGTGTTCGGCTCGCGGCCGATGTTCTCCATGACGTCGATTTCGCCGTCGCCCGGCCAGTTTCCGCCGCCCAGCACCCAGAACGCGGGCCACATGCCCTGGCCGCGCGGGATCTTCATCCGGGTTTCGACGTGCCCGTACGCCTGGCTGAACTTGCCGGCGGTGTTGAGGCGGGCGGAGGTGTACTGGCAGGTGCCGTACCAGCAGGTGTGGCCGGAGTTTTCGCGTTTGGCGGTGATGACCAGGTGGCCTTGGCCGTCGAGGGCGCCATTGGCGGCACCGGCGGTGTACCACTGGCGTTCGTGGTTGTTTCCGTTGTTGTCGCCGGTTTCGTAGGTCCATTTCGACGCGTCGGCGGCGGCTCCGGCCGGGCCGTTGAAATCGTCGGTGAAGCTTTCGGCGGCGGCCGCGGTGGGAGGGGCGAGGACCGCTGGGGCGGTTTGGAGGCCGAGCGCCAGGAGCGCGGCCGCGGCGAAGGCGGCGGGGACGCGTCTGAGGAATCTGGGCATGCGTGGTCACCTCGGTTTCGGGGAGGAACCTTGAACGAGGGAGTGCTTTGTTGTGGCGGGCAACAAAGTAGGAAGAGTATGCCTGGTCTGGACCTCTGCGGCAATGGCCGGTGAATCGGAGTGCGCGAAGGGTGCCCTCGCGGACAGTTCGAGGGTCACCTGACCGAGGGTAAGGCTGCCCCTACCGCGCTGACGCCAGTCGGCACCATGGTTCGTCCGGGGTACCCGTCCTACGTTCGGAAGTGCCAGCCGAGAACGGACGAGAAGAGAGAGGCCGACATGACGGCGGGGACGGATCTTCGACCACCGCGGACCACGTCCGCAGCGGAGCGAACGGTGCGGGTCGAGCCGGGGAAGCACTGGTGGCGGAGATCATGGGCGACACCGTTGGGGCCGCTGGGGCTCGTGGTGGTCGCGTTCCTGGCTTATTCGCTGCCGCCGTATCTGGCCTTCGATCCGGCGCGGTCGCGAGTCCCGTCGACGTTCCCCGCGCACTACTTGTTCCTGGTGGGGCACGTGGTGTTCGGGTCGATCGCGATGGTCACCGCGGTGCTGCAGATCTGGCCGTGGATCCGGCGGAAGCACCCGGTGCTGCACCGCCTCTCCGGCCGCGCGTACGTGTTCGCGGGAGTGCTGCCGTCCGGGTTGCTGGCGCTGACGATCGGCGCGGCGACCCCGTTCGGGCCGGTGACGCGGGCCAGTGACGTGCTGCTCGCGGTGCTGTGGCTCGGTACGACCTGGGCGGGTTACCGCGCCGCTCGCGAACGCCGGTTCGGCGATCACCGGCGCTGGATGATCCGCAGTTTCGCGCTGACGATGTCGATCATTCTCAACCGGCTCATCGGCCCGATCGCGGCGATCTTCCTGGAACCGCAGATCGCCACGACGTTCGGCGGCAGCGAGATCGCGTTCGGGCAGTCGATCGCGGCGCTCGGGGCGTGGGTGAGCTGGACCGTCGCGCTGATCGCGGCGCAGTTGTGGCTCGACCGGAAACCGAAGCGCCGCGCGAGTGTTTAGCCCTGGCTGAATAGTTTGATCTCCGCGCCGCCTGCTTGTTAGAACACCAGCAGGCGGCGCGGATGCATTCGGTGCGAGGGGTACACCGAATGACGGCTCATCCGCGCCGCCGCAGGGACCGCGCGATGATCGTCCGCTGGATCTCCGACGCGCCTTCGTAAATGCGCGGCGCTCGGACCTCTCGATACAAATGCTCCAGCAAATGCCCTCGCCGCAACGCTCGTGCGCCGTGCAATTGCACCGCTTGATCCACGACGTATTGCGCGGTCTCGGTCGCGAACAACTTCGCCATTGCCGCGCGACCGGCCAGGTCCTGCTCGCCCGCGTCGTAAGCCGCTGCGGCGGCGTAGACCAGCAGACGGCCAGCTTCCGTTCGCGTCGCCATTTCGGCCAGCGTGTGCGCCACAGTTTGCTGCTTCACCAACGGGCCGCCGAATGCTTCGCGCGAAGCTGTGTACTCCACTGTCGCGTCGAGGGCGGCTTGGGCCATGCCGACGGCGAAGGCGCCGACGCTAGGGCGGAACAGGTCCAAAGTGCGCATTGCTACGGCGAATCCGCGGTTTTCCTCGCCGAGCAGTTCGTCGCGATTTACCCGGACGCCATCGAAGACCACGGTGCCGATCGGGTGCGGACTCACCAAATCCAGGTGCTCGCCACTGAGGCCGGTGCGGTCGCCGGGGACGACGAAAGCGCTGACGCCGCGTGAACCGGCGTCGGGAGTGGTGCGGGCGAAGACCGTGTAGAAGTCGGCTTCGGGCGCGTTCGAGATCCACATCTTCGTGCCGGTGAGTCGCCAGCCGTCACCGTCTGGTTCGGCGGCCAGTTGCAGGGCGGCGGCGTCGGATCCGGCGTCCGGTTCGGTCAGCGCGAAGGCGGCGACGGCGTCACCGGCGGCGACGGCGGGGAGCCAGCGCCGGACCTGTTCGTCCAAACCGGACTGGAGTACCGGGTAGCTGCCCAAGCCCTGCAACGCCAAGGCGGTCTCGGCTTCGGTGCTTTGCGTGGCGAGGGCTTCCCGCAGCAGACACAGATCGGTGGCAGCGGCTTGCCGGGTCGGCTGTCCACTTTCGACACCGGGGAACAGCCGGGCGAGCAGGCCGTGCGATCCCATTGCCTTCAGCAACGGTCGGTTTACCGCGCCTTCGGCACCGGCGGCGGCCAGTTCGACCAGTTGTTCGGCGGCGATCTTCCGGACGGAAGCGGCGTAGGCGGTCTGTTCCGGGGTGAAAGCGAAGGCGTTCATCGGGCGTCCTCCGGTCGCCAGCGGGCATGGGCGGTTTGGTGGCCGCCGGTGCGGACCAGGTCGAGTCGTGGCTCTGGCCCGTCGGTGCGGCCGGTCTGCGGTGGGCGTTTGCCCGCCGCCCACTGTTTCGGCCACGCCACCGGATACTCCTGCGCGGCAGCCGCGTGCAGAGTCCATTGTGGATTGAACAGGTGGGTGCGGCCGAGTGCGCACAGGTCGGCGCGTCCCGCGAGGATGAGCGAGTTCACGTCGTCGTAAGAGGAAATCGCGCCGACGGCGATCACCGCGGTGCCGTAGCGACGGCCGACCTCGTTGCGGATTCGGTCCGCGTATGGCGTTTGGTAGCTGCGGCCGAACTTCGGCTGCTCTTCGCTGACCACCTGACCGGTCGATACGTCGATCGCGGCCGCACCGTGTTCGGCGAACGCCTGCGCGATGGCCACGGCTTCGTCGGAGTCATTGCCGCCCTCGAACCAGTCGGTGGCGGAGATCCGGACGGTCAGCGGACGGTCGGCCGGCCACACGGCGCGGACCGCGTCGAAGACCTCCAATGGGAAGCGCAGCCGGTTTTCCGGGGAGCCGCCGTAGGAATCGGTGCGCTGGTTGGTCAGCGGGGACAGGAAGGACGAGAGCAGATAGCCGTGCGCGCAGTGCAGTTCCAGCAGATCGAACCCGGCGCGCGCGGCGGCTTCGGCCGCAGCAACGAACTGATCCCGGATCTCGCCCAGTTCGGCGACGCTCAGCTCGCGCGGCGTCTGGTTATTCGGCGAATACGGCAGCGCGGACGGTGCGCAGACTTCCCAGTTGCCTTCCGGCAGCGGGTCGTCAATGCCGTCCCACATCAGTTTCGTGGAGCCCTTGCGACCGGAATGTCCCAGCTGCAACCCGATCTTCGCCGGGGTTTCGCGGTGCACGAACTCGACGATCCGCTTCCACGCGGTTTCCTGCTCGGCGGTGTAAAGCCCGGGACAACCCGGCGTGATCCGGCCTTCGGCGGACACGCAGATCATCTCGGTCATCACCATCCCGGCCCCGCCGAGTGCCTTGCTTCCCAGGTGTACCAGGTGGAATTCGCCGGGCACGCCGTCGACCGAGGAGTACATGTCCATCGGCGACACGACGATCCGGTTCGGCAATTCCAGCGAACCGATCCGCACCGGCTGGAACATCGGCGGCGCGACGGAAGCGCCGAGCGAATCGGCGAACCACTGATCCAGCGAGGCGGCGAATTCCCGGTCGCGCAGCTTCAGGTTGTCATAGGTGACGCGACGGCTGCGGGTAAGCAGGTTGAACGCGAACTGCTCCGGTTCCTGATGCGTGTACTGCGCCAGATTCTCGAACCACTCCAGGCTCGCCTGCGCCGCCCGCTGCGTAGAATTGACGACCGGCCGACGCTCTTCTTCGTACGCCGCAAGGGCTTCCGGAACGCTCGGCTGCTCGTGCAGACACGCGGCGAGCGCGAGCGCGTCCTCCATGGCGAGCTTCGTGCCGGAACCGATCGAGAAATGCGCGGTGTGCGCCGCATCGCCGAGCAACACGACATTGTCGTGGACCCAGCTTTCGCAGCGGACCGTGCCAAAGGTGGCCCACTTGGAGTTGTTGGCCAGCAACTGATGCCCGTCGAAAATGTCACCGCACAGTTCGCGGATCAGCTCGATCGACCTCTCGTCGCTTTCGCCCGGACCGAGTCCGGTGGCGGCGATCGGGCCGAACGCCCGCTGCCACACGTCTTCGTGCATCTCCAGGATGAACGTGCTGCCGTCGCGGCCGTACGGATAGCCGTGGACCTGCATGATTCCGTGCGGAGTTTCGAGCACGTAGAACTTGAACGCGTCGAAGACAAGGTCGGTGCCGAGCCAGATGTAACGGCACTGCCGGGTCTCGACGCTCGGCCGGAACGAATCGGCGAACGCCGTGCGCACCGCGGAATTCACGCCGTCCGCGGCGACCACGAGATCGGAAGAAGCGGCCAGCTCGGCCGGATCCGGCGCGGTACTGCGGAATCGGACATCAATGCCCATTTCCCGGCACCGCTGCTGCAGGATCGCGAGCAGCCGTTTGCGGCTCATCGCGGCGAATCCGTGCCCGCCCGAAGTCGACACGGTGTCGCGGTAGTGCACGTCGATGTCGTCCCAGCGCGCGAACTCCCGGCTCATCGCCTCGTGCACGGCCGCGTCGGCGTGCTCGATGCCGCCGAGCGTCTCGTCGGAGAAGACGACGCCGAAGCCGAACGTGTCGTCCGGCGCGTTGCGCTCCCAGACCGTGATCTCGTGGTCCGGGCCGAGTTGTTTCGCGAGCACGGCGAAGTAGAGGCCCGCTGGCCCGCCGCCGACTACTGAGATCCGCACGTCGCTCAGGGTATGTCGTGTGAAGTACGGTCGTCAAGAAGACGATAGATGGGTTACGCTCCCCAGCATGGAGCGGATCAATCCCCCCGAGCTGGGCAAGCCGTCGGGGTTCTCGCACGCGGTGGCGGCACAGGGCCGGTTGGTGTTCCTCGCCGGGCAGACCGCGCTGGACTCCGGCAACCGGATCGTCGGCGAAGGCGTCGTGGAGCAGTTCGAGCGCGCACTCGGCAACCTGCTGACCGCGTTGCGCGCGGCTGGCGGCGAACCCGCGGACCTGTGCAGCCTGACCGTCTACATCGTCGACATGGACGACTACAAGGCCAACGCGCGCGAGATCGGCCGCGTGTGGAAGCGGCTGGTGGGCGCGGATTACCCGGCGATGGCGGGCATCGGCGTGAACCGGCTGTGGGACGTCGAGGCGCTGGTGGAAGTGCAGGGCTACGCGGTGGTCAACCGCTGAAGGTGCGTGCGCGCGGCTTCCTCGAGCCGGTCGTGCAGCGTGAAGAACAACTCCGCGGCACGGATGCCTGACCAGCCCTCGGGCAGCAATTCCGCGGGCAGGCACGGGTCTAGGTACGGCATCCGCCGCCAGCCGGTGAGCACGCGCAGGTAATCGGCGAACGCTTCGTCCGCGGGCGTGCTGCGGCGGCGCTGCCACCGGCGCAGCGCGGGTTCGTGCTCTTCGAGGAACGCCGTGTACAGCTCGTCCAACTGGTCCAGGTCCCACCACTCGCGCACCTTCTCGCGCGGGTCGCCGAAGGCGAGGTGCTCGGCGCGGAACACGTCGGCGTACTCGGCGAGCCCGAGGCGCTCCAGCGTGCCGACAGTGGCCTCGTACAGGTGCGCCGGCGCGATCCAGACGCCTGAGGACGCGGTGCCGAAGCCCAGCCGGGACAGTTGAGTGCGCAGCACGTGCCGCTTGTGCCGTTCGGCTTCCGGCACCGAGAACACCGCGAGCAGCCAGCCGTCGGCGAGCTTCGCGCGGTCGCGGCGGAAGATCCGTTCGTCGCCCTCGCGGAGCAAATCCAGTGCCGTACCGGACAATTCGTACCCGGCGGATCCGTCGCGGCGCACGGCTTCGAGCACCCCGCGCCGTTTGAGCCGGGAAATCGACGACCGCACCGCGGGCTCGTCGACCCCGACCGCGGCGAGCAGATCGATCAGCGAGGCGACCGAAAGCCATTCGCCGCCGGTCAGATGGTGCACGCCGTAGACCGACACAATGAGGTGCCGGGGCTGGGCCGCGCGCCCGCCGTCGGCATCGGCTGCTTCCGGTACGGCCGTCACCCGGTCACCATACAGTGCCGATGGTCGCCAATCCGGCGACAGCGGCGGAGACAGGTTTCTCCGAGCGCGTCGGCCGCGGACCGGCTCAAGAGGCGAGGGGTAGCATTTCCGGCGCGATGGCGTTTGTGAGCAATGCACCTTTGGCGAGCCGGCTGACCCGCCGCGGACGGCTGATGGCGAAACGCACCTGCGACCGCCGGGGGCACGCCTTCGCGTTCGGCCGGTTCCTTTTCCGCACCCCCACCGCGTGGGAGTACGCGGCGGCGGTCGCGGGCGGCAGCGATCCGGCCGCGCAGCGCTGGCTCGGCTGGCTGGCCGACTCCGTGGTGGCCGAACCGATGCGCGGCGAGGCGCTGCGCGTCGTCCCGGGCACCGGACCGGACTGGACCACGCCGGACCCGCATTCGGTGGACGTCGTCGCGATCGATCTCGCGGCGGGCCGCTGCGCCGGGCTCGTGAGCGTGCACGCGGGCGAGGACGGCGGCCCGGAAACCGGCGGCTATCTCGCGCCGGAGTATCGCGGACAGGGGTTCGGTCGCGACCTGTTCGCCGCCGGTCTCGTGCTGGCGCACGAACATCTCGGGCTTTCGCGGGTGCGCGCGGGCGCGGAGGTCGGCAACGTCGCGAGCGGCCGTTCGCTGGAAGCCGCCGGATTGCGCCGGGTGCCGGGGCCGCCGCGCTACACGCTGCCGGACGGGCGGGCCTGCGAGGCGTGGTGGTACCAGCACGACGCGGCGTGGCCTCGGGCGTGCGCGGGTCCGCAGGCGAAGTGGCTAGTCGCCTCGTGAGTGGCGATGTCTGTTCTCACCGGGATCGCCACTCGCGAGCCGTTCGGTAGCCGCGGGCTTTCTTCGTTCCCGTTGACTGTCCGTGAGGGGAACCCTGAGGGACTCTGAGTCCCTCAGGGTTCCCCTCACGGACGTGCCCGCAGGGCGGGACGCGGCCAGGCGAGGAGGGGAAGGTGTCGCGTTCCTTGTTATAGCGGCCGCTACCGAGAAAACCCCGATGCGGCATTCGGGCAGCGGGGTCCGTAGGCAGCCGGAACACTGTGCGCCCTAACCGGCACCGCCACTCACGAGCCGTACTGCTCGAAGGTCTTCAGCGTCCTGATCACCATGGCCCGCTCGCCCGGACTCAACGGCCGCAACGCTTCCTCCCAAGCCTTCGCGCCGCGCGCGAGCCACGCGTCGACGGCCGGGCGTTTGTCCTCGTGGATGCTCACGATGGTGCGCCGCCGGTCATTCGGGTCCTCGGTGCGCTCCAGGACGCCTTGCCGCGAGAGGTCGCCGACCATCAGACTCGCTGTGGTGGGCGCGATTTCGAGCCGCCCGGCGAGCTCGTTGACCGTCATCGGGCCGTCGAATAACAGGTAGGCCAGGAGCGACAGATGTCGCGGCGCGAGCGCGACGTCGTCGAGTTCCGGAGGCGGCGGCGTCCGCTTCGCGCGCCCGACGATGCGGGGCATGAGAAGCAGCAGTTCGCGGACCCCGTCGTCCAGGGTCGGGCCGGGCTCGGTGACCATGTCGCGACAGTACCTGCGCGTGTGTTGACAGCCCGATTCGCGCGATCCTAGGTTTGTTGTTACATCATCAACAGGGGAGTTCTCCGATGTCGGACTGGAACCAGCAGATCATCGACGAGTTCCGCGCGAACGCGGGCAAGGTCGGCGGCATGTTCGAGGGCAAGAACATGGTGCTGATCACGCACACCGGTGCGAAGAGCGGCAAGCAGCGGGTGAGCCCGCTGGTGTACACCACCGACGGCGACCGGATCGTAGTCGTCGCGTCCAAGGGCGGCGCGGACACCAACCCGGACTGGTACCACAACCTCGTCGCCAACCCGTCCGTCACGGTCGAGATCGGCACCGACAAGTTCCCGGCGACCGCGAAGCTCGTGGAAGACCGCGCCGAGCGCGACCGGCTGTACGCCGGAATGGTGGCGCACGCGGAGGGCTTCGCGGACTACGAGAAGAAGACCGAGCGCGTGATCCCGGTCTTCGTTCTCGAACGCTGACTCAGCTCAGCGGCTGTCCGTAGACGAAGCTCCGCAGCCGCCCGGTCGACATCGGGTCCAGCGGAGCGAACAGCTTGGCGTGCGCGGCCTGAATGGTCGCCGCGTCCGGCTCGATCACCGACAGCGCGCGCACGGTGTAGCGCGAATCGGCGGTGAAGTCCGGCGCTGTCGAGCGCTGGTACGCGCCGCCGAGCAGGTCGATGATCAGCACAGTCGGGACGGGTGCGCCCGGGCCGGCGTGGTCGAGCACGGTGCTCAGCACGTCGTCCCGGAGCGTCGGCAGCACCCGGTTGTCGCCGAGGTACGAGTGCGGGTTCGGCGGTTCCGCGGCGATCTTGCCGGAGTCGGTGAACGGCATCGTGGTGAGCGTTTCCTGCAGCGGGCCCAGCGCGCGCAGCGGCGCGACGAGTTCGTCGCCGCCGGAACCGAGATAGGCCACGCGGATGTGCGCGATGTGTTTGCCCCGCAACGGTTCCGGCACCATCGGCAGATCCGGGTACGGCAGCATCGCGACCGAGGTGCCGACGGTGTCCGGCAGGTCGGCGGTCCAGTCGCGCCAGGTGCGCAGGACGTCCGGGATCTTGGCGGTGTCGAAGTACAGTCCGCCGCCGTACAGCGTGGTCACCGGGACGAGGTCGAACTCCAGCGCGGTCACGATCCCGGCGTCGATCGGCCCGGTCGTGGGAGTGCCGTCGGGCCGGACGATCTCGGCGGAGCGGACGCGGTCCGAGGCCAGGCCGAAGTGCCGGCCGAGGAGACCGAAACCGCCGCCGAGGGTGTAGCCGACCACGCCGACGCCCGGAGCCGAACCGCTCAGCGGCGCGAGCCCGTGTTCCGCGGCGGCGGTGATGACGCTGCCCCAGGTGGTTCCGGCTTCGACGCGCGCCACGGCGCGGTCCGGGTCGACGGTCACGCCGGTCATCCGCCGCGTCGAGATCAGCACGCCCTCGGCCGGCGCCCGCAGGCCGTGTCCGGTCGCCTGCACGGAAACCGGCAGGTCGCGTTCGGCCGCGAGCCGGACCGCAGCGGCGACGTCGTCCGCGCTGGTGGCGGCGACGACCAGCTGTGGGGTGGAGGTGATGCCGGTCTGGAATCCGGCGACCTCTTCGCGGTAACCGGCCTGGTCTGGGGTGAACGTCTGCATGCCTTCAGCGTGCTGGCAGTTCGGCGATAAGTCCAAGAGATACTAGTTCCGACAGCTAGAATTACTGGTTATGGAACTGCATCAGCTCGAGTACTTCGTCGCGGTCGCTGAGGAAGCGAACTTCACCCGTGCGGCGGCCCGGATGCACGTGGCGCAGCCCGGGGTCAGCGCGCAGATCCGGCGGCTGGAGCGCGAGCTGGGGCAGCCGTTGTTCGATCGGTCCGGCCGCACAGTACGGCTCACCGGGGTCGGCGAGGCCGCTTTGCCGCACGCCCGGGCCGCGCTGGCGGCGGTCGCGGCGGTGCGCGAGACGGTCGCGGAGCACGAGGGTCTGGTGCGAGGCCAGGTGGCGATGGGGATGGTGACTTCCCTCGGACCGGTGGAGCTGCCGGAGTTCCTGGCCGAGTTCGCCGAGCGGTACCCCGGAGTGGAAATCACGCTCAGTGAAGCGAATTCCGACCTGATGGTCGACGCGCTGCGCGAAGGACGGCTGGACGCCGCGGTGATCGGCCTGGCCGACGGCGTGCCCGCTGGGCTCACCACGCAGATCGTGCTCGACGAGGAACTCGTCGCCGTCACTTCGCTGCGGGACGAGTTCGCAGACCGTGCCTCGATCACCTTGGCGGAGCTGGCCGAACGCTCGTTGATTTGCCTGCCGAAGGGAACCGGGATGCGCGGTGTGCTGGATCGCGGCTTCGCGGCGGCCGGGCTGCGTTCGCGGGTGACGATCGAGGCGAGCGACCCGAACGTGCTGGCCAAGCTCGGGATGCGCGGTCTCGGGGTGGCGCTGGTCCCGTTGTCGCTGGCGCGCTACTACGCCGAGGAGTTGCACACCCTGCGGCTGCGACCGGAGTTGCGGGGGCAACTGGCGTTGGCGTGGCGGTCCGACGGTCCGGCTGGGCCCGCGGCCCGTGCGCTCATCGAGTTCGCCCAGTCGGTGCTTTAGCGGGTCGCGAAGGATACCGACGCCTCCGCGTATTCGCCAAGAAATTTGGACCGGAATTCCCGAACCGTCGACCTGGCGCTCCCGAACAGAACCAGCCGAGTGGGCCGTTCAGGTTGTCTTGGCGCTCATTCCCGGGAATTCGTCGTACTGTCGGCAGCGGCCGCGAGTGCGGTCGAACTTTCCGAGAAGACGGAGGCATTTCCGTGAAGCTTGTTCGTCTCGTGCGCAAGGCCCTCCCGAGCAAGAGCCTGAAGTCTTACGCCTGGTACGGCTGGATCTGACGGTCTCATCAGGGCGGCGCCGGCCGGTTCCGGAATTCCCGGTTCCGGTTGGTGTCGCCGCTCACGAGGAGTTGTTCGGTGACCATTCCCGCTGAACGGAACAAAGTGCGGCAAGTGGTATTCGCGCCGCGGATTCAGGAACTGTTCGACCGTTATCGGGGGAAATCCTTCTTTCGGCTGGAACCGGACACAGTCGGCGTCGCCGGGGCCGAGTTGATGGACGCGCTGCTGCGCAGCCGGCCGGCGAACGCCGAGGAGCGGCCGACGTTCAAGCCGGTGCGCGGGCGGGTCGTCACGCGGCCGGAATCGTCCGCGCTGATGCGGGCGGTCGGCGCGGACGTGCGGGCCGCGCTCAAGAAGCCGCTCGGCGACGCCAGCCTCGCCGGAACCTGGCCCGCCGTGCCGCACAACTACCTGCGTGACCTGGTCTTCGGCCGCGAACAGCGCCGGTTCCGGGTCCTCGTCGACCGCCGGCTGGAGCTCACGCCGAAGATCACCTGGGCCGCGGTCGCCACCGGCGCCGCGCTCTGGGGACGGCCCGCGCCCGAGGTCGCGCTGTCCGCGTTGGCGCGGATGGTGCTGGAAGCGGACACCTTCGAGCAGCGCCGCTTCGCGATGTACCTCTACCGGCGTGTGGCCGGGCCGATCTGCTTCACCGTCGCCGCGCTGGTCACGAACGCCTTGTGGCTCAGTTCGCCGCTCGACGACGATGTGCCGACCGAGTACGTGCTCAACGAGGCGCTCCGTCTCCTGCCGCCGTCGTGGAACATCCTGCGCGTGCGTTCGCCGGAGTTCGCCGAGGTGGACGCTCGGATCGGCCCGGGAGACGACGTCCTGCTGCTGCCGCTGCTCAGCCACCGCGACCCCGAACTGTGGGACGCGCCCGACGAGTTCCGGCCGAGCCGCTGGGCCGCGCTGGACCCGGACAACCACCCCGGTTATCTCCCGTTCGGGCACAGCAACGAACGCTGCTGGGGACGGCACATGGTGCTTCCGCTGGCGGCGCACGTGCTCGACCTGGTCCGGCGCGACGGGCTCGTCGTTGATCCGGCGCAGACGCGGGCCCGCGTGCACCTGGACGGCTTGCTGGAGGTGTCGGACGTGCGGGTCGTGCGGGCCTGACAACTCTTGACAACGTGTCAACGGAGGCGTTCCCCTGGACGGATGCTCCAGGACGGCATGCTCGGCGTCAGCCTGCTCGCGGGCGGCGCGAACGTGATCATGCAGCTGGGCCGGCCGGAGGTCGGCTACGGCGTGCTGGAAAGCCGCGTCGATTCGGGGAATCTCTTCAAGCATCCGCTGAAACGCACGCGCACCACGGTCACCTACCTCGCGGTCGCCGTGCTGGGCACGGACGCTGACCGGGCGGCGTACCGGCGAGCGGTGAACGCGGTGCACGCGCAGGTGGTCTCGACCGAGGCGAGTCCGGTGCAGTACCGCGCTTTCGACCGGGAGTTTCAGCTGTGGGTCGCCGCCTGCCTGTGTCACGGCGTGGAGGACGTGCATCGTGCGTTTCTCGGCCGGCCCGCGCCGGAATCGTGGTACGCCGAGGCCGCGGTGCTGGGCACGACGCTGCAGGTGCGCTCGGAGGACTGGCCGGACGACTTCGCCGCGTATTGGGCGGACGGACTGGCCCAAGTGGACATCGACGACCGGATGCGGGAGTACCTCACGGCCATCGCGAATCTGGAATTCCTGCCGCGGCCGGTGTCTCTCCTCTTCGGACGGTTCCACCGGTTCATCACGACCGGGTTCCTGCCGGAGGTCTTCCGCGAGCAGATGCGGCTGCCGTGGTCGGCCGCGGATCAGCGCCGGTTCGATCGGCTGACGCGCGGGATCGGCCGAATGGTCGAACGGCTTCCGTTGCGGGTGCGGCGTTTCCCGTACGACGCTTGCCTCGCCGACTTCCGGCGGCGGCTGCGGAAAGGAAAACCGCTCGTCTAAGTGGTTGACCGGGTTGCGGTGGTGGGCAAAAGTTGATGCATGAGCAAAGCGGATGAGGTGCGCGAAGGGGTTTCCCTGACCAACCTCGACCAGGAGCTGTTCGTCGACGCCGGGGTGACGAAGCGCGACCTCGTCGACTACTTCGACGCCGTCTCGGACCGGTTGCTGCCGGTGCTGCGCGACCGTCCGCTGTCGGTGATGCGGGTGCTGCGCGGGCAGGACGCGTTCATGCAGAAGAACCTGCCGAAGTACACGCCGGAGTGGGTGCCGCGGGCGAAACTGTGGGCGGAGAGTTCACAACGGACAGTCACCTACGGCCTGTGCAACGACCGCCGGACGCTGCTGTGGTTCGGCAATCAGCGTGCGGTCGAGTTGCATCCCGCATTGACGAGAGTGGAGCCGGTCGGCCAGACCGATCTGATCATGGACCTCGACCCGCCCGACGGTGCGGACTTCAGCGTCGCGGTGGCAGCGGCCCGGCTGGTGCGGCAGGCCTTGGCCGACGTCGGGCTCGCCGGTGCGTTGAAGACCAGCGGGTCCAAAGCGCCACTCTGAACGGGTTCCGGGCCTCGGCTTGCCCTTTGACGTCGTGATTCGAGCCGCCTGAATGCGAGTATCTTTCCTCGTCTGAATCGGCGCTGAGCTGCCAGAATTTTATTACTTAGCCTGACGAAACATCCTACCCGCCTCTCGTGTGTTCTAGCTTCTGAGGACGCCGCTGGACCAGCCTGCGGCACACTGAGAGCGAGTATCGGGGATGTCGAGAGAATACGAAAACAAACACCTAGCCGACCTTGATCGCGGTCTGGGCGAGTTGGCCTCGGACTGCCTGGACCGGATGAGGCTCGTAGACGAAGCAAGCGAGACTCTCGGAGAGATGACCGAGGTCTATGGCGAAGGAGCGCTGTTCGAGATCGTAAATCAGGCGGGGATCGGAAGGGAAACGCTCGAAAAGTACAACGGTCTAGAGCGTCTGCACGATATGCTGTCCGCGTTGGAAATCGCACACAAAGTAAACAAGACTGCAGCGGTGTGACGCACTCCCATGATGAAAGCAAGCGCACATTACCTGTCCCGTCGCATGATTCACTAGTCCCAGACAGATCGACCGACGGTACAAGACCCGTGAGGGGCAGCCGAGCCACGGCACCCCGGATGGAAGCGGATTAGCAGCGGTGGTGCCGCTGCCCCGACCCTGATTGACAGAATCAGAGGCGTTCGGCCAGGTCCGGCCTTGTGGGATCTGGCCGCTCGTAAAAACGGGATCCGGGACGAGAAACACGGGCTAGAGGCGCGCTCCCTCGCGGGCGACGTGTCAGCGGTTCCAACCGGCCGCGTACCCAGGTGACCACCCAGATGGTGGCACTTGTGTGCGCGGCCGGTCTGCGCCAGCTCAAGGAGCGCGCAGTGCCGAACTCGACCGACCCGAACCCTCAAACCGAGATGACGACCGCGGAGTACCGCGAGCTGCTGACCCTGGTCTTCGGCCGGGCCGAAGACGAGGAGGCGGCGCGATGACGAACCAGAAACAGCCCTGTGGGCGCGAAGGATGCACCCGACCCAAAGTCGCGAAAGACCTCTGCCGGACGCACTATGCGCGGGCCCGGCAGCAAGCGCGGCAAGAAGCCGACCCCGCATTCGTGGCGCGGCTGCTGGAGCGCCACGCCAAGCTCACCGCAAAACTGCAGCGACTGGGCGCGCTCCCGGTCCCGGACAAGCCGATGGACGGCTGATTTCCCCGTCCCACCGAAGAAACACCGTCCATCGAGCGTGAAAGGGCCCCGAACGTGCCCAGGAAAAACGGTAACACGCGGCGCGCTACAGCAAGCGCGCAAGAATGCGGGTTGGACTACATCCTGTCGCTGCTGGAAATCGAGCGAGGCGACGGCGACCAGTGGTATGCGAAATGCCCGGCGCACGCCGACAACAAAGCTTCGCTGTCGGTTACGCGCCGGGACGACAACCGCGGCAAGAGCCGGGTCTATCTGGACTGCAAGGCCGGGTGCGAATTCGGAAAGATCATCTACGAGCTGGAAGTATCGACTCGGCAGATGTTCGAGCCGATCGACCCGGAGAAGAAAGCCGCGCCGAGCCGCGCCCAGCGCACCGAGCGGTCAGCGAAGCCCGAGAAGAAACGTGCGGCGAGCCGGGGCAAGGAGATCGCCCGGTACGTCTACCACGGTCCGAAAGGAGAGTATCGGTACGCGCAGATCCGGTTCGAGCCCAAGGACTTCCGCACCGAGCCGTCGGGTGTGCCGGACGGCGATCGCGTCCCGTACCGCCTTCCCCAGCTGCTGAAGGGGATCGCCGAGGGCTGCCGGGTCTGGATCGTCGAAGGCGAAAAGGACGTGCACGCGCTGGAAGCGCTGGGCGAGGTAGCCACCTGCAACAGCGGCGGCGGCGACAACTGGCGCTCTCGTTACGGCTACGGGCGATGGTTCAAGGACGCTCGCGAGATCCACGTTGTGCGCGACCGCGACGAGACCGGCACGAAGTTCGTCAACGCGGTGACCGCCGACCTGCTGCAGGCCGGGGTGCCGAGCGACCGGATCCGTGCGTGGCAGTCGCGGACCGAGCAGGACCACCACGACGTATCGGACCACCTCGGAGCAGGCTGGACTCTGGACCCCAGCAAGAAAAACCCCGACACCACCGGCCTGGTGCCGTTCGACTGGGACGCCGCCGCGCAGCAGGAACGCGACCAGCGGATCGCCGGCCGGGTCGCCGAGCTGCGCGACGAGGAGGAAGCCCGCGCACGGCACCAGACCCAGCTAGCCGCTTCGATGGTCCCGCCCACCGCCGTCCCGAAGCGGCGGACCGAGCTGGTGCGGCGTTCGCACGAATACCTGATCAAGAAATGCATCCCGAAGCGCGGCACGGGCGAGCTGTTCGGAGCGTCCGGTTCGTACAAGACGTTCGTGCTGATCGACGCGATGATGCACATCGCGGGCGGTCTGGAGGACTGGCACGGGTTCCGGGTCCGCCGGGGCCGGGTCCTGTACATCGCTGCCGAGGGCGGCGGCGGTTTCCGGACCCGCATGGACGTCTGGCTGTACGAGCACGGCTGGTTCGCCCCGGACAAAGCGGCCGAGCTGAAAGCGCTGGACGACCACGTCCTGATCGTTGACGAGCCGTTCCCGATCCTGGCGGCGCACGAGCTGGTGCAGCGGCTGCCGGAAGGCTGGACCCCCGACCTGATCGTCTACGACACCCGCTCGAACGTCACGGCCGGGCTGGAGGAGAACTCCTCCACCGACATGAAGCAGGTCTCGGAAGCCATGCGGCGGCTGTCGGCCGAGCAGGACGCCACGGTGATGACGGTGCACCACACCGGGACCTCGGAGGAAGCCGCCGACCGCGGACGGGGCAGCCAGGTGATCAAGGATCTGGGCGACTTCGCGCTGCAGGCCGAGGGCGACCAGGACGAAGGGCTGCGCTCCACCGTCTTCGTGCGCAAGTTCAAGGAAGGCGAGCGCCACGAGTTCGGCGTGCGGCTGGTCCCGGTGCACCTGCACGACGAGGACGGGCCATTGTTTGACGACGACGGCGACCCCGTCACCTCCCTGGCCGTGACCGACGAACAGGTAGAGCCGGGCGCGGAGCCGAAGGTCCGGATGCGCCAGCAGCGCCAGCAGGTGACCCAGCGCTCGGCCGACGAGATGAAAGAGCAGCGCGAGGCCACCAACGCCGAGCTGGCCTACCGGCTGCAGCGGTTCGCCGAAGAGAACCCGGGCGTAGGCACCAACGCAGCCGCGGAGCACTTCGCGCTGAGCGCCCGCCGCACCCAGACCGTGCGGGACCTGGCGGTCGAGGAAGGACTGATCAAAATCGAGAACGGCCCCAACAACGCCAAGAAGATGTACGCCTTGTGACTGCTCAAGTGCTCCGTGTGTGGTGCTCCATCAAGTGCTCCGCAGGTGCTCCAAGTGCTCCGCGGGTGGTGCTCCACGGGGGTTTTAGGGGACCCCGTGGAGCACCACCGCGGCACGGGCCGCAGCACCACCGACCGAAAGACCGACGAGAGGGACCGCCGACATGACTCTGCAGGAAGCCCTGGACTGGCTGGCAAGGCCGGGCACCACGATCGTCGTCTGCGCCTGCGGCGATCGTGCACGGCTGACGTTCCGGTTTCCGCCGGACGAGTCCTACCCCGCAGTGTACGAAGTGGACAGTCGGGGCCGTGTGGTCCGCGAAGCCAGCGACAACCGGGAGATCTGCCCGCACTGGGACGCCGCCTCGTGAAGGCTGGCGGTTGCCGCGAATCCCTTGTCACATACACGAAACTGCTAGACTCGGTGGTCCGGTAGCGCCAGTCAGGAGGCAGCCGTGCAGCGCGAAAACCCCTTGTGCGAGACCGCCGGATGCGGGCGGCCGGTGCGCTATCCCAGCGACGTGGTGTGCTCTGGGTGTCTGGCTGCCCTGCTCGCGAACTTGCGAGCCCTGGGGGACATGTGGGACGACCTGGAGGACTCGGCGGTCCGGGGGACCAGTTGCGGAGGCGGCGGGCCGCGCACCCACCGGTCCAGCAGCCGGGAGCGTCCGTTGCCGTTCGACGAGTCGGCGGCGAGGCTGCGGGACGAGTCGGCGCGTGCGTTGGTGGCGTGGGCGTTCGAGGTTCAGCAGGAGTTCCCGCACCGGCGGTGGCCCGACCCTCGGGCGGCGGAAACGATCGCATGGCTCGCGTCGCTGCGGCAGCTGCTGGCGGAGTTCTCCCGTGCCGACGAGTTCGCCACAGTGGCCGCGGATCTGGTTGGGCGAGTGCGGGCAGCGGTAGGGCGGCGCGCCAGGGACCGCGTGCTGCTGGGGACCTGCGAGTGCGGGGCGGCGGTGTACGGCAACCCGCAGGCCCGGCTCGCGTACTGCACCCCGTGTGGCCGTCCCTATGACGTCGCTGGCACCCTGGCGGACCGCCGCGAGTTCGCATCCCGGGTCACCGGCACGGCGGCGGAACTGCTGGAGAACTGGCGGGCTTGGAGCGCGAAGCCGGTAAGCCGCGCGACGTTGTTCCGTCTGCTGGCCACGCTGGAACCGGTGAACCCCGGCTCGACCGGTCCGCGGCGGTACCGCGTGCTGGATGTCGCGACCGCTCGCAGCAACCGCGTGATTGTTGCAGAAATTCAAGCTGTGATTTGATCTCATTGTTGGGGCACAACAGTATCCAGCAGTCAGGTTCGCGGGCGGGGGTGTCGAAATGCCGGTACCCCAAGGAAACCCGAACCCGGCCAAGAAGGCCGAGCAGCACGCCCGAGCGTGGCAGCTGAAACTGGACGGCAAGACCGACCGCGAGATCGCGAAGATCATGGGCGTCTCGCACACCACGGTCCAGAACTGGCGCGACGCGGACATCAAGAAGTTCCTCGCCCCGGCCGCCGCGCAGTACCGACAGATCCAGCTGGAGCAGATCGAGGGCGTGATCGCCGACTGCCGCGAGGTCCTGAGGTCCGACGCTCCGGTCGTATCAATGGGCAAGGTCGCCTTGGTCGACGGGGTTCCGGTCATCGACCAGGAACTCAAGCTCAAAGCTTATGACCGGATGCTCAAGGCGTACGAACGGCTGGCGAAGCTGCTCGGGCTGGACGCGCCGACCAAAGCGGAGTACGAGGACAAGACCCCGCCGCGCCCGGCCGAGCTGGACGCGCTGATCTGCCAGACCCGCGAGCAGGTGCAGCAGCGGGAAGCCGAGATGACCGGCGAGAGTCAGTCGAGCTGAATCACTAGCTTGTCGCGAGCGGCCATCCATACGAATTGGTCGGCGCTGCCGTCGTATGGCGTCTGACCGCCGGTGTTCGGCATGGCGATGACGATCTGCTCGGCGCTGCGCACATGCCACTCGTTGTGGGAAATGGGATCGACGTAGCGGCCGGGCACCGGACGGAATCGTTTGCGCAGCTCCTCCTTCGACAGTCCGAGCGCTGCCGCGATGAGCGTCCAGGACCGATCGAGTCGGACGCATTCCGACATGGCGTCTCGCCAGATCTGCTGATCCGACATGTTCGTCATCTGCCCGACATTGCGCAGGTGGATCAGATCCGGCTCGGAGCCGGACGGCAAAGCCACGTTCTCAGTCATGGCTGGTAGGCCGCACGTGCCCCGCCTGGCGTTTCAGTTTCGCCGATCACGATTGGGGTGCTCGTGAAGATCTTCGGATGGCTGGCCGACCGGTCCGGCTGCGGCTACTACCGGCTTATGCTGCCGGGTGCGGAGCTGGCGAAGCGCGGGCACGACGTGATGCTGGACGGCGCGCTGCCTGCGGCGGCGAAGAGCGGCGAGTGCGACGTGGTGATCGGCCAGCGCACTTGCAACGAGGGCGCGTCGGTTACCTGGCAGAAGATTGCGCGCGCCGGGCACACCAAGCTGGTGTTCGAGACCGACGACCTTCTGTCCGCCGTGGACCCGTCGAACAGAGCGGCGCACCGCTTCTACGACGCCGAGACCGTGCGCCGCTACCACGAGAACATGGCCGTGGCGGACGTGATCACGGTGACGACGGACCGGCTCGCCGAGCACGCGCGCACGGTCAATCCGACCGCGGCAATACACGTGCTGCCGAACATGATTCCGGCGTGGCTGCTCGGCCACGAGCGCCCGAGTGCCGGCGACCTGGTGACGATCGGCTGGCGCGGCGGGCTGAGCCATGGAAGAGACTTCGGCGAGCTGGCCAAGCCGCTGCGCCGGTTCCTGCAGCACCCGAGCAATCGCGACCGCGTGGAGTTCCACGCGATGGGTGCGCCGTATCACGAGCGCGTCGCCACGCGGCACGGCCGGACCCGCTGGACTGGCTGGCACGAGGCCGTCGGCGACTTCCTGCGCGCCGTCGACTTCGACGTGGCGGTGATCCCGCTGCGGCCGTCGGTCTTCAACGAGGCGAAGTCCGACCTGGCGCTGGTGGAGATGTCCGCGCTCGGCATCCCGTCCATCGTGTCCGTATGGCCAGGATCCCCCTACACCGCTCACGCCGCCGCTGGCCCCGTCGCGCGTTTCGCCGGTGACTGGGCCGAGCACCTGCACGACCTCGTGAACGACGCCGAGGCGCGCGAGCAGCTGGGCAAGCAGGCCCGGGAATGGGCCGCTGGCCGAACGATCGAAGGCAACGCATACCGGTGGGAAGAGGCGTACTCATGATCGCGTTCGTGTGCTTCAGCGACGAGCACCGCGGCGGCGAGGAACACACGCTCACCGACGAGCAGACGAGGCGCATCCTCACCTACGCGTCGCAGGACTTCTTCGAGGAAGGCGTGGGGTGCTGCCCGCTGGTGACGCTGCGGCTCGGCGACGAGGCTGTGGCGTCGGAATCGCACGTCTTGCGGTACCGGGAGGCACACCGGCCGCACAGCGTCGAGCCGGGCCGGTGGACTGAGCTGCCGGACGCCGGAACGGGCGGGCCGTGCTGATGAGCGTGTACACCGACTGTCCGCCCTGGGTTCTCATCCTCGAGGACACAGAGAGCGTCCGAGGCCCCGGTTGGTACCAAGGCGACTGCCTTCACTGCGGAGTCTTCACCACCGGAGCTGAGCCCGTCGTCGAGGAATGGGCTTCGGAGCACTGGGATTGCCGGGAGGCCAGCGAATGAGCACTGCCGTGATTGTGCCGTGGGGCACCGACAACGGCCCGCGCGAACGAGTCTGGACTTGCGTGCGGAAGCTCTGGGAGCGGACCGACTGCGACCTGATCGTTGCCGCTGACCCACTGTTCACCGAGCGCGGCAAGTTCTCCGTGAGCCGGGCAGTCAACCAGGCCGTGCGCCTGGCCCCGGCCGAGTACGACCGGTTCGTGCTCTTCGGCGCGGACTTCCTGCCGTGCGTCGCTACCGTTCGATGGGCAGCGACTGAGCTGGACGGCCAGCCGTGGACGCTGCTCTTTGACCGTGGCGTCGGCCTGTCCGAAGAGGACACCGCGCGCTGGATCGAGGCCGGTAGCCAGGTCGCCGCCGGATTCGGCGAGCGGTTCTCCTCGCCGTGCGTCGGCCCGATCGCGTTCACCCGCGTCACCTTCGAGAAGGTCGGCGGGTTCGACGAGCGTTACGAGGGCTGGGGCTACGAGGACGTGGACCTCTGGTACCGGCTGCAGCGCGACGTGCCGCGCACCGCGGCGCAGAACTACCCGGGCACCGCGCTCGTGCAGTTCTGGCACCCGGTCACGCATCACGACATGTCGCAGGCCAACCCGAACGTCCGGCTGTTCGCCGAGACCTGGGGCTGAGCGGCTGCCTGGCGGAGTCGGGCAGAGCCCTCGGCCCAGGCCAGCGCACTGGCAGGACGCGGAGGGCACCTCACTCAGTAGACGGACGGCCCGGCTGATTCGTCCTTGTAGCTGTCAGATTCGTGTGCACTGGTCCATTCGCCGGGAGCGAACACGGCGATTGGGCTGACGGTGCTTCCCTGCCTGTAGACGTACAGGTGTCCGTTGTTCACGTTGAACATCGCGGCGTTTTCGTACGTGTGTTTGTCGCCGTGGTTGTGAACCTCGATCGCCATTGATCACTCCCTGCTCGGTCTGGTGCCTTTAGGTCGGGCGGGCAGGCGCGGTCGTTACGGGTGGTGAGCAATGTTCGATCTCGTTGCCCACCTCGCCAGTATCGACCGGAGGCTGCTGGACGATCCGGAAGGCCGCCGGCTGTTGACCCGGCTGGACCCGTTGCTGTTCGCGCTGGTCTACCTGCCGCGACACCTGAAGGGCCAGGAGACCGGGGACGAGATCACGTTCTCCGAAGCGCACTTCGAGTGGTGCGAGCTGGCGAAGCGGTACGTCCGGCCGATCAGCTCGTACGAACCGGGGGCACTGCGGGACGCGATCATCGCGCCGCGCGGGCTGGGCAAGAGCACATGGTGGTTCTTGATCATCCCGATGTGGCTCGCGGCGCACGGGCACCGGAAGTTCATCGCCGCGTTCGCGAACAGCGACACCCAGGCGACGGACCACCTCGGGACGTTCAAGCGCGAGGTCGAGGGCAACGAGCTGCTGCGCGCGGACTTTCCGCGGCTGTGCGTCGCGGCCCGCCGTCCGTCCGGGACCACGGTGTCGGACTCGCAGCACATGTACGTGTCGGTCTCGGGTTTTGTGTTCGCTGCCCGGGGGATCGACTCGCAGGTGCTCGGTCTGAAGATCGAGAACCGGCGGCCGGATCACATCATCCTCGACGACGTCGAAGGCACCGAGGGCAACTACAGCCCGGCACAGAAGGAAAACCGGCTCAAGACGATCACCTCGGGCATCCTGCCGATGAACAACCTCGCCTCGGTCACGATGGCGGGCACTGTCGCGATCCCGGGCGCGATCATCGACGACGTGGCCGCGAAACAGCGCGGCGAAAAGTACCCCGAGTACGTGGACGACGAGCACCTGGTGCCGCGCTACTACGACATCATCCAGACCGACGACGACGGCACCGAGCGCAGCCTCTGGCCGGAGCGTTGGCCGATGGACTGGATCAACACCGTGCGGCACACGCGGTCTTTCCGGTCCCAGATGCGGAACAACCCGATGGCCGCGGACACCGCCTTCTGGTCCGGCGATGACTTCGCCTACCGCGAGGACCTGCCGATCACGCACCAGCTGCTGAGCATCGACCCTGCCGTGACTACCAAGGCGAAGTCGGACTACACCGGGCTCGCGGTGGTCGGTGCGACCGCGCCGGGCCCGCGTCGGGCGTGCGTGGTGCGCTATGCGCGGCAGGTGAAGATCCCGCCGGGGGAGCAGTTGCGGTCGCTGGTGCTGGAGATCCTGACGGAGTTCCCGGACATCGGCGGCGTGCTGGTGGAGACGAACCAGGGCGGGGACGCGTGGTTGGCGATCCTGCACGACCTGCCGGTGAAAGTGCGCACGGTGTCGCAGTCACGGCCGAAGGAAGTCCGCGCCGGATCGCTGCTGGCGAAATACCAGCGTGGCCGGGTGTTCCATCATCAGCGGCTGCACCAGCTCGAAGCGCAGATGGTCGGCTTCCCGCTCGGCGCGCACGACGACCTCGTGGACGCGGTCGGCAGTGGTGTGGATGTGTTCCTTAAGGACGTGCCCCCGCAGCAGGTGAGCGCGCGGGAAGCAGCGTGAGGGGGTTGCGGTGGCGGATCTCGACGACGCCCTGAAGTCCATGCAGGACGCAGAATCGGGCTACGACAAGGCGAAAGCGTATTCCGACGGTCCGGTGGAAGAGGTGTTCACCTCCCGGCGGGTGCGGCGGCTGCTGCGCGACCAGGGCGTGAGTTTCGAGACCCTGCACGGAAACGTCGTGATCAACGCGGTGGCGAACAAGCTGCGGATCGAGTCGATTGCCAGCGACACCGACGCGCGCACGAAGATGATCGCGGACGCGGACGAGGCCAATCACATGGCCCAGATCCGGCCCGAGGTGATGCGCCGCGCGCTCCAGCTCGGTGACAGCTACCTGATGGCGTGGCCGGTGCTTGACGAGAGCGGCGGCGTGGTCGCGGGGGAAGTGCAGATCTCGGTGCACGGCCCGAAGACTATGCGCGTGATCTACGCCGAGGACGGCGCGGAACGGTTCGCAATCCAGAAGTGGTGCGTCACGACGCCGCTGGGCGTGAAGCGCACGCGGGTCGACCTGATCTACGCCGACCGCATCGAGCACCTGATCTCGAAGGGCGCGCGGGCGAGCAAGGCCGGGGACTTCCAACCGTACGAGACCGACGGCGACCCAGCCGAGGAGGACAACCCGTACGGCGAGCTGCCGGTGTTCCACTTCCGTGCCTCGGGCCTGCCCGGCGAGTACGGCACGCCGGAGCACGCCTGCTTCTACGGGACGCAGAACAAGCTGCTGAAGCTGGAGATCGGGCACATGGCGGGCGTGGACTTCTTCACGCTGCCGCAGCGGCTGGGCCTGCGCGACGCCGGGAAGGTCGGTCCGTCCTCGGTAGACGACCTGGACGAGGACGACTTTCTGGCCAGTCCGGATGGGCAGCGCACGGAAAGCGCGCTCGGAGACCGCAAATCCAAGCTATCGAGCGAGCCGGGCTCCTTCTGGGACTTGACGGGCTACAAGGATGTGAAGCAGCTCGACCCGAGCGACCCGGGCGTGTTCCTCGACCCGCGCGAGGCGTACTTGCGCGAGGGCGCGCTGGTGTCCTCCACACCGCTGCACATGTTCGACCGCACGGGCCAGATCCCCAGCGGGGAGAGCCTGAAGACCGCGAACGAGCCTCTGGACGACAAGAGCCGGGCGCACAAGACCGTGTTTGACGGCACGTGGCGCGCGTTCTACCGCTTCGTGCTGAAGCTGCTGGGCCAGGATGACGCCCCGGTGTCGATCTCGTGGGCTCCGATCGAGTCCACCGACGAAACGACGAAGCTCGCCCAGGCCAAGCAGAAGGAAGAGCTGGGCGTCCCGCTCGACCAGGCGCTGACCGAGGTCGGGTACAAGGCCGAGGACGTCAAGCGCTGGCTGGATGAGGGCGACGGCGGGCTGACCGTGCGCGTGGGGCTGCTCGCGCAGCTCGGTGACGCGGTGGCGAACTTCTCCACTGCCGTGGCCGGCGGCCTGATGGACGCGGCCAGCGTGCAGGCGGTCATCGCCAAGATGATCGGCGACGTGACGGGCCCGAGCGATGACGGCACCGGTTAGCGTCGTCCCGGCCGTGATCGTGGCCCACGACGGGCAGGCGCTCCAGCTGGAGGACGCAGCCGCGGCTGCCGCGGCCGGTCCGGTCCGGGACGCGCTGAAGTCGGCGCTGTCGTGGGCGCACGTGGTCTGGTCGCAGCGCTTCGGCAAGCCTGCCGGTCTTCGGTCCGGTGAGGACTTCGACGCTTACGTGGTCGAGCTGGCGACGCGTATTCGTGAGGTGAGCATTGCCCCGGCACCTGCGCTGCGGGACTTCGCGCATCGTGCGCGGGTTCTCGGTGCGGTGCAGGGCCTGGCCGAGGCCAACGCTCCGCAACGGAATCTCGGCAACGAGATCCGGGAGGAGACCGGCCAGCACATCGACGAGGCCACTGCGGCGGCTCGGGCGAAGCTCGCGCAGGCGGCAGACCTTGTGGAGTCGTTGCGGCGCGGCAGCTTCAAGACGGTCAACCGGCAGCTGGCCGTCGCGGACCAGGCCGGGAACATCATAGAGCGCACCGCGCGGACCGTCACCAACGACGAGCTGAACGAGGGACTGGCCGCCGCTGCCGAGCACGTGGGCGGGCGGCTGGTGTGGATCGCCGAACGCGACGCGTGCGTGATGTGCCTGGCGTTATCCGGTCATGTGGTCGAGCCGGGCGACGCGTTCGACTGGCGGCTGACCTTCGGTGCCAAGGCGTATCCGCCGATGGACTACAACGCCGACGGCGAACTGGTCGAGTCCGAGCTGGAGCGCCCGCCTCGACATCCGTACTGCCGGTGCCGGGTCTCGCCCTGGCTCGGGCACGACGAGGCCGGAGCGCTGTCGGTGACCCATGACTGGGCCGACGCGATCCGTGACGCGGTGGCACGGGGCGACACGGTAGCCGCAGACGCCGCGCGGCGGGCTGCTGCAGCAGCAGCCGACTCGGCCAGCTTCGACCTTCCGTCGGCACTGCGGCGCGAGGCGGAGCGCTCGGTCTTGCGCGGCGATGCACTGCCGTCCGAGTCCGAGAACGTTCGCTTGCAAGCCGCCGACCGCCTGCTGGCGCGGATCGGCTCCGCGAAGAACTCCCGCTCTCCGTCCGGCTGGCGTGTCCCGGCCTCGGTGAAGCAGCGGGCTGAACGCGCCGTGAAACGCGGCGCATTCACCAGATAGCCCGTGAGGGCATTCGAGAGAGGACGCCGTGATGGCGGTCAAGACGCTCAACTCCCGGTTCCGCCAGTTCGCCCGCGATGCGGATTCCGACGGTGGCACGGGCGGCGGAGGTACCGGCGGTGGCGATGGCCAGGGCACCGGCGGGACCGACAACGGCAAGAACGGCGGCGCTGAGTGGACTCCGCCGACGAAGGCCGAGTACGAGGCGCTGCAAGCGAAGTTGTCGGCCACCAACGCCGAGTCCGCGCAGCGGCGGGTGAAAATCCGCGAGCTGGAGCAGCAGCACGAGACCGACGCGGAAAAGGCCAAGCGCGAGGCCGACGAAGCCGCTGCCGCTCGGTACAAGCCGACGGCGGTGAAGGCCAGCGCCCGCGCGGCGCTGCTGGAGGCCGAGGCGAAGACCGACCGCGTGGCCGCGCTGATCGGTCTGGTCAACGTGTCCGCGTTGGACATCGACGGCAAGGGCGAGGTGACCGGGCTCGACGCGGAGGTGAAGCGCGTCAAGGCCGAGTACCCCGAGTTCTTCAAGGCCGAGGGCGAGGGCGAGAAGCCGCGGCCCGGACGGCTCACGGCGGGCGGCAAGCAGACCACGTCGACCGAAAAAGACCCGTGGGACATCATCGCCGCTCGCTACGGCGGCTGAGCCTGCCCACCCAGAACCAAGAGCAGCCCGTGAGGGCATCCAACCGCACCCGTGACGGGGATCGCGGTGCCTTTCCCTGCAATCCCAAGAGAAACGGAGAGCCGTCATGGCTGTCGCTTTCACCGGGGCGGGCTGGATCCCGATCGAGACCAACCCCGAAGTCATCCAGAAGGTCCAGCAGGTTTCTGCTGTCGAGCGTTTCGGTCACCACGTGCCGATGGGCTCGAACACCAAGTACACCCCGCGTTCGGGCGGTGTGCACCTGGCGCGCTGGGCCAAGTCCCAGAGCGCGCCGGCCGACAGCTCGCCGAACGACTCGGTGCTGCTGGCCTCGGACAAGATCGGTGGCAAGGTCACCGTGGCCGAGGAGGACATGAGCGATTCGCTGGCGTCCATCGCCAAGACGAAGTCGCTCGACGCGGGCACGAGCTACGGCAAGCTGTTCGACAACATCTGCCTGGGCATCACTGCGGCGAAGGCGTCGAGCGGCTGGCTGTTCGACTCGCTGTACTACGTCCTGACTCAGGCCGATGCGACCACGGGCTACACCGCCAACGCGAACCTGACGCTGGCCGGTTCGGGCGGCATCACCTACGACAACCTCTCGGCGTCGCTCGGCCTCTACGAGGTGGGCGACTTCTTCGACGAGGCCGAGACGGTCGTCATCGCGCACCCGTCGTTCAAGCAGGTTCTGCGCGGCATCAAGGACGCCAACGGCGCGCCGATCCTGAACGAGTCGACGGGCGGCGTCGCGGGCGGCGGCCAGGGCGGCACGCCGAAGCTGTTCGGCTACGACCTCCAGTGGTCCATGGGCTGCAAGACCAGCGCGTCGGGTTCGGATTCCCCGACCGGGAATCCGTTCATCGTGTCCGGCAACCGGCAGTTCCTCCAGGTCGGCGACCGCAACCCGCTGGCGGTCAACTTCCAGGACAGCCAGACCGGCATCGGCGTCGACACCGACGAGAACGTGCTGTACTTCCGCGCCCGCAAGGCGTTCGCGGTGGGTGCGCCCGGTGCGTTTTCGATGCTGGTGAAGAACTGACGCTCGGCGTGACGGGGTCGCGCAGCGAACCGCGCGACCCCTCCCCGGAAGGGAGAGCGCCATGGTCGACAGCTGGGCCACGGTGGGTGACGTGTTCACCTACGCCAAGGCCACTGTGGACGACGACGCCGTGCTGCGCGCGCAGGCGACGATCGACCTGCACGCAGGCCGGGTCTATGCGGATGCGGCCAAGGTCGGCGCGCGGGACAAGTACTGGCTAAAGCTGGCCGTGGCGTACCAGGCCGCGTGGCAGCCCTCGCAGCCGGATCTGTTCGAGCGGCAGGAGATCACGAAGACCGGCGGCAGCAACTCGACGCAGGGCACCGACACGTGGCTGACTCTCGCACCGCATGCGGCGCAGGCGCTGCGGATGGTGTCGTGGCTCGGCTCCGGTTCGTTCCACGTGCGTGCACCGGGCGAGCCGGTGAGCCTGCGGCGCGAGGTGTACGGCGACGACGGGGGAGACCCCGGCACCTGGCGGAGCCTCTGATGTGGGCGCTCGCGACGTGCCGGGCGTCGATCTTCCGCGGCTCAACCCCTTCGCCGTACGGGGATCCGGTTCCGGACAACACCACCCCGGCGGCCTCGGGCGTGCTGCTCGCGGTCGACGAGCGCATGGCGCGCACGTGGGACCCGGCTACGCAGACGCCGCGCGTGGTGCGGGTCGTGTCCGGCGCGGTGCCGTCCACCACGGACATCCGCACGGGCGACCGGATCCGCGACGACACCAACGGCGTGCTGTACCTGGTGCAGAACGTCATCCGCCCGCGCACGCCGGGCAGGACACCGGACACGGCGCTGGAGCTGAAGCGCGTCGGCGACGACGGGGGGTGAAACCGTGGCGGAGTACCGCGAAGAGCCCGGCTGGCAAGAGAAGATCGCCGCCGATGTGCGCGATCTGTTCGGCAAGCTCGTGGGCGAAGTGCTGGACGACGCCAAGCGGCTGGTCCCGGTCGACACCGGGCACCTGCGCGAGTCGCTGTCCAGCGAGATCAACGGCGACACCGCGCGCATCGGCTCGGACCTGAACTACGCGCTGTACGTGGAGGAAGGGCACCGCGTCGGCTATCGCGGGCCGGACGGCGAGACGGTGTTCACGGGCGAAGTCGTTCCGCCGCAGCCGTACCTTCGCCCTGCGCTCTACCGCAGGCGGGGCGCGTGATGACCCCGTTCATCTACGCCTCGGACGAGGCAGTGACGCGGGCGTGGCTCGCGCAGCTGGACGGGCTCTCGGCCGCGATGGTCGGCGAAGTCCTTCCCCGCGAAGCGAGCAGCTGGGCCGCAACGGGTTTCCTCACCGTCGCGGTGGCCGGTGGCGGCACGGTGCCGGAATACCGGTTCGAGTCGCCGGTGATGGACGTGCGCGGCTGGGCGACGACGCCGGGCACGGACGCGCCGCCGTGGAATATGGCGCGCAACCTCGCGACCTCGGTGCAGGCAGGGACCTATCGGCGGGAGCCGCGGTTCCTGGAGCTGGCCGGGTGCGGCGAGAACGCGGTGGTGAAAACCGCGTGGGTCCTCGGGAAACCGAGGCGGGCGTACGGCGATTTCGGCGACTACGCCGTCTATGCCCTCGACCTGGTCCTGAACTGGGTCCCGGTCGCCAAGAGCACCCCGTGAGGGGACTGGTCAACCAACCGTTCGGGCCGCACGGCCCACAGTCCTCTTTGGAGTGATCATGGCCGATACCGCTGGCCTCCAGCCCGGGAACCTGGTGATGGGTCCGGCCCGGCTGTACATCTACCGTTTCGCGTTCGACCCGACGCTGGCCTACGAGCCCGCGCTGACTGACGTGAATCTCGCCCCGGCCGCGAGCGCCTGGTACGACACCGGCATCACGCTGGGCGGCACCGATGTCTCCGTCGAGTCGAAGTGGACGCCGCTCACCGGCGATCAGCTCGTGGACAAGCTCGGCGCTCGGCTGACCGACCGCGACATCAAGGTGACGGGCAACCTCTCTGAGATGACCCGGACCAACCTCGCGTACGCGTGGAACATGACCGCAGGTCCGACCGGTGCGAACTACGCCGTGTCGGACCTGAACGCCGGACAAACTGCGAACCGCGCGCCGTACCGCACGCTGATGGTCGACGGGCTCGGTCCGGACGTGACTGATGGTTCCCGGTCGCTGAAGCGTCGCGCGATCCTGCGCAAGGCGCTCCCGTCCGGCAACACGAAGCTCAGTTGGACCAAGACGGACCAGCAGGTGCTGGCGATCGAGTTCCAGACGTTCTTCGTCTCCGAGACGGTGAGCCCGATCCGGATCATCGACGAAGCCTGAGCCTGATCCATCCCCAGACGCAGCCCCGCGTCCGTGCGCGCCTGACCGCCGCGGACGCGGGGCTGCCCCCATTCCTTTGTCCTGTCAGGAGGACCGCGTCATGGCCGCATCCGCGCCCCGCAAGACCGCCGCCCGCAAGAACGCCCCGCGCAAGCGCACGGCCGCGAAAGCGCCGGCCGACCTCGGGCTGGTGCTCGACGACGACGCCGCGCGCGCCGAAACCGACAAGCTGATCGCCGACCGGGAACCGCTGTTCACGATCGGCGGCACCACGTACACGATCCCGAAGCAGGTGCCGCCGTCCTGGTCGGTGAAGGCGTTCACGATTGCCGCCACGCAGGGCGAGTCCGCGGCGATCTCGTACGCGGCGGAGAAGCTGTTGACCCCGGCCGCGTGGGAAGCGCTGCGGGAGTGCGAGACGGTCACCCCGGCCGCGTGGCAGCAGGTGTTCAAGGCGCTGATGGACCGGATCCTGCCGGAAAGCGGGTTCGGCCCAAAAGCCTGACCGACGCCTGGCACGAACGGCTCTCGGCGGTCGGCTGGTTCTTCCAGCACCTCGACGACGTGCTGAGTGACATGTCGGTGTTCCACCGCGTAGACGAGCTGGACCAGCTGCCGGTGTCGGTGTTCCTGCCACGCATGGTCCGCCTGCCGGTCTACGACGGCGCGGTGCGTCATGCGTTGCGTCTTGAGGCCGAGGGCACGGCGGGATCCAGCGAGTTCGTCCCCGGCCAAGCGGGATACCAGGACGAGGCCCCTTCGGTAATTGCGCACAGCCGGGACCAGTTGGCCGCGCTGAACCAGACCCGCGAGTACGGCCCGCGCGGCGTGAACGAGGCCGGGGTGTTCGACCTCGGGTGAGGGGGTTCCGGTGGCAGGCGAGTTCAAGTTGGCCGGCGCTTACGTCGAAGTCAATTTGCGGGACAACACCTCGGGCGACGAGAAGCGGATCCGAGCCCGGATCGAGGGCGAGTCGGCGGTCCGGTGGGACACCGCGCTCAACGACCCCAAGAACACCGAGGCCGTCAAGAAGAAGGTCTCGGCCGGGAAACCGGTCCAGTTCGACACCGACCTGGACGACAAGCTGGCGCAGGCCAAGGCGGAAGAGTTCGTCGCCAAACGGCGCACTGCCGTCATCGACCTTGACGCGGACATCGCCAAGCTGCGCACCAAGCTGGAGGAGCTGAACAAGAAGCGCGGCACGTCGGTGGAGGTCGACGCCGACATCCGCAAGGCCGAGGCCGAACTAGCGGCGCTGGTCGCCCGGCGTCGCACGGTGCAGCTGGAAGTCGAGGCGAAGACGCGGCCCGCCGAGGACGATCTGGCGCGGATGGCCAAGCGCGCCAACGCCCAGTTCGATGCGCTGCGGTTCACTGCGCTGTCGGTGGGTCTGCCCGCTGCTGCGGCTGCCGGTGCGGTCGGTGTCGGCGCGTCGCTGGCGTTGGTGGCCGGTGGTTTCGCCGCGCTGGGCACGTACATCGCCTCGACCGACGAGGGCATCGCGACGAAGTTCACCGACCTGGTGGACCACGTCGAGAGCGACGCGAAGCAAATGGGCGGCTCGTTCAAGTCCGAGGTGTCCGGCGCGCTCGACGACGTGGGCCGGTCGTGGGAGCGATTGAGCCCGCAGGTGGAGGCCGCGGTGGGCGCGTCGGCTCCGGCCGTGCGCATCCTCACCGGCGCGGTGACCGACTTCGCCGAGAACGCGATGCCGGGCGTGGTGACTGCCGTCGTGGCGTCGGAAGCGCCGCTGCAAGGCTTCCGCGCCCTGGTCGGGCAGACGGGTACCGGCGTCGGACAGTTCTTCGCGAACGCCTCCGCCGGAGCCGCTGGTGCCGGGCAGGGAATGGCGCTGCTCGGCGGAATCGTGCAGTTGCTGCTCGCCCGGTTCGGCACCCTGTTCGCCAACCTGGCGCAGGGCTCGGCCGGTCCGCTGCACTCGCTGTACGTGATCACCGACGACATCACCGGGGCTCTGGTCGACCTGACCGCGCAGGGTTCCGGCGCGATCGGGTTCCTGCAGGGGTTCACCAACACCGGCACCGGTGCCGTGGCGATGCTGCGGCTCGTGCTCGGCCTGGTGTCGTTGCTGCCGCCCGAGCTGACGCAGCTGGCCGGATCGCTCACCGCGTCGACCATGATCCTGTCCAAGCTCGGGGTGGACGCGGGCAAGGGGTTCGAGGGCTTCGCGGACAAGGTGCGCGCGGCCGACGGCGTGGGCGGGAAGTTCAAGGCCACGGTCGGCGGGCTGGCCGCCGGTGCGTTCCACCCGGCCGCGCTGGCGGCTGCGGCGCTTGGAATCGGGCTGGACATCCTCGGTCAGAAGCAGCAGGAGGCCGCAGCGAACGCCGCCGCGCACGCCGAGCGGGAGCGGAACCTGGCGCAGGCGCTGCGGGATTCCGGCGGCGCGATCGACGGCAACGTGCGCTCGCAGGCGGCCTACGACCTCGGAAACTACAAGGTCGCCGACGGTGTGCGGAACCTGAACAAGGACGTGCTGAACCTGGTGGGGCAGCAGGGTTTGCAGCAGCTGCAGGACGCCTACTTGGGCAACACGCAGGCGGGCGACACCCTGAAAGCGTCGCTGACCGGCATCGCGACCGAGCACCGCAAGGTGGCGACCGGGTTCCAGGCAGCGCGCGCCGCGTTCGACGACCACATCAACTATGTGGACGGCGTCGCTTACGCCTACGACGGCACCGGGTTCGCTGCGCAGCAGCTGCTCGACATCATCGGCACCGAGGGCGGAACGTTCGCCAACGCGTCGCAGGACGCGAACGCCAACGCGCAGGCGCTCAACGGCGTTGCCAAGGCAGCACAGGAAGTCACGCCCGCGCAGTACGCGGCCAAGGTCGCGGCGGCCGGTCTCAGCGCGGCGTTCGTCACGCTCAACCAGGCGGCCGGTGACACGGCGGCCAAGGGGCAGGCGGTCATCGACGTGCTCGACCGGCTCGCCGGGCGGCACAAGTCCGAAGAGGAGGCGCTGCAAGCCTGGAACGACCACCTGCGGGGGATCGGCGACTCGTTCAAGGACCTCGGTTTGTCCAAGCACACCAAGGATCTGATCGACAACTCGGGTGCGGTCAACACCGCGTCCGAGGCCGGGTCCAAACTGCAGGACACCTTGGAACGAGGGGCCGCGGACATGGCCTCGTACGCGCAGTCCCTGAAGGACGGCGGCGCGTCCGCGTCGGACATCACCGCCAAGCTCGGACCGATGCGGGACGCGTTCGCCCAGCAGCTGAAACAACTGGGGCTCAACGATTCCGAGATTCAGACGCTGCTGACGCACTACGGCATGGTGCCCGCCGACATCACCACGACGCTGGGGCTGGAAGGCGACGACGCCGCTCAGAAAAAGGTGCAGCAGGTTGTCAGCCAGCTCAAGGCGCTGCCAGCGGGGCAGTCGGTCAAGCTGTCGGCGGACGACAAGCCCGCAGCCGATGCGCTGGCGAGGCTCGGGCAGCTGGTGGTGTCGCTACCGGACGGCACTTTCCAGGTATTCGCGAACACTGCGGAAGGAAAGCACGCTGCGGACGTCCTGATCGGGAACGTCAACCAGCTCAAGGGAACCGTGTCGGTCTACGGCAACACGGTACCCGCAGGCTCGGCGGTGGCGAACTGGCAGACCGTCACCAACAGCACGGTCGGCAACACGCGGACCACGACCGACATCGACCCCGCGACGGGGAAGGTCCGGCAGTGGAAGCAGACGACCGATTCCACCGGTGCCGTGACGACCACGTTCGCGACGACCGACCCGGCGACGGGCGCGGTGCGGCTGTGGAAGCAGAACGCCGACGGCACGTGGGCCGAGGTGCACGCGAAGGCCGACGTGGCGGCAGCCGAGAACGCGCTGAACAACGCTGCGCGGGACCGGCAGGCCACGATCCGGGTCGTCACCGTCGGGAACACCTCGTACGGAGTCGGGGCCGGAGGCGCGTCGACCAGCATGCAGTACGGCCCGCGGGCACTGGGCGGGATCGACTTCCCTGGCGTAGTGCCCATGGCTGCCGGTGGCGTGCTGGACAGCATTCCCCGCATCCCCAGCATCGCGACCGTGGTCCCGCCGGGGACGGAACGCATGATCGGCGACAACAAGCGGGTGCCCGAGGCGTTCGTGCCGATCGACCCGTTCTCGCCGCGATCGCAGGCGATCACCGACGAGCTGAACATGCGGATGCGCCGCCCTCGCGGTTCGGACGGGGCGAGCATCGAGCAGCACTTCCACATCTATCCGCCGGCCGACTCGGATCCGCAGCGGATCGCGGCGTCGGTCTCCAGCCAGGTCGGCTGGTCGATGAGGGGAGTGTGAGGTGCCGACGCAGGTCATCCTCCCGACGTATTCGATCGGTTCGTGGGCGGCCAATGTGGACGACGACCAGGGGTGCCGCTGGGTGATCTCGCCCGGCGGTGCCTCGTTCGTCACCGACGGCCTGTCACGGAAAATGCACACCAACGAGAGGCCGTTCGGGTCGGGCGCGTACCGCTCGCGCTCGTACCCGGCGGCCCGCGCCGGTTCGCTTCAGGGATGGTGCGACGCGGGCGACCGGGTTTCCCGCATCGCGGCGAGGAAGCGCCTGATGGGGATCTTCCCGGAAGGCGGGCAGGCGCTGCTCGTGGTCGACGACGGGATCGACCCGCAGCAGATCACGGTAGAGCTGGACGCGGAGACGCCGCGCTGCTCGGTGTGGGCGGACGGTGGCGGGTTCGACTGGCAGCTGCCGCTCTACGCGGCCGACGGACGGCTGCTGTCCACTGTGGAACGGAAGGCGACCGCGGACCTGGCCAACGGATCCACGGACGGCCTCGACTGGGCGGGCGGCACGCCCGGCGGTCTCGACTGGGGCAACGGCGGCCTGGACTGGGGCATCAGCGGCGCGAACAACGTGCTGGCGCTCCAGAACAACGGCACCGCGACCACGTGGCCATTGCTGCTCGTCACCACGCCATCGACACTGACGAACCCCGCGTGGACAGACCCGGTCACCGGCGGAGTTCTCACCTATACCGGATCGATCACGGCCGGGCAGACGCTACGGATCGACTGCAGCCCGTTCAACCCCGCGCCGGTGACGCTCGACGGCATCGACCGCACGGGCGCGCTCGGTTCGGCGCGCTTTATCTCCATTCCGCCCGGCTCCTCTCGGGCGATCCAGTTCACCGGCGTGGGGGCCGGATCCACTGTCGCCTTCTGGCGCGACGCGAACAACTGAAAGGGGGCTGTCATGGCTGCAGTGAACGCCGACGCCGACGGCACCTGGTCCGCGATGCCCAACGGCAACCGGGTCAACAACGCGAGGCAGGGCCGCGCCCTGATCCAGTCGCTGTTCCTCGGCGGCTCAACCACTTCTCCGCTGTCGGCGGTCCGTTCCGGCGTGATTTCGACGGCGTCGGACGGCACGCAGGCGTACGACCTGCGGGTGACCGTCCAGTCCGGCCGGACGCTGCTGGTGCAGCCGGGGTCGGCGATCATCGGCCGGTCCGGGCAGGGCGGCTACCTGTCGTGGGAGCTGCCTGCCGCGCGGTCGGTCACGTGCGACACGCCTCCGGCGTCCAACCCGCGCAACGACATCGTGGTGTTCCGCAACTACGACACGTTGCAGGGCGACACGATCCCGGCGAGCGGCGGCATCCCGGCCCGGATCGAGATCATCACCGGCACGCCCGGAGCGGTTCCGGTCGACCCGGTCACCTGGGACGGCCTCGGCCTGATCAGCTCGTGGCCGGCGGCCGCGTCCGGCGGCGGCACCGGTATCCCGCTCGCGCGGGCGAGGGTCGCCACCGACGGCACGGTGACACTGACCGACATCCGCCGCAGCACGGCCCCGATCGGCGGCGTGCGGGTGCTGCTGCCCGGGGACTCGCTCACCGATCCGTCGTACATGCCGGGCGATTTGAGCTGGTACAACGGTCTGCGGGTCTGGGACGGCACGACCTGGCGTGGTATCACGCCGAAGCAGTACCAGACGGCCACGTTCGCGACGCAATCCAACGTCTCCGCGTTCCCCTGTGTGCTGGGTTCGGTGGCGATCCCTGATCCCGGCTGGCCGTACCGGCTCAAGTTCGACGCGATGGTCGCCATGAGTTCGGGCACCAGCGGCGGTTTCGACTTCGTGCCCCGGGACGGGTCGGCATCGGGGGCGAACCTCGCCGGACCGCTGTCGATCGCACCTACCGACGGCCGAGCGGGCGGCACGAACCCCGTGCCGTACACCTACAACGCAGCGTCGGACGCCGTGCTCACCGGCGGGCGCACCGTGTACATGGTCGTCAACCGCTGGACAGGCGTCGGGAACAACATCGGCATCAACGGGGGCCCCGGCAACCGGCTGACCGTCACGGTGAACCCGGCGTGAGCACCGAACGCGAATACTCGGCGATGGTGTACCAGACCACCACCGGCCGGGTGCTCTACGACCTGGACCTGCTCGCCGAACCGGACTGGTCGGCGCTGATCAACGACGCGGGCGGCTGGAAGGTCGCCGTCCCGCTCGACGGCGGACCGCGGACCGCGCGCATCCGGGAGTGGTGCGTGCCGGACCGGCACTCGGTCGCGGTGCTGCGCGGAGACGACTTCGTGTGCCAGGCCGGGCCGATCACCCCGTATCAGCCCGACTCGGAGACGACGGACTTCGTCGTGTCCGGCAAGGGAATCTGGGACATCCTCGACCGGCGGGTGCTGCACAACGCCGGATGGAACCCGGCGACGCAGCGGCTGACCGATCCGGCGGCGGACATCACGATCAACGGGACGCTGCCTTACATCGCCAGGGAGATCGTCAACCACCAGATCAACATGTCCTATATCTCGGGCAGCAATTTGCCGATCGATCTGCCGACGATCAGCCCGGGGAGCGGCAACACGCGGACATATCACGGATACGACCAGGCGTACGGCGGTGCGCGGCTGCGCGAGCTGACCCAGGTCGACCAGGGACCGGACGTGTTCTTCCAGCCCTACCTCACGACGGTGAACGGGCAGCGCTACATCCGGCACCGGATGCTGGTCGGCAGCCCGTACCTGGTGCAGCCGGGTGTTGATCTGCGCTTCTTCTACCGGCGGACGCTGACGAAGCTCGACATTGTCGGGGGTATCAAGCCAGGTGCGGTGCGGTCGTTCGTGAAGGGCGCGGGCCAGGACGCGGGCCAGCTCTACGGCACGGCCACAGCCGCGGACCTGATCGACGCCGGGTGGCCGCTGACCGACGACGTGGACAGCAGCCACGCCGACGCGTCCGTCCAGTCCACTCTGGACAGCTGGGCGACCGCGAACGTTGCGCTGTCCTCGTCGCAGCCCGAGCAGTGGCAAGCCACTGTGCTGGCGGACGCGGACCCGCAGCTGAGCACCTACAACCCGGGTCACTTCGCCACTTACTCGGCGACCGATCACCACTACCTGCCGGACGGGAACTACCGGTGGCGCGTCATCGGGATCTCGCGTACCAGCACGACCCCGCGCGACCGCGTGGACCACCAGCTGCAGGCCGTGCGTACCGGATAGGAGGCGCGCCCGTGGTCGCCAACCACCCCGTCGAGCGTCCCGGCTCCGCGGACTACATCGTCAACCAGCTGACCGCGCTGCAGCAGCAGGCCGAGACCCAGGCCCGGCAGTCCAAGTTCCCGTTCGTCGTCTCGCACGACGACCCGGTGCTGGGGCGGATCACGGACATGCAGATCGTGCCGAACCCCAGCGGGTCGGGCGGCGCAGTGGTGTCGGTCTTCGACGGTTCGGGAAACCTGGTGCTGGGCACCGACCCGGACGCCGGCTACGGCCTCGCCCAGCCGCAGGCACAGGTCCCGATGTACCCCACCAACCCGGGACTGATCTTCAACTCCGGCAACACGTTCGCGTCCTATTACACGGGCCAGGTCCAGCAGAACAACAGCTGTTTTCTGGCGCAGTGGCGGATGAACAACAGCTGGGGCGGGACCGGCGCGGCGAGCGTTGTGGAGAGCTACGTGAAGGTCTTCGACTCCGTGACCGGCTGGAACTGGACATCCCCGACTGTCACGACGGGATCGTCCACCACAACCGCGCCCGGTTTGCTCACCACGGCCGGGCCGTACGCGGTGCAGGTGCCGGAAGCCAGCATCGGTCATTACTTCGGAATCGACATTTTCACCCGCGTCGTGTCCGGCGGAGCCAGTTCGGCGATCGCGGTCACTCCGGTCACGATGATCGGTTGCGGCTACGCCTTCGCGCAATCCTGGTTCGGCGGAACGACATCGCCCTAAGGAGAGAGGGGCTCATGACGATCACGTTGCGGCGCAGCCGGTCCCCGTTCCAAATCGGTGTTCTGCTGGCTCTGTTCCTGCTCTCGGCAGCCTCAGCGCTGTTCTTCGACGCGATGGCCACGAGCAGCGCCCGCGAGCTGGGGCCGCTGCTCGGCAGGCTGATGTACGGCGGGATGGCTCTGGCCGCGTGTGTCGGCCTCGCAGGTGTGTGGCTCGACGACGTGGTGGGGCTCCTGGTCGAACGAGTCGGTTTGCTGTCGCTGTCCTGTTGGAGCCTCGCGGCCGGGCTGGCAGTGCTGGCGAATTCCGGTATCCGCGGCGGCCAGTTCGGCGGCTACATGCTCGCCGTAGCCCTGATGTCGTTATGGCGCGCCTGGCAGATCGGCCGGGAAGCCCGCGAGCTGGCAACCGTCCGGCATCTCACCACTGTGGACAGACCCGAGGGGGAAGAGTGAAAGACTGGATCCCGGTCGTCGTGGCGTTCCTGGGTGCTGGCGGTGTTGGCGTGCTGCTGGACCTTGTGCGAGCGCGGAAACAGGCGAAGAAGATCACCGCCGAAACGGAACTGACCGACGCGAACGCCGCGGACAAGCTGACCGGCGCGGCACTGAAACTGGTCGAGCCGTTGACCAAGCAGTTGCAGGCGGCCGAGGACCGGTGCGGCCGCCTGAACGACCAGTTGCAGGCGGCGCAGGCCGAGGTGCAGCAGCTGCGTACGCAGGTCGAGTTGCTGACCAAGGACGTGGCCGCGAAGCAGTCCGAGATCGACCGCCTGCGCGGCGGGGACGCGTAACCGCAAGAGGAGGAATCCCGATGTCAGAAGCCGAATACCACCCGGCCGACCCGCACTTCAACCCCGCACACCCGGATCACGACGGCTGGGCGCGAGGAGCGAAAGCGCCGCAGATGCCCGCCGAGGCGCAGATTGTGCGCGATTTCGCCGCCGACCCGGACCAAGCGCCGGCCGCCGAGGCAGGGATCGTGCAGGCGCTCGCCGACGGTGTAATCGCTGCCGAGCACGTGGCCCTGCCGGACGGCGAGCCCGACGACAAGCCGAAGCCCAAGACCAGCCGTAAGCAGTCTCCCTGACCGCAAGCACACAAGAGCCCCCGTCTCCTGCATACGCAGGCGGCGGGGGCTCTTGTCGTCTGGACCTGCGGAAAGCAGGTTGCTGTCGGCCCCGCATGTAGAGTATGGGTGACCGCTTGTTCCGTCGGGGAACGTCATCTTGCGGTCCTGATCCCTGTCGGAGGGATAACTATGGTTCTGTCACGTCGCGCCCAAGAGTTCGCTGCGGAGATCAAGCAGCACGACTGGTCGGATGCCCCTTACCGCGCAGATCGCGCAGGCCACCAGCGCGAGACCGATTCGAATATCGGCGGTGCTCCGCAGCTGCTCCAGGGCCAGACCGACACCGTGCGGATGAACGTGATGTGGGTCGTGGCCCAGGTGCTCGGCTACCAGGAGGGCGAGGCGTTCAACCTGTACGAGTTCGCCGAAGCCTGTGGAGTAAACACCCGGACGCGCTCCGGAAACCTGGACGGTTCGATTCGGGCGGGCCTCCGCTTCCACACGCCCGGCCAGTACGCCATCCCTGGCACCTGGTGGTCGTTCGACACGAACGGCATTGTCTGCGGGGAAGTCCTTCCCGGGCTCATCGGCGAGCAGGGACCGCAACTGTGCCGTCGCGATCGTGATCACGAAGGCCCGCACTCCAACAAGGTCGTCTGACCTATTGCAGTAGAGAAGCCCCGTGCCGACCGTTCGGATGCGGGGCTTCTCTGTTGTTCCAGCGCGCGGTCGTGACGATCAGCGCCCGGCCTTCTGCTTGAGCGTGGTGAGGACGTCGTTGGCGACGTCGGCCGCGAGCGGGCAGGGGTCGACCTTGCCCATCTTGCCCGTGCGCGGTGCGACGTCGACCAGGAAAGACAGCCGGTCCGTGACGCCGACCAGTACATCGCAGGTGTTGGGGGTCGGGCCCGGCTGAGTGGCGTAGGCGACGGCGGGGAAACCCTGAATCGGCGGCAGCACGTCCCAGCGCTTCATCTGCGGTTTGACGTTCACGTAGGCGTTGCTAAGGCCGTCATTGCTCGCAGGGTAGTAGGACACGCCGATGGAGGCGGTCGTCTCGGTGTTGGTCCACGAACAACTCGGCACTGGATGGCTGTCGGGCTTCCCGGCGAGCGCGGAGCCGAGCTGGTCGGTGATCTGCTGCGAGGTGAGCGCCTGGCACGGATCGCCGGAAAGTGCGTTGTCCGGCAACGGGTTCTCGACTTTCGGCGCACCGCCGTAGGGCGGGGTCTGGCTCGACGGTGCGGTGGCCGACCCCGGCGGGGTCGCTGTGCCGTCCGTGGGCGACGAGCAAGCCGCGGCGAGGAGGGCGAGGCCGAGCACCGCTGTGATGGCGCGCAGATTCATCAGATCTTTCCTGGGGGTTCGTTGCCGGGGTCGACGTTCTTGACCGTCTTGGCCTGGTCCTGCTCGTTCTGGCCGATCGTGGCCAGCGCCTTCTCGATGCGGTTGGCCAGCTCGGTGACGTAGGCCAGCTGCTGGTCGATCGCTTCGGCTCCGTGGGAGTACGCGCCGAGCTGGCCTTTTCCGTCGCCGACCATCGCGACGTTCGCGGCCACAGTCGACGGGTCCTGCGACGGCGGCTTCATCGTGAGCAGCTGGGCGACCTTGCGCTTCATGTCCTGAAGCCGGACCTTGTAGCCGTTCAGCTCATCGAGCATCTTCTTCGCGGTGTCCGGTTCCAGCGCGAACCCGTCCTGCCGGGGCTGGCTCTCCCACGGGTGGTAGATCGAGAAGTTGGTGTCCTCCCACACGAGCCCTCCCCACTCGGTGTCTGCATTTGCAGACAGTCACGGATGGTATCGGATCGCCGACTGCGCGCGTGGCGGAATCGGGGAGGTAGGTTGCGCTGCATGGCGAAAGAACCGCAGTCGGAAGCCACGCGTGAGCTGGGCGTGCGCGTGAGGGATCTGCGGGAGCAGCAGAGAATCGGCCAGGAGGAACTAGCCCGGCGGGCGGGGGTTCACTGGACCTTCGTGAGTCAGGTAGAGCGCGGCCTGCGCAACCTCAACCTGCACAACCTGCTCAAGTTCGCTGCCGGGCTGGGTGCCGATCCGGCCGAGCTGGTGCGGGGGCTCAGGCCACCGGAGAACTAGGTATCAGCTGTCCAGGGCCATCAAGTACGAGGCGAACCTGTCAAGCTCCGCGGCACAGGCCAAGTAGAGGATCCGCTGCTTCTCGTCGCCAATAACACCGAGTGCGCCGAGGATGGCCGCGACATCGAGCATCTTGGGTGGGCGCTGCCCGAATTCCCAGCTGGAGAGCATGGACGGATTAACGCCGATGCGCCGGGCCAGCTCGCGGACACCCCACTTCCGGGTCTCCCTGGCTGCGCGGAGCGCGCTCCCCAGCATGTTCGGCGGCGGCCCTTGCTCACCCGCGACAGGTCTTGTCTGCACGCCCGCCTCCGCCAACTGGTAATGACGTCCTGATGACACATCGTGCCATGTGTCCACTGAACTGGTCAAGACAAGCGGACCAGTGTCAGAATGGGGAGCATGGTGGATCGGACGAGTGGCGTGCCCGCGTTCCGGTAGGTGGCAGCCGACCTTCGCGGGAAGATCGCATCCGGCCAGTATGCAGCCGGCGACCAGCTCCCGAGCGAGCGTGAGCTGGTAGACACCTACGGCGTGTCCAGGCCGACGGTGCGGGACGCAGTCGACGTGCTCCGGCGCGAAGGTCTCGTGATCGCCGAGCACGGGCGCGGCGTGTTCGTGCGACCGCCAGCCAGCATCCGACGCATCGCGCGTTCCCGGCTATCGCGCGAGGCGCGGGCGAAGAACCGCGGTGCGTTCCTAGCTGATGCTGCGGAACGTGGTTTCGCACCCTCGTCGTCGGTAAAGATCCGGTTCGAGCAGGCGGACTTGCGCACGGCTGAGCACCTTACGATCGAAGAAGGCGTGGAAGTGACTGTGCGGGACCGGGTGATGCGGGCCGACGGCATGGTCGTTCAGCTCGCGGTGTCGCGCCTGCCGCGCGAGCTGACACTCGGAACAGCCATCGAGCAGGCGGACACGGGCAGCGGCGGCACATACGCCCGACTGGAAGAAGCTGGGCACACGATCGGGTCGTTCGCGGAGCATGTCGGCGCTCGGATGCCTACGCCGGAAGAGGCGTCTTTGCTCCAGCTCGCCGACGGCGTCCCAGTTCTGACCGTCACGCGTGTGGCCTACGGCGAAGACGGGCGACCGCTGGAGATGAACGACATGGTCCTTGCCGCCGACCGATATGAACTGTCTTACGAGTGGCCCGCCGACTGAGCGCATGAAGAAGCCCCAGCGACCCGACTGGGACACCGGGGCTTCTTTGCTGTCGCAACTACTTCTCGACGATCGTGACTCGAAGGGTATTCGCGTTCAGCTCTGGCTTGCCGTCGTCGAACGTGATCGACGTGTTGGCTCCGGGGCCCGCGCTCACGGCCGTGACCGTCCGCGTGTTGTTCTCCGGCGGGTTCGAGATCCAGACGTCGCCGACCTTCAGGTCGCCCCAGCCGACTTCGCGCCGAGGGGTGTTCGTGTCCTCGTTCATAGCCTCGAATCTTTCCATCTCAGGCGAGTACTGACTACGGCTCGCTGTTGGGCTAGGCGGCGTTCGCCCGGTTGACTCGGCAGGCCACGGTGTTGGTGTGCTCCAGCGGAACCCGCTCGGTGTTCGCGATCCGCCGATCGTCGTAGAAGACCGCGCACCCGATGGTGGTGTCTCCGATCGGCGCGGCCACGTACACCACCAGGTCCAGCTGATCGGCCGCCTTCTCGGTCTGGAAGTGCGCCGAGTCTCCGCCGGACTCCGGCAGGTTAATCGGCCCCGTGTCGCCGAATACCTCGCCCTTGACGCGGAAGACGGTTCCGGGCGCACCTGTAATGGACACGACGACCTCATGCTGTACGGGCGGACCGCATTTGCGGTTACCCATCGTGTGGCAGTCCCAGCACGGCTCGTCCTCCGCGCAAGGGGTCGCCGTTGCCGGGATGGTCTTGCCGGGCACGGACACTGCGAGCGAGCCGGAAGCCTGCAGCGCCAGCAACGCTAGACCGACGATGACGAGACCGAGCCCGACGAGGATGGCAGCGATAGCCGCGATGCGCTTCATCGGTCCGACTCCGAGTCATTGTCCGCCAGTTCGCGCCAGAGCGAGGCGGCAGTGTTCTCGCCGAGCGCGTCGAGAAGGTCCGCGATCGCCCCGGCTTCTCCGCTGGCCATGGTCGGGGCCAGCTCCCGCACGGTGTCTTCCGCTGTGAATGCCTCCGCAAAGGCGGTGAGTGCCTGATTCATTTCGGGCTCCGTTCGGGATTGAGGATGTGCACGCTGAGACCGGCAACGGGCGAGTGCTCGAACCGGCCGACGACGGCGAGCCCGGCACCGTGGACCGACCGCACGATCAGGTCGGGAGTGTTCGTAATCTGGTAGAGCAGCACCGCGCCGGGCAGGTTCAGTAGCCCGGAGGCCGCGAGATTTTCGGCGTAGTTGCCTTCGGCCAGCCGCAGACCAGTCGGCAGCTGATTGCGCACACCGGCGTGACGCATGTGTGTCGAGGCTTCGGCGCTAGCCGCGGCAAACGTGCACGCGACGATCTCCGGGCAGCGTTCCGGCGCGTGCGGCATCAGCAATTCGCGGACCTCGCGGCTCACGTTCAGGCTGCCGGGGTAGTTGTCGTAAAGGTTGACCGGCGAGCCGTGTAGGTAGCCGCGTACGGCGTCGGGGTTCACCGGGCGTCCCACTGGGCGTCGATCTGCTCGGGGGTGATGCCGGTGTGGAGGGCCTTGTTGACGCGCCCGGCCAGCCGAGCGGCCGCTTCGCGCACGTCCCCGTCGGCGGCGGTATGCGTGCCTTGTCGCACTGCGAGCAGGTACCGCAGCACGCGGGACGTGTCGTTGGCCTCGGTGATGTTCATCGGGTGCTCCTTTTGCGCCCGGCACGGACGGCGCGGGTAGCTAGTAGGTTGAAAGTGATGACCCACGTGCCGATCGCGAACCAGGCACAGATCGCGATGAGCAGCAGGACAAGAAGCCACGCGGGCATTGCTAGTTCTCCTTGATTAGCTTCATTTCAGGGATCTCGCGGTAAGGCAGATTCGCCCATCCGCGGTAGCCGTAGTCGCCGTCGCCAGGGTCGCCCTGTTCGATGGCGACATTGTTTTCATGTGCGCTGATCTCGATTTCGTCGCGAGCCAAGAGATCGGCCCACTTCTGCAATGCTGAACTCATTCTTTCGCCTCCAAATACCGGAAAGCCTTCTCGATTCGGCGGCGGCCAAGCGGGGCGGCAGGACGAGGTATCGGGAGCAGGGCGGTCAGCTGGTGCGGCGGGCCTTGGCGTACGCGCGGCCTTTGTGTCGTACGCAGAAGCCGCGAGCGAAGTGCCGCAGGTCGCAACCGTCAACCTGGCATCCGCGATTGCCCGGCGGCGCTGGCTGCAGGGCACGTTCGCGGTGCCAGTGGTTGCGGCACAGTCCGTGCGACTGCTTGCGGCGGGTGCAGCCGTCGCGGCCGCACTGCTGATCCGGGTTGGTCGGATGCTCGCCGCAGCGCTTCGCGTGCAGGTGGCCGTTGCATAGGCCGTTTGCGGCGTGGGTCCGTCCGCAGCCGTCTCGTTCGCATTCTCGGTATTGCGCAGTTTCCATTGTTGTCACCTCCTGTCGAGTAAGGAAACAACAGTCCATCATGCAGAAACTGCGCGGCGCAATTATTGTGTTTCCGCGATTTGCCGTGTTGGAATTTGTTTACCAGCTTGGTAAAACAACACGGAGGGCGACAATGACCACGAACGAAGAAACGCGCATCGGGTTCATGAGCGATGCGGTGCTGACCGGAAAAATCGCCTCGATGCAAGCCGAGCTGGACAACGCCAAGCTGAAAGGCGAGGTCCGCCGGATCACTGCCGAGGCCATCGACGCGATGCAGGCCGAACTGGATCGCCGCCACCCGGCGGCCCAGCAACACGGCGAAGCGGGCGAGTGTGACCGCGTTGACCAGAAGCCCGTTCGTGACGCGGCGCTGGACCGACTGGCGCTCGGATCGCGCTGTCACCGGTGCGGGGCCGGAACCGACGAGCCGTGCCGCACGCCGAAAGGCAACCCCACGGTCCCGCATCAGCGCCGGATCGACCGCGCGGTTCGGCAATACCAGTCGCCCGTGACCAAGGGGCCGACCGAGGACGACTGGAAGCAGGGCGACGTCGTCTTCTGGCTGACCGGACAGAACCCTGTGCCGGTCGTGGTCGTATCGCGCAACGGTGCGTATCCCGAGACGTTGGTGAAACCCACCAACGGCAAGCGGACCATCTGGGTCGCCGACCGCTACCTGACCGGCAAACACGCCTCTGGGTAGTCGACCGGTAGACGCTGCAACCTACAAAAACCGAAATCGAGTTAGCCTCCGAGGCTCGGCTACAAACGAAGGACCCGAACATGGCGAACACGACCACGAACCTCTGCGCCGACGGCTGCGGCGAGCGGACCAAGGGGGCGAAGTCCCGTTTCCTGCAAGGCCACGACCAGCGGCTCATTGCTGCGCTGTCGGACGTCGTGACCACCGGGCGGCTGAGCGCCAAGCAGCGCCGCGCGTTGGGGCTGCAGTCCTACGACGAGCAGGACGACATCCAGGAGCGAATCAACCAGGTGGCGGCTGCTATCGCGACTAAGTTCAGCGAGGGGCTGGCGCGCAAATTCGATTCGGCCGCTCACCGCAAGTGGGAGCAGGCGGGCAAGCAGATCGTTCCCGACCCCAGCCCTGTGCAACGCAAGAGCGAGCCCGCGAAGCGGTCGCGGGCGGTGCGTACCCGAAGGGCCGCAACGAAATGAACCGCATCGACAAGGTCTTCCGGGCCGCGATCTACGCCCGGGTCTCGACCGAGAAGCAAGCCGGGCAAGAGCAGACCAGCATCCCGGATCAAGTGCACCGCGGCCGGGGAGTGTGCAAGGCCAACAACTGGCCCGTGGTGGACGTGTACATCGACCCAGGTGTATCGGGCGAGGCTCTGGAAGAGCGGCCCGAAATGATGCGGCTGCTGCGGGACGTGCAGCTCGGGAAGATCGACGTCGTGATCGTCATCGACCTGGACCGCCTCGGGCGGGACGAGCTGGTGTTCGCACAAATCTTCCGGATCCTCGACACCTCCGAGACGTGGGTGCACGCGGAAGGGCAGCTGTTCGACCCGGAAAACCTGTCGCAGCGGCTGACGCGCGGCATCAAGGCGGTTGTTTCGGCCCACGACCGCCGCGCCCTGCTCAAGAAGATGGCAAACGGCCAGCGGGCTCGGGCCCGCGCCGGTGGCTGGCCAGGCGGTCCGGCACCGTACGGGCGTCGGCTGACCTGGCCCGAGACCGCGGGCGGGACCAAACCGAAGGCGGTCGTTGCGCTCGATCCGAAGGAAGCCGAAGTGGTCCTTACCGCTACAGATCTGCTGGTCGACGGCGACGGTACGAAGGTCTTCACCCTGGACCAGGCTTCTGCCCGGCTGAACGCGCTGGGCTATCGGACCAGGGGCGGCAACGGGTCGCTGGACCAGCGTAGTCCGAAGCCCTTTACCGCCCAGATCCTCGGATTTCTGCTGCGCAACAGAAGCTTGATGGGCGAGGCCACTTGGGGCAAACCGACCCGTTCCGGACGTCCCCATCGGGGGCGGACCAAGCTCCGGCGGGACGGAAGCCCGGTCTACGGCGAGTCGGTCACGATCGAGCTGGAGCCGATCCTGACTCCTGAACGGTTCGATGAGCTACAGCGCGCCCTGAACCGCAAGGACCACAAGCCCAAGGACGGCAACCGGCCCTACCCGCTATCAGGCACCCGCACACCGTGCGGCGGTCGGCTGAACGGCGTCTATCGCAACGACCGCAAGATCCGCTACTACCAGTGCAGCGGTGCCAAATGGCGCTCGGCCGACCAGCCCCGATGCGACTGCGCGCGATTGGAAGCGGACTTATTGGACGCCCGGGTGTGGGCCGAAATCGTCGGGCTGCTGACCGACCCGGACCGTCTGGAGCAGATGGCTGCTGACTATCTGTGCCAGCAACAGCGCATCGCGCCGGCCGCACCGCGCCAGCTCAAGAAGGTCGCCGAGAAGATCGAACGGCTGGAGCAAGCCCGCACCACCCGCGTGGCTGACGCGCTGAAAGCGGGACTCGATCCGAACGTGGTGGCCGACGCGGTCGCACAGATCGAGACAGAGCTGCGCGAGCTGCGAGACGAGCACGCCGCCCTACAAGTGACCGTGCGCCAGCTCGGCGCGGGACGTAAGCAGGTCGAAGCGGTCACGGCAATCACCGGGAAGGCGGCCCGCCGGTTGGCCGTCGCGTCGCTGGCCGACCAGCGTCGCATCTTGCAGCTGCTGCACGCGGAGGTGATGTTGTTGGAACGATCCAACAGCCCGGACCTGCAGGTCCGCGGACTGCTGCCGGGGGAGGCTGGTCGTTTTTTAGCCCGACCGGCTGAGTCGGCCGGTAACCCAACGAAGGTAGCGCTAAGGGCGTGCACGTGTTCGTGCCACTGGTTCCCGGTCTGTCCTTTGAGGACGTCGCGGCGGCGACCCGGGCGGTCGGTGCGCGGGCGGAGCGGATCGATCCGCAGCTGGCGACCACCGCGTTCATCCGGGAAGACCGGCACGGCAAGGTTTTTCTCGATTCGACCCGCGCGGGCGGGGCTACCGTGGCGGCCGTTTACAGTCCGCGAATCCGACCGGGTGCACCGGTGTCGTTCCCGGTTCGCTGGGCGGACGCGGACAACGTCAAACCGGCGGATTTCACCGTGAAGACCGCGATGGGGCTGCTGGGCAGCGCTGACCCGTGGGCGGAGGAATTGCCGGAGCCGCAGGAACTCCCGGCGGATCTCGTGGCCGAGGGGCATACGATCCCGGTCGCCCGGGTCGCGGCGATGCACGAGGGCAAACGCCGGGCCCGGGCGCGACGGGAGTCAGGGGAGAGCGAGTAGATCCTGGTGGTGCACGGTGACCTCGGTGATCTGCCGGTTCTCGGGCACTGCCAGCGTCGCGTCTTGTTCTCGTGCCGCGGCAACGAATCCGCGATACCAGGTGTCGATGAGTTCGCGGTGTTCCGGCCCGAGCCGCCACGGTGACGGTCTGGTGTGGACTGTCCAACCGTGTCGCTGGAACTCCGCCGCGGCGAAGGCGACGGCTTCCGGGCCCAGTTTTCCGTCTCGGCGTTGGTGGTTGTTGAATGCGTCGTTGAGTGCTTCGTCTGCCGCGTCCGAGGGCGTGAGGTGAGCTGATCCTGTCACGGACAGGGTGAGCAAAGCTGGACATTGAGCGTCTACACAGGACTTCACCAATCGCTGAATCTCCTCCTTGGTAAGAAGATCCAGCAACGCGGAAGCCGTCACTAAAGAAGTGCCGCTGATGTCCAGTCGGGTCACGTCAGCTTGTTCCGTCTCGACGCTGATCCCCTGGGGAAGGCTGCGCGCGGCGATCTCCAGCAACTGCGGGTCCTGGTCGTGCAGGATCCACCGCTGCGGCTTCGGAAGACGACCGCTCAACCAGCGTCCCATCGCTCCGGTGCCGCAGCCGAGATCCCGGATGACCGCCGGACTGGGCGGGAGCAACGCGACCAGATCGGCTGCCCGGGCCGCGGTGTCGGCGGGTTCTCTGAGTGTCAGCCATTCCGGCGCGTAACCGGAAGAGTCCACTGTGGTCACAACGAACGCTCGTATCCGGCCGAAGCGGCGTGGGATTCGTGCAGCGTCACCGAGATCTGCGCCAGCCCGCGCGCGTTCTCGCCGAGTTCCCCGGCGTGGATCCGGTCCGCGAGCCGGTCGGCGATCACCTTGGCGAGGTATTCCGTCGACGTGTTGACGCCCGCGAAATCGGGTTCGTCGTCGAGGTTCCGGTAGTTCAGGTCGGCGAGCACCTCGCCCAGCCGCTGCGTGGCGAGCCCGATGTCGACGACGATGTTGTCCGAGTCCAATTCGGACCGCCGGAACGTCGCGTCGACCACGAATGTCGCGCCGTGCAAGCGTTGCGCCGGGCCGAAAACCTCGCCGCGGAAACTGTGGGCGACCATGATGTGATCGCGCACGGTGACACTGAACAACGCGTTCTCCTTCAGGGGTAGGTGATCCGGTGAGCCAGTCCGCGCAGAGTTCCGTCCGCCAGTCGCGCCGCGACGTCCGGCAGTTCGGCGAAGGCGGATTCGCCGGTGACGAGAACGTCGAATGCCGGGTCCGCGAGCAGCCGCAACGCCAGCGCCATCCGATCGCCGTACCCGCGCCGCGCCGCGCGAGCAGGGGAGACGGTGCCGACCTGGCTGCCGCGCACGGTGAGCCGCCGCGAATGGAAGTTCTCGCCGAGCGGCACCGACACCTGACGGTCGCCGTACCAGCTCAGCTCGATCACCGTGCCCTCGTGGCCGAGCAGTTCCAGCGAACGCGCGAGCCCGGCGTCGGTCGCGCTGGCGTGCACCACGAGGTCGAGGTCGCCGGTCGCGGTTTCCGGGGTGGCGTAACGGATGTCAAACGCGTCCGCGACCTCCGCGCGGTCCGGATCGGGGTCGACGAGCTGGACGTCCACGCCGGGAAACCGGGACAGCAGCCGCGCGACACTGCAGCCGACCATCCCCGCCCCGACCACCGCGATCCGGTCGCCGACCAGCGGCGCCGCGTCCCAGAGCGCGTTGACCGCGGTCTCGACCGTCCCGGCGAGCACTGCCCGCGCCGCGGGGACGTCGTCCGGCACCACCGTGACCGCCGCCGCCGGCACGACGTACTCGGTCTGATGCGGGTAGAGGCAGAACACCGTGCGGCCGGTCAGCTCAGGCGGTCCGGAAAGGACCTCGCCGACGTTCAGGTAGCCGTACTTGACTGGCCACGGAAAGTCGCCCTCCTGATACGGCGCGCGCATGATGTCCTGCTGGCTCGCGGGCACGCCGCCGCGCAATACGAGACTTTCCGTACCGCGGCTCAACGCCGAAAATCGCGTTCGGACCAGCACTTCGTCGGCTTGTGGAGCAGGCGCCTCCGCTGATCGGACCTCCCCGCCCGCGGCCGAAGTGAACCAGAAAGCCCGCACCGCCCGTGTCAAGGTTGTCCTCCGTTGCTGCCGGATCGAGGCGAAATGGCTGTCTCCACCTGTACACGAACCCCGGCCGAGCTGGGTTCAACTGTCGTCCAGCAGGCGCCCGCGCTGCTGGCGCAACTCGCGCTCCTGACGTTGCTGACCGTCACAACCGGCCTGGGCCTGGCCGGCTGGGCAGTCGGCGTCGCCTACCTCCTCGGCCTGTTAGTGCTGCTCACCCAGGGCGCCTGGCGGATCCGCGTCTACCGGCTGGGCCCCGCCGACCAGGTGACCCTCGCCCGAGCGGCCCTGATCGGCACCGTGACGGCCTTGGTCGCCGACCGCCTGGGCGGGCACCCGCCGCTGGCCCTGATCGTCCCCATCGCAGCGGTCGCCCTGGCCTTGGACGCACTAGACGGCTACGTCGCCCGCCGCACCGGAACCGTCTCCGCGCTGGGCGCCCGCTTCGACATGGAGGCGGACGCTTTCCTGATCCTGGTGCTGAGCGTCCTGGCCGCCACGACGGTCGGCCCGTGGGTCCTGGCAATCGGCCTGATGCGCTACGCCTTCGTCGGGGCAGCCCGCCTGTGGCCGTGGCTCCGAGCACCGCTGCGCCCGAGCCGGGCCCGAAAGGCAGTCGCGGCCTTGCAGGGAATCGCTCTGACCGCCGCGGCGGCCGGACTCGCGCCGGTGGTTTTGGCGGGAATCGCGGTGGCGACGTTGAGCTGGTCTTTCGGTCGCGATGTGTGGTGGCTGTACCGGAACCGCGCCGCCTGAATTCCACTGCCGCGATTCTCCACGGCCGGGGTTTACGTATCGGAAACCGCGCTTCTCGCACTGTCGTGGCTCTTGTTTCCGCAGTACCGCGAAAAGGGCCAGCCGTTCGCCCCGTGCAGCTCTGTCTCAGCAGACTACCGCAGGTAGAACGACTGGCCCCGGGATGCGGTATCGGCCCCCCCTCCGGCTGATCGCCAACCTCCCAAAGCCCACTCTAGCGGTGCCCGAATATCTCCGCTTAACCCGTCCGTGGTTAACCGGCGCGTATTCCTTTTCGGGGTATTTGTCGGTGAGTCAATAGTGTGGGGAATTGCGCTCGAGCTGCGGATCCCTGGTGATTAGCGATCGCAAAAAGAAACCGTACGGGGATCTTGCTGGCTCCTCCGGTCAGGGGCGGCGGGGGTCGGTGACGCGATAGCTGTCCCACAGCGGTCCGCCTGCGCGGTCGAGCACCGTGCGGGCGACAGCGCCGAGCCGTGGCGCATCGGGCGCGGCGGCGGCCAATTGTTCGGCCAGCCGGGGGTCGTGGTCGTGGAGTTCGCGCCACAGCCATTTGCCGCTGCCCTGCCAGTGCTGTCCGGCCAGCAGGGCCAGCTGCGCGGTCTTGGTCAGCACCCGAGCGGCGATGAAGGCGATCTCGGCCGGGTCGCTGGCTCCGGTCAGGTCGTCGAGCAGGTCGGTGAGTTCGTACCGCTGAGCGTCGAGTTCGCCCGACGTCGCGGCGGCGGGGCCGGCGGTCAGCCGTTTTCGCATCTCGGCCTGCAGCCGGGAGCCGAGGCCGTCGCGATCGGCCACGAGCACTCCCTCGGCGATGAGCCGGGGGATTCCGGGCCAGCGGCGTGCCAGATTGTCGGCGCAGTAGGCCCGCAAGGTCTGTTCGTCGTGCACCAGCGCTTCCACCGGCCAGTTTTCCCAGCGAAACGAATGCCGGTACGGGGCGTCGCGGGGCTCGGTGATCACCACGAGGTCGAGATCGGACGTCGGCGTGCGCCGGTCGGTCAGCCCGCTGCCGCCGACGACCACGACCCGTGCGTCCGCGAACAACCGGCTGGCAAGCTCACCGGCGGCGGCGACTGGCTCACTGCTCCGCGGGTCCAACGCGCGGTCCCCCTTCCGTCAGCGCCTCAACCCTTGGCGCTCAACTGCCAAGACACGCCCCACCGGTCGTTGACCCACGCGAACGGGCCGAAGCCGTAGTCGTCGAGCGGCATCAGCGTTCCGCCGCCTTCGCCGAGGGCCTCGTAGATCCGCTTGAGTTCGTCGGCCGATTCGACGGTGACGAACAGCGAGGTCGACGGCGTGAAGTCGAAGGCGTGCTGGACGAAGCTGTCGCTGCACCGCACGCGCTGCCCGGCGACGGTGAACTCGGCCATCACGATCGTTCCCTCCGGGCCGGGGCCGCCGGCGGCGTAGCGCTCCTCGGACAGCACGGAGTCGCCGGGGAACAGCGAGGTGTAGAAGGCCATCGCCTCGGCGGCGTCGCGCTTCTGGAACATCAGGAACGGCACCAGGTCGGTCATCGGACTGCCCTTTCGCAGGTGGGGGGTCAGGTCCGAACGTGGCATTGACAAGAAGTTTTGTCAAGCGCGCAGCACGACGCAGGCGAAGCCGAACGAGTGCCGGTAATCCCGGAGCCACTCGTCTCGATGAGTGGCCGCGGCGGCGAGGGCTTCGGCCTGGTCAGGGTCTTCCGGGTGATCCAGGGCCCATTCGGTGAGGCTGCCGGTCCACGACCATTCGTAGGCGTCCAGTTCGCCGCGCGTGCTGGTGTGGCCGTGGGTCGGCGTCCAGCCCGCGGCAATCACCTGGTCGAGAAGTTCCGGCAGGTCGGGCAGGTCGCCGAAGATTTCGACGGCGGCGGGCGTTGGTTCGGATTCCCAGTAGGCGTCGCCGATCAAGGCGCGGCCACCGGGGCGGACGTGGGCTCGCAGCGCGGCGAGGGTGTCCGTCAATCCGCCGAAGGCGTGGGTCGAGCCGATGCAGAGGACGGTGTCGAATTCGGCTGCGGCGGGGAATTCGGCGGCTGACTGCCGGCGGAGGGTCAGGCGGTCGGCGACGCCCCGTTCGGTTGCGGCGGCGCGGGCGCGCGAGAGGGCGAATTCCGAAGTGTCGACGCCGACCGCGCGGAGTTTCGGGTACGCGGCGAGGGCGCGGATGAGCCATTCGGCACCGCCGCAGCCTAGGTCCAAGACAACCGCGTCCTCGTGCGGGATGCTGCGGTCTAGCAGGCGTTGGACCTCGTCGTCGCTGATCGGGGACGCGATGGGGTGCCGGGTGTGGGCGAGTGCGGAAAGTCGTTCACGGTTCACGCGCGCCACGCTGGCACGCGCGCCCCGAAACGCGCATCTCGTTTACGAGCGGGTGCGCATCGACGCCGACGGGGCGGTGCCGAGCACGCGAGTGGCGACCCAGGCCAGGCCGTCTGCGGTCTCGGCGGGTGTGCCCGACGGCTGCATCACGTGGCTCAGCACGGTGCGCACGACGAGGTCCATGACCACGGTGAGCTGGCCGTCGTCGAGCGGCGGCGAGTAGCTGCGGACCCGGCCGCGCAGGACGGCTTTCGCTTCGGTGAGCAGGGTGCCGGCGCGGGTGGTCAGCAGCGGCAGGAACTCGTTGTCGGTGCCGTGCGTCGCGGAGGCGATGGCGCGCAGGAGGATGTTGTCGTCGGCCAGTTCGAGGACCGCGCGGACGGCGTCGTAGATCGCCTCGACCAGGTCGTCCGGATGCCGGTCGAACGCGGTGCTCACGACGGCGAGGAACCGGCGCAGCTCGTGCGAGATCATCGACTCGGCGAGCGCGGTTTTCGAGCCGATCTCGTTGTAGACGGTCTGCCTGCTCACCCCGACCAGGTCGGCCAGCCGCGCCATGGTGACCGCTGACCAGCCGGATTTCGCGGTGAGTTCGATGGCGGCGGTGATGATGGGCTGCCGGTACTGGCCGCCAGTGGGCACCGGAAGGCTCATGGCGGTCATTCTAGGCGGCCGTTTCCAGTGCGAAGGCGACTGCCTCGGACCACGGCGCCCGCGCGGCGATCCGCTTGCGGTACTTCATGATGTCGCGCGGCCGGTCGACGGTGAACGCGCCGACGAGCCGGTCGCCGCGCCGGTACAGCGCGGTGAAGCCGTGCTCGGCCGGGACGGCGACGACGACCTCGTCTGCCCGCGGCGTCCCGACGAACTGGATGCGGTGCGAGTACCAATCGGACCAGAAGTACGGCACGGCGCTGAACACCCGCGCGCTCGCGGGGTCCAGCGCGTGCCGCGCCGCGGCCGCACCCTGCTCGGCCGCGTTCGTCCAGTGCTCCAGGCGCATCAGCTCGCCGTCGAACAGCGCGTTCGCCACGTGCGCGACGTCGCCGGCCGCGTAGACGCCGTGCGCGGCGGCGAGCGTGCCGTCGCAGATGACGCCGCCGTCGCGGTCGTGCAGGAGGAGTCCGCTGTCGCGCAGCCAGCCGGTGGCCGGTGCCGCGCCGATTCCCGCGACGACGAGGTCTGCGGGGAGGATCTCGCCGGTGGACAGCCGGACTCCGGTCACCGCACCGTCTTCCGTGGTGAAGCCAGTGACCCTGGTACCCAGCCGGAGGTCGGTGCCTGCCGTGCGATGCAGGTCCGCGCAGACCTCGCCGACTTCGGGGCCGATCGCGCGCACCAAGGGCGTCTCTAGCGTCTCCACAATGGACACGGGAAGGCCGCGTTTGCGAGCGGCTGAAGCGACTTCCGAACCGATGAAACCGGCACCGATCACGACTGTCCTAGCACCACTGTCCAATGCGGATCGAATAGCAACCGCGTCGTCCGCAGTGCGCAGCGAGTAGATGCCGGAGATCTCCTCGGTGTCCGGAAGAACCCGGGCAGTGGCTCCGGTAGCGATCACGGCTGCGTCGTAGGGGACTGTCGTGTCGCCGGTGCGGATCTCCCGGGCGATCGGGTCGAGTCCGGTCGCGGGAGTGCCCAACTGGAGTTCGACGCCGAGGTCGCGCAGGTCGTCCGCGCTGAGAAACGGTTCCACCGCAACGGGTCCGTCCGCCGCGAGGAACGCCTTCGACAGCGGCGGCCGGTCGTACGGCAGGCGGTCCTCCGCGCCGATGAGCACGATCCGGCCGTCGTATCCGGTCCGCCGCGCCGATTCGACCGCTCGCAGTCCCGCCAGCGACGCGCCGACCACCGCGAGCGTCATGACACCAGTTTCAGCGCGAGCACCGGGCAGGCGTCGACTGCCGCGGCGAGGTCGGTCCGGTGCTCCTCGCCGGGGTTGCCGTCGAGCACGACGACCGTGCCCTCGTCGCCCACCTCGAAGAAGTCCGGAGCCATCGCCTCGCACATGCCGAGGCCGTCGCACTTGTTCACATCCGCTTCGATCCGCATCACACACTCATCCTTCCGGGAGCGACGAAGTCGACCTTTTCCCTTACCCCGCAGTCGGGACAGCACCAACTGTCCGGAATGGACGACCACGGCGTACCGGCCGGGAAGCCTTCACGCGGGTCGCCGCGCTGCTCGTCGTAGACGTATCCGCAACCGGGGCACATCCCGCCTTCGCTGGCGTCGCCGCGCACGTCGTCCGGTGCGGAAACCGTTTCGGGAGCGGAAGAGCCATACCGGGCAAGGACTTTCTCCCGCTTCGACGGCTGGATGTTCGCCCGGCTGAGGTCGCCGTCGAAGTGGTTGAGCACCCGCTGGTCCATCACGCGCCGCCACAACGGCGGGAACAGCGCGAGCACGATCATCCCGGCGTACCCGGTCGGCAGCACCGGGGATTCGGCGAAGTCGCGCAGGGTCTGGTAGCGGCGCGTCGGGTTGGCGTGGTGATCGCTGTGCCGCTGCAGGTGATACAGCAGGACGTTGGTCGCGATGTTGTTGGAATTCCAGCTGTGGCTGGGATCCACGCGCTCGTACCTGCGGCGCTCCGGCGGGCCGACCTTCTGCCGCCGCATCCCGTAGTGCTCCATGTAGTTCACGACTTCGAGCAGCGAGAACCCGATCACCGCCTGGATCACCAGGTACGGCAGGATCCCGACGCCGAGCCACGCCACCATCGCGACCCACAGCACCGCGGACATCAGCCACGCGTTGAGCACGTCGTTGCCGATCCGGAACGGATGCTTGTCGCGGCGGGCGTACCGCTTGCGCTCCAGGCCCCACGCGGATTTCAGCGAACCGAACACCGTGCGCGGCCAGAACCGGTAGAAGCTTTCTCCGACGCGGCTCGATGCCGGGTCCTCGGGAGTCGCGACACGCACGTGGTGCCCGCGGTTGTGCTCGATGTAGAAATGCCCGTAAAAGCTTTGCGCCAGCGCGATTTTCGACAGCCAGCGCTCGTGGCTTTCCTTCTTGTGGCCGAGTTCGTGCGCGGTGTTGATGCCGATCCCGCCGATGCAGCCGATCGAGATCGCCAGCCCGATCTTGTCCGCAACGGACAGTTCGCCGCGCGCGATCAGCCAGAACGCGAAGACGAACCCGACGTACTGGATCGGCAGGAACAGGTAGGTGATCCACCGGTAGTACCGGTCCTGTTCGAGCCGCTCGATCACGTCGTCCGGCGGATTGCTCCGGTCGAGGCCGGCGACCAGGTCGATCGCGGGCACGATCGCCAGGATCACGATCGGCCCGATCCAGAACCAGACGCCCCAGCCGGTCGCGGCGTGCAGGCCGATCGCGAGGAACGCGAGCGACGGCACGACCAGCCCGATCAGCCACAGGTACCGCTTCTTGTCGGTCCAGCGTTCGGTCGACCCCAGCGGCACCGTGCCGGTCATCTCGCTCATCGCGCCCTCCTCCGTTGGCTGGCTTTACACGAAGGTAGGTCATGTACACCTCGGTTGACAAGGGGAGATGAAATGTAAAGTTGCCACGGCTGGGTGAATCCGCAGGCGGAGCGGTCAGCGAGCCGCGGTTACTCCGCGTCGACCGACAGAAGCTGGTGCCCGTCCCAGGTGAACCGGGCAGTGGTGACCGCGTCGTCGCCGTCGGCACCGGTGATGAGCTGGTGGATCCCGATCCCGCTGAGTTCCGCGTAGACGCACCATTCGTGGTCGGACGTGAGCATGAGATCCAGGTCCAAGGCGGACAAGAGGGCGAACACCTGGCCGCGGTTCGTCGTGTCGACGCCGACGAAGACCTCGTCGAGAAGGATGACCCGGGGCGCCTCCGGCACGGCCTGGTAATGCGCGGCGACGGCGGCGAAGAGCGGCAGGTGAAGGGCGATGGCCTTCTCCCCGCCGGACAGCGCGCCGTGCAGTTTCCGGGTCAGCGGCTGCCAGCCCTCGCCGTTGGCCCGGTCGACCTTCACCACGAACCGGTGCCACGCGGTGTAGTCGAAGACCTTGGCCAGCTGCTGCTCCCAGCCGGTGGCGGTGTCGTCGGCCTTGGCCTCCTCGATCCGGTCGCGGAAGAACTGGTGCAGGGATTCCCGATCGGCCGCGGTCAGCCGGACCGGATCCTTCAACAGGAGGTCGCGGGCCGCCTTCGTGCCGGGCGGAAGGTCGGTGGCGACCTGCCAGACCAGCCGGACCGCGACCTTCGACGCGGTGCGCACCTGCTCCAGCCGGTTGTTCATGTTCTCGACCAGTTCGTTCGCCTGGCGGATCCGCGCGGCGAGGTGCCGTCGCGTGTCGCCGGTGAGCGTCTGGTCGAAGAGTTCTCGCTCCCGCTCGGTGATCTCGCGGCGGCTTTCCTCGGCTTCCGCGTGCAGGATCTTCAGCAGTTCGGCCGCCCCGACCCGGATCCCGTCCACCACGGCGGTGAAGATCTGCACGTCCTCGTCTGTTTCGAGGTCGAGGTCGGCACGGGTGTGGAGGACGTCCCGGCACGTGTGCATGGACTCGGACAGCCGGTGCAGCGCGTCGCCGATGTTGCTCGGGGAGTGCGGGACACTCGGCCAGGCAGTGGCTACCAGCCGTGCGGCAGCCAAAGCAGCGCGCACGCCGTCGCTTGAGCCGAGGACGGTCTCGAATCGCTCAAGGTCGCTCAGCCCGCTGTCCGCGGGAAACACCCCGGACGCCAGCCTGCGGAAGCGGAGCGCTGCCGCGTCGCGGGCGGCTACCGCTTTCTTGTGTTCGGCCGCGTCCGTCTCCTGGCGGTTGCGCCATTCCCCGACCTCGATCGCCAACTCGGTATGCCGGCTTTGCGTGGACTTCCGCGCGGTTTCGAGTTCGTCGAGGTGCCCGCGAAGCTTTTCGATCTTGGCCGCGACCTCGCGATACTCGACGCCGGCGGTGCTGTCTACTGCTTCGAGGGTCGCGGCTAGCTCCCCATGCTCCTCCTCGGCTTCCTGCGCTTCTTCTGCCCGCTGACGGGCATCGCCGGCAGATCGGTCCGCCTGTGTGGCCAAAGAGGAGAGCACCTGCCGCGCCGAGCGCAGTCCGTCGTGGATTTCCAGCCAGTTCTCGCACGCGGTGCGGAACGCGCGGGTGGCCGAGGCCAGATTCGCCAGCGCGGCCCGTTCGACGGGCATCCCGTATTCGGCGGCGCAGGCGGTCAGCGTCCGCAGGGCATCCGCGACCTCGCGTTCTCGCCTGCCTACCCGATCGATGCGCTCGCGCACGAGCCGATCGGCCGCGGCGAGCCCGATCTCCGCTCGGTCGAGGTGCCTGGCGGCGGTGTTGAGGACAGTGTGCGGAGGCAGGCTCGCTCGCTCGTCGCGCACGGTTCCCCGGCGTAGGGACAGCGCGGACAGTTCCGTCTCGAGGCTGGCTATTTCCGTGTCCAGCAAAAGAATTTCGTTCCGCAGTTCCTCGATCCGCAGCTCGCGAGCGCGCCGGCGGGCCGCCGCGCCGATGTAGGCCGGGCGCTCCTTGCGCCAGCTGCCGGTGAGGTTTCCGAGCCGCCACGATCCGTCCGCCCCGATCGCGGCGGGGCCTTCGGCCGGCAGCACGTCGCCGAAACCCACCGAAGCGAGCAGCCTGCGCATCACGGGCGCCGGGACCTCGCCGTCGGGCTCGGGGGAAAGAACGTCCGCGAGCGAACGTCCGGCCGCCGCGGGCAAGGAGTCCGGGTCGGCGAAGACGTCGTGTCCCTGGACCTCTCCGCGCGAGCCGACCCAAGCGTCCAGCAGTCCCGCGCCTTCGAGAGCGGCTTCGATTCCGGCACGGTCGCTCTCCGGACTGGCGGTGGAGAAGTCGACAAGCCGCCACAACGGCGCACCGGTCATCCGCGTCCGATCAGCGGTGCGGGTCGGCGGTGCGGGCGGGGGAAGGTCTTTCTCGGACTGGAGCCGGGCGATCTCGGCGCCGCAGTCGTCCCGTCGCCGCCGCAGTTCGGCCGCCCGCGCTTCGCGGGAAGCTTCCTGCCGGGTGATGTCCTCCAACGCCGTGTTGACCGCGCGCTCCGCCTCGGCGTTCAACGCCCGCTCTGATTCGAGGAGGTCCAGCAGCAGGTCAGGCTCGGGAAACGGCAGTTCTCGGCAGGCATTTGCCCACGCGAGCACATCGGTTCGCAGCTGTTCCAACGCGGCTGTCCGCTGCTGCGCGGCAAGATCCAGTTCTTCCTTCGCCGCGGAGAACGCCGACCTCGCTTGCTCCAGTTCCTCCTCCGCCTGGCCTCGTCGCTCGACGGCGCGCTCGTGGCTGTCCAGCGCTTCCTCGACTGTCCGCAGCTGCTCCTCCCGGCTTTGCCCGGCGGCGCGCAGCAACGGCCGGGCCTTGGCCGGGTTGTCGCCGTCCAGTTGCGTCGCGATCTCGCCGTGCACGCTGGGCATCCCGGCGCGCACGGCGGCCTGCCGGGTCTCGTCGGCCAGGTTCCGTACGTGCTCCGTCCGGCGGCGGACGTCTTGTTCCGCGACGCTCCTGTCTCGCTCGTCTTCCTCCGCTGCCTTTTTCTTCCGGCTGGACTCGGTCAGCAGCCGCTCCGCCCGGGACTTGGCTTCGCCCGTTCGCCTGCGAAGAAGTTCCAGTTCGGACCCGCGCTGGTATGCCTCGCTCTCGATCAGCCCGGTCTTGCGAGCCGACGAGGTGCGGATCTGCTTGGCCAGTTCTTCGATCTGCTGCTCGGCGGCTTCCTTTTCCCGTGTCGCGGTTTCGTACCGGGCCGCTGACTCGTGCGCTGTCGAGGCTCGCTTCTCCATCTCGGTGGTGGCTGAGGTGAGCGTGCCCGCGCCGGCGCGCAGCACTCGCTGGGCGTACGTCCGTTGCCGGGCAGCCAGCGCGCGGGTCGATTCGACCAGCTCCTCCAGCTCTTTCAGCCGCTCGTGATGTTTGTCCAGCCTCTCGAAACCCTCGGCGAGGTCGGCGATTTCCTGCTGGCCCAGCGGCGGGAGTGCCTTGGAAAGCAGATCGGACAGCATGCCCGGGTCCAGCCGCTGCGACAGCTTCGGCATGCGCAACTGGAGCAGCGCGAGGATCAACGCGTCGAACCGCTGTTCGCTCAGCCCGGGGAAAAGCGTGGTGCGGACTTCGGCCCGGTAGTCGGTCGCGTTCCCGTAGAGCGTGCCGTCGGAGCCGAGCCGTTGTTCGAGCACCTGGCGGGTCAGCGGCTGACCGGAATCGTTGACCAGGCTGAGGCCGCCGGGGACCCCGATCCGCTGGGACGTCGTGAAATAGTCCGGGTGCACGGCCGAGGTGCGGGAACTGGCCTGAAGCCGGGCGCCGCAGGTGAACCGCCTCTCGGGGGTTCCCGGGAAACGGAACTCCAGCCAGACGTATCCGACCCGGGTCACACCGGTCGCGCCTTCGCCCATGAGGTTCCAGTGCATCGTGCGCTCGCCGGTGCCGAACGTGGACAACCTGTTCGCGCGGAGGCTCGCGTCGAAGAGGAACGGAAGGAGCAACTCGAGCGCCTTCGACTTGCCGCTGCCGTTCGGGCCCCGGAGCAGGAGCCGGCCGTGGTGGAATTCGAAGACCTCGTCGTAATACCGCCAGATGTTCAGGATCCCGGCGCGCGCCGGTTGCCAGCGGTCCGCCTGACGGGAGAACGGGTCCTCGGCATGCCGGGGGAGTTCGGTGACCGTCATCCTGACGCTCCTTCGGAATCGGCGGTCCGGGCCTCGCGGACGGTGTAGCGCGCCGCCGCCGGAAGCGGCCGGACGATTCCGGAAGACAGCTGCGCCAAACCGAATGCCATCAGCACCTCGATCGCGTCGGCGGCCAGCCGCTCGGCGCCGTCCGGACCGCGATATCCCTCGGCCCATCGGGGAAAGCGGCTGAGCAGTTCGCCCGCCTGGATCCGCAGCTGCTCGACGGTGACCGGACCAGTGAGCGTTTCCAGCAAGAGAAGTGCGGCCACCTTCGCGTTGCCCGCGTCGTCGGGGAACCGAGAATCCGTCGCGACGCTCTCGACGTCCACCAGCAGTACGCCCTCCGCGCGCTCTTCCAAGACAAAGCCGCCTTGTTCGGCGGCCCGGCGGAGCAACTGCCGTCCGGTGGGCGAGGCGAGGTACGCGCGTTCGGCATCGCTCAGGTCGTCGAAGTAGAGCACGGGATCGTCGACCAGCCGGCGGAAAACCGAGTGCCGGAGCCACAGATTGCGCTGCACCTCCGATTGCCCGGGGCGATCGCTGTGCGCGCTGGAGACGCCGTAGCGACGTTCGCGGGAAACCGCGGCGAGGAGTTCCTCGAAGCGAAGCGCGACTTCGTCGAGCGGCACCTCGAGACGAGAAGGCCCGATCGGCGCGGACAACAATCGCAGCACCAGCGTGCCGTCGATCTGGTGCAGCGCCTTGGCTTCGGCCGATTCGACGAACGATTCGGTCGAGCCGTCGACCGCGTCGAGGACGCCGTAGTGCTCCAGCAGCCGGAGGACGTCGACCAATGCCCTTCGTTCTTCGCGGCTGGCGGTGTCCAGCGTCGTGATCGCCTCGTCGGCGGCGGTGGCTTGAACCACTCGCTTCGCGAGCAGCCCGATGGTGGTCACCGGCGTCGCGAGCAGCTCGGCTGCGGTAACGCACAACAGCACGTAACGTCGTCGGTCGAACGGAGCTTTGCCGGAGCGGAGCCGGCGCAGCGGCCGACGCGGGTCGTCGGCTATCCGCACCTTGGCCAGACGCGCGTAACCGAGCCGCGGCTCGATCGTCAAGGCCCAGCCGCAGTAGTAGTCGAACCATTGCCGGATCGGCTCGCCGCGCCGCCGGATCAGGTCGAACGCGTCCGGCTTGCCGCGTTCGGTGATCAGCGGGGAGGCGAGGAGCTGACGGATTCCGAGCGCGACCTCCTCGCGCTCGGCCGCGGCCAGCTGATTCGCCAGCTGGCTCATGATCCGCCGCCTCCGCTCGCCCGCCGGGCCTGGCTGCTGCCCGCGGTGCGGATCTCGATCTCGTAGTCGGGGCCGTGGAAGAGCCCGCGCGGAGTGGAGAGCCTCGCGACGGCTCCGTCGGCAGGCGGTCGAAGCAGAATCTCGATCCGGCCGTCGGAAGTAGTGCTCTGGCGGACACCGCCTCGTCCCGGGGCGGTTCCGAGGGCGCGGCCGAGCAGGTCGAGCAGCCTTTCGAACACGGCGTGGTCGAGCCCGCCGAAGGCGGAGAGCCGGATCGGCCCGCCGGTGTCGAGCAAGTCCCAGGCGGCTTCCAGTTCGGCTCGCTCCGCACGGGCCTGTTCCGCCCTCGCTGCCTTGATCGCGGCGACGTCGCGGACCTTGCCGGTGCGGCTGAACCGTTCGGTTTTCCCCGAGGTGCGCAGCAACGGGGAGACCTCGACCGGCGGAGCTTCTTCCCAGGAGGTGCTCGAGCTGATCAGCTCGGGATCGTGATGGGCGAGATGCGCGTGCCGAGCCGGGCTGAGCCCGAAGACCGTCGACCACAACCGGTGCAGGTCGCCCTGCGCGGGGACGACGGCGAACCACCTGGCCAGCTCGCGGAAATCGGCCGCCGCGCTGCTGGCCCGGCGTCGTGACTCGGTGATCCGGTCGAGGACTTGCAGCAGCGTGATGATCGCGCGCCGGGCGACGACATGCAGGTGCTCGGCCCGGGGCGTCGACCCGTCCGACGGCAGGAACCAGGCGCGGAGTCCGTCCCATCGAGCCCGGCGACGCGCCAGCCATTCAGGACCGGGATCGGCTCCCGACAGCCGGGGGAGATCCGCCCCGACCAGCGCGCGCTGGTGCATCAGCCCGGCCCCGCGGTCTTCGACCCGCTGGATCCGGACGCCGATCGTGTGCCTCCGCTGCTCCAGATCGGTCAGGAATTCCTCGAGATAGGCCACGGTGGACGCCTTGACCTCGTGGAAGGTGGCGAGGGTGGTTCCTTCCGAACGCAGCAGCCGCTGCAGTTCGCCGTTGAACTGCTTGGTGTTCGCGCGCAATGCTTCGAGATGGCTTTCCAGTTCGGTCAGCGCGGTGAACACCCGGCGATCCGAACCCGCGTCCAGTTCGCGCGCCAGGTCGGCGAGCCGGTCGGCGATCGCGTCGAGAACCGCTGTCTGCAGCGCTCCGGCCGACGCGAGCATGCTCATCGCGTGCACGACGCCGGCGAACGCGGCTTCGCCTTGCCGCGTCAGAGAATACTGCAGGTTGCGCCGCTCGTACTCGGCGGCTGAGCGGTAGTTCTCCGAATGGTTTTGGACGATGTCGACGAGATGCCACGCGTGAAGCTGTTCCAGCGCGCGCCGGAGTTCCTCGTCTTCGAGCGCGTCGAGCCAGCCGACCGAACGCAGGCGGGCCCGGACGTCGTCCACTCCGAGGGAAGTCTCCAGCCGCTCGTTCGCCTCGCCGAAAGCGTGCAGCACCGACACGTACAGCCCGGCCAGGTCTCCGCTGGTGAAGCGGAACATCTCAGGCGGGACACGGATCGGGTCCATGCGTCCTCCTGCCATCGTCACCGGCAACGGTACGGGAGGGCACCGACACTTCAGCGGTTCGGCAGCGCCAGCCCGCTCCAGCAGAAAGTCCGTGAGGGGAACCCTCACGGACTCTGATTCCCTCAGGGTTCCCCTCACGGACCTCCGCATCACGCACCGGACCCGGCGGCCGACTCGGCGATCTCGTCGAGCAAGCTGTCGGCAACGCGTTCTTCCGGCACCGTTTTTCCTTGCTCAGCCAGGTGATTCGCCAGTTCCGGATCCCAGGGAACCGGGGTCGCCCGTCCCGTCGGAGGGCCGTCGGCGACCGCGGCGAGGTAGTCGGCGCTCGTCATCCGCCAGGGCTTCGCACCGGTTCGGGCTACGACATTCGCGGCTATTCGCAGCCCGTCGCCATCGAAATCACCGTGGTAGTAAAGAGTTGTTCCGATTTTCGCCAGCTGCTTCAACAAGGCGACTCCGGCGCTGCTCGGCCAGCCGGAGGTGCACATCAGCGGAGGACAGGAACTGCCGAAGCGAGCCAGCGCGAGGGCCAGCACGCTGGGATTCTCGAACACCCAGACCGCGCTCGGCGCGGCGGTCAGCCTGCTGCCGCGGAGCTGCTGCGACGTCAAGACCGCCGCGGTTCCCGCGTCGCGGCACGCGTCGAGGATCCGGCCGACGACGTGGTCGCCGGGGAGCCGGAGCCCGGCCGCGAGCACGGTTGACGACAGTTCGTCGTCGGCGATGCCCGCTCGTTCCCACAGCGCTCGGCGTTCCGGCGCGTCCGCTGGCGGCGGCACGTCGTAGATCGCGGTCAGGGCTTTGAGGACGAGATTCGCGGTGCGGGTGCCGTCGTCCAGCGCATGAGTCGCGTCGAGCACGGAATCGGCGAATACCGGCAGCGGCACCCCCGTGGCCGGCAGTTCGGAAAGCACGCGCAGCGCGTGTTCGAGTTCGAGCCGGGTGCGTTCGATCGAGCTCTCGATCAAGCCCGCCCGGCGAATGCCTGCCGTCCAGGACCGCAAGGCCGGTTGCGCGGTGACCACGGGATGGCCGTCCAGCCAATCCCACAGACCCGCGCGGGCCTCAGCGGCCGTCCGGCGATCCTCGGCGCGGTTGCCGATCGGGCCGACCAGCCTCGCGACGACTTCGCGCGCCCCGGCTCCGACGGCTTCGCGAAGGGTCTCGTCCAGCCGGGCCAGGGCGATGTTCGTGTACTCGCCGGGAAACTGTGCCAGGCCGAGCAGGTCGGCGACGGCCGTTTGCTGCTCGGAATCGAGCGGGCCGACCCGGACGCGGCTGACCGGGAGTCCGGACGAGAGCCTGGCGTGCACCGCTTGCCACACCGGAGCCAGTGCCGCGGGAAGCTGGCCGACGGGGTCCACTGTGGCGAGTGTAGGGGTCCTGAGCGGCAATACCGGTTCAGGCGCTCACGAGACGCGGGCGTGCCGCAGCACCTCGACCACCGGGTCCAGCCGCGTGTCGGCGGTGCGCCGGATCAGGAAGGTGGTCAGCGTGGCGGCCAGATCGTCGACCGGCAGGACCGCGCATTCGTTCGGGTCCAGCGCCAGCGCCGTCGCGGATTCGACCGGCGCGAGGGTGAAGCTCTTGGTGCTGCGCAAGAAGATCAACAGCCCGCTGACGTCGGAGAACTGCGCCTCCGGATCGACCAGCACGCCCTTGGCGGCGAGCTGCTCGGCCCGCCGGGAGCCGAGATCCCAGTGCCGCGGACCCTGCAGATACTGGAATCCGCGCAGGTCGGCGAGGGTGAGCGAGGTCCGGTCGGGGAACCGCGACGCGTCCACCACGGCGCCGAGCGGTTCGCGGTAAAGCACGATCGTGGACAGCCGGTCGTCGGAGGTGCCCAGGTGCGACACGGCGAGGTCGAGCGAGTTGCTGAGCAGCGCGGATTCCATCCCGAGCGACGGCATCTGCCGCAGCGTGAACCGGTAGGAGCCGTCCAGCGCGCGGATCGATTCGCTGAGCTGGCGGCGGTGCGCGGGATTGAGCACGTCGGGGATGGCCAGGCGGACGTCGGCGCGCTGGTCGCGGGTGCGCATCCGGGCCGGAATGGCGTCGAAGCCCGAAACGACCGATTCGGCGAGCGGCAACAGCGCTTCGCCTGCCTCGGACAGCCGGGTGTGGTGGGTGGAGCGGTCGAACAGCGGCTCGCCCAGCTCGCGTTCGAGGTCGCGAATGCGCTGGCTGAGCGGCGGCACGGACATGTTCAACGCCCGCGCCGCACGGGTGAAGTTCAGCTCGCGCGCGACCGCGAGGAAGTACCGCAGGTGGTGGATCTCCACGCTGAGCAGCGTACCCACGGTGTTATCACCGTGGTCATACCGATCTGATGCACTCGGTCATTCCCTTCTGGTGAGCAAGCGCTTAGCGTCAGTGCTGAAGCAAAGATCGTCAACGGGAGGACCGCGAAGATGGATGCCACCGGACCGCTTTCCGGGGTTAAGGTGCTCGACCTGTCGTCCGCGGTGATGGGCCCGTACGCCACGCAGATCCTCGGCGACTTCGGCGCCGACGTGATCCGGGTCGAACCGCTGCGCGACGTCGCCCGGCACTCGCCGGCCAACACCGGCCGCACGCCCGGGATGGCCCCGCTGTACATGCAGGTCAACCAGAACAAACGCAGCATCGAACTCGACCTCAAGGACCCCGCCGGCCGCGAAGACCTCTTCGCCCTGCTCGCCGACGCCGACGTCCTCGTCACCAACATGCGCGCCGCCGCGCTCGACCGGCTCGGCCTCGGCTACGAGCAACTGCGCGAACGCTTCCCCCGCCTCGTCTACGCCCACGCGCAGGGCTTCGCGCCCGGCTCGTCGCGCGCCAACCGGCCCGCCTACGACGAGGTCATCCAGGCCACGTCCGGCCTGGTCAGCCTGCAGGACCGGGCGGGCGGCACGCTGCAGTTCGTCCCGACTTTCATCGCCGACAAGACCGCCGCGCTGTACCTGCTCAACGGCGTGCTCGCCGCGCTCTTCGACCAGCAGCGCACCGGCAAGGGCCAGCAGGTCGAACTGGCGATGGCCGACGCGATGATCGCGGTCAACCTGGTCGAACACCTGGCTGGCGACGTCTTCGTCCCGGCCGCCGGCGACGTCGGCAACCCGCTTTCGCTCAGCGACACGCACGCCGCGATGCGCACGGCCGACGGCGGCGCGATTTCCGCGGTGCCCTACACCAACGACGCCGTGCGGACGCTGCTGATCGGCGCCGGCCTCGACGACGCCGCGGCCGATCCGGCCTGGGACTCCCCGGTGATCGACCGGGAGATTTTCACCGCGGGAGTGGAGAAGGTCTTGGCCAACTCCGCCAGCCGCACCACCGCGGAGTGGGAGGAATACCTGACCTCCCGCGACATTCCGTACGCGGTCGTCGTCGACATCGCCGACCTGCCGACCGACCCGTACGTGCGGGAAGTCGGGCTGATCACCGAGCGGGAACACCCGACCGAGGGGACGATCCGCGTAGTGGAGAGCCCGCTGCATTTCTCGCGGACCCCGGCCGGGTTCCGCAGGCACGCCGAACGCGCCGGAGCGAGCACCGCCGAAGTCGTCGGAGCCGTACGCACCACTGAAGGGGTTTGATCGATGGATCTCGAACTGTCTAAAGAGGACCTCGCGTTCCGGGACGGATTGCGGGAGGTGTTCCTCGGGGCGATTCCGGAGGAAATCCGCAAGCGCAGCGCACTCGGCCTGATCACGCGCGACGACATCGTCACGAGCCAGCGGATCCTGAACGAGCACGGTCTCGCCGTGCCGCACTGGCCGACGCAGTGGGGCGGCCAGGACTGGACCCCGACCCAGTCCCACATCTACGCCTCCGAACTGCAGCGCAACGCGGTGCCGCAGCCGCTCGCCTTCAACGCGAGCATGGTCGGCCCGATCATCGCCGAGTTCGGCAGCGAGGAGCAGAAGCAGAAGTTCCTCCCCGCCACCGCGAATCTCGACATCTGGTGGTCGCAGGGCTTCTCCGAGCCGGAGGCCGGTTCGGACCTCGCCGGGCTGCGCACCACCGCTCGTCTTGACGGTGACCACTACGTCCTCAATGGACAGAAGACCTGGACCACGCTCGGCCAGTACGGCGACTGGATGTTCGTGCTCGCGCGGACCAACCCGGACGCGCCGCGCAAGCAGCAGGGCCTGTCCTTCCTGCTGCTGGACCTGAACACGCCGGGCATCGAGCGCCGTCCGATCAAGCTGGTCGACGGGTCCGCCGAGGTCAACGAGTTCTTCTTCGACAACGTGGTGATCCCGGCGGAGAACCTCGTCGGCGAGGAGAACAAGGGCTGGACGTACGCGAAGTTCCTGCTCGGCAACGAGCGCAACGGCATCGCCCAGGTCGGCACCGGGCAGCGGATCTTCGCCGACCTCGCCGCGGCGGCCGCCGATCTGCCCACAGAGGACGGTCCGCTCGCTGACGACGCGGAGTTCCGCGCGGCCATGCACACAGCGAAGACCACGCTGCTCGCGCTCGAAGCGACCCAGATGCGGGTGACCGCTGCGTCGGAAAACGGCCAGCCGAGCCCGGTGTCGTCGCTGCTGAAGATGGAGGGCACGCAGACCCTGCAGGCGCTGACGAAGCTGCGCATGCGCGCGGCCGGTTCCGACGGCATGCTGCTGGACACCGAGTCGCCGGTGCGGGCCGACGAGGCCTCGGTGGTGGCCGCGGCGCAGTACCTGAACCAGCGGAAGCTGTCGATTTTCGGCGGCTCCAACGAAATCCAGCGCGGCGTCATCGCGAAGACGATCCTCGGTCTGTAAGGGACGGCGACTCATGAACCTCGAATTCAACGAAGACCAGAAGCTGCTGTTCGAGACCGTCGACACGGCGGTCGGCCGCGGCTACCCGGCAGGCGGCCGCGCGGCCGCGACGAGCAGCGAACTCGGCTGGAACGACCAGGTCTGGAACACCCTCGGCGAGCTGGGTCTCGCCGGCCTCCCGATCTCCGCCGACCACGACGGCGCCGACGCCGGCCCGGTCGAGGTCTACGCCACGCTGGAGGCGATGGGCAAGCACGCGGCGGCCGAACCGCTGCTCGACGGCGTGTTCCTGCCGTCGTGGATCATCGCCGAACTGGGCACCGACGACCAGGTCAAGGCGCTGCTGCCGGTGCTCGCCGCCGGTGGCACCACGATCGCGGTCGCGCACGCCGAGCCGGGACGTCCGTGGGGCGTCGCGCCGTCGGTGTCGGCGGCCGGTTCCGCGCTGACGGGCGTGAAGTCGCCGGTGCGCAACGCCGATCAGGCCGACAAATTCCTGGTCACCGCGGTCGACGAGAACGGCCGCACCGGGGTGTACCTGGTCGAGGCGACCGCTGAAGGCATCACCCGGGTCGACGGCCGGGCCGCGGACTGGGGTCACACGTCGCAGGTCGAATTCGCTGGTACGCCAGCGGTTCTGCTCGGCACCGCGGACTCCGACGCCCCGGCTGCGTTGCGTCGCGCGTTCTCGCGGGCGCGGATCGCGGTCACCGGCGAGGCGATCGGCCTGATGGAGACCGGGCTCGCGATGACCGTCGAATACCTCAAGACCCGCAAGCAGTTCGGCGTTCCGCTGGCGGCGTTCCAGGCGCTCGTGCACCGTGCCGCCGATCTGTACGCGAAGGTCGAACTGGCTCGTTCGCTGGCGCTGTGGGCCACCGCGACGGTCGAGGCATACGACAAGGGTGCGTCCACAGTGGACCTCGACGCCGTGGCCGACGACGCGTTCGTGTTCGTGTCCGACGCGGCGACCGCGACCGCCGAGGAGATTGTCCAGCTGCACGGCGGGATCGGAATGACTTACGAATCAGAGGTCGCGCACCACGCGGCGCGACTCATTGCCATTACGGAGAGTTACGGCGGAGTGAGCGCGGCCCGTCGCCGCGCGCTAGCGTCGGACGCGTTGCTGACGCCGCCGAGTGCGCTGCTCAACAACGCGGACGCGGTCACCGCCTGAGAAAGGAGTGCGCCATGCCGGTCGTCGCGATCGTCGGCGCTGGGGTCATCGGAGTTTCGTGGGCTCGGCTGTTCGCCGAGGCGGGCTGGACGGTGCGCGTCACCGATCCCCGCCCGGACCTGCGGGAAATCGTCGCCCGAGACCTCGCCGGGCTGCCCGCCACGGCAGTCGCGGACCTCGCGGAAGCCGCTGCCGGGGCCGACTTCGTCCAGGAGTCGGGCCCGGAGCGGATCGAGCTGAAGCGGGAAATGTTCGCGACGCTCGCCGCCGCCACGCGCGACGACGTAGTACTGGCGTCCTCCTCGTCGTCGCTGTTGCCCTCGGTGATCGCCGAGGGCAACGCGGCGGCCTCGCGGATCGTGATCGGGCACCCGTTCAACCCGCCCGAACTGATGCCGCTGGTCGAGGTGGTGCCCGGGGTTTCGACCTCCGAGGAGACCGTGACGAAGGCTGTCGAGGTCTACCGGGGGCTGGGCAAGAAGCCGATCACGTTGAAGAAGGAAGTGCCCGGCTTCGTCGGGAACCGGCTGCAGAAGGTCTTCAACGACCAGGCGATGTACCTCGTGCAGCAGGGCGTGATCTCCGCTTCGGACCTGGACGAGCTGGTCAAGGCCTCGCTCGGGCCGCGGTGGGCGACCATCGGGCCGTTCGAGAGCATGCACCTCGGCGGCGGCCCGGACGGGATCCGGCACCTGGTGACCCACGTCGGCTCGCAGATGAAATTCGAGATCGGCCGCCCGGACCGGGAACACCTCGACGCGGTGATCGACGAGGTCGAGCAGACCTACGGCACCGCGGACACTTACTCGTCGCGGGTCGAAGCGCGAGACAGCCGTACCCGCGCGCTGCTGGACGCGCTGGAGAAGGAATGACTCTCACCGAGCAGCTCGAAGCCGCGCTCGCCAAGCCAGCCGCCACCGACGAGTACGACCCGCACCAGCCGCTGGCCGATCTCCTTGGCTCAGTCGGCCTGCAAGAATCCGACGCCGGCGGCCGGATCGAATTCACCGGAGCCGACCCGGTCCTGCCGGGCGCACTGCGCCTGGCCGGGGCGACTTCCATCGCGCTGGCGGCGAAATCCGTCGCGGTGGCGAAGATCTGGCAGCTGCGCGGCGGACGCGGGCAGGACATTTCGATGGACCTGCGGACCGCGCCGCACCGGCTGTGCCCGTTCTACGACAAGAAATGGGAACTGCTCGACGGCTACCCGCAAGGCGATCCGGCGCGCGTCGATCCCGCCTTCGGCACGGATCGGTTCTACTCCACTTCGGACGGACGCTGGGTGCACCCGATCAGCCCGTACCCGAAACTGCGCAACGACGCGGCCGCGCTGCTCGGCGTTCCGGAGCGGGATGCCTTGGTGCGGCAGGCGATCTCGCAGTGGAACTCGTTCGAGCTGGAGGACGCAGCCGAGGCCGCAGGCGTCATCATGCCGGTGGTGCGCACGACCGAAGAGCTGATGGCGACCGAGCAGTACCAGTCAGTGCTGTCGACGATGCCGCCGGTGATCGTCGAGCGGATCGGCGACAGCCCGCCGGAACCGTTGCACCCCAACTCTTCTACGCCGCTCGAAGGAGTGCGCGCGCTGGGTCGGGCACACATCATCGCTGGCGCTGGCTGTGGCCGTGCGCTGGCTTTGCACGGCGCGGACGTGCTGAACGTCTGGGATCCGGGCGAATACGAACTCCCGGTGTTGTACGCGACGTCCAATGTGGGCGTTCGCTCCACCCGACTCGACTTCCGCCGCCCGGCCGATCAAGAGCGAATGCACTGGCTGCTCACCGGTGCCGATATCTTCTACGCCAATCGCCGTCCGGGATACCTCGCGCGGCACGGCCTCGACGCGGAAACCGCCGCCGAGATCCGTCCCGGGATCATCCACGCCGAAGTGACGCTCAACGGCAGCACCGGCCCGTGGTCCGGCCGCGTCGGCTTCGACCAGACCGCCGGTTGCCTGTCCGGAGTAATGCTGCTGGAAGGCGAGGGCGGAGTTCCGTCGCTGCCTGGGGTGCCGGTGGTGAACGACTACATCACGTCGTGGTTCTTGCAGCTGGGAATCCTGCGCGCCCTGATGCTCCGCGCGGAATGGGGCGGTTCTTATCGGGTGCAGGTTTCTTTGACTCGCGTCGCCTTGTGGTTGCTGAGCCTGGGAATCTTCGACAAGGGTTACGCCGCTGAAGTCGCCGGTGTCGCTCCCGGGCACGAATACTTCGACCCCGAGACCTTCACCGCGGACACGCCGCTCGGCCGGTATCGCGGTGTCACCGAGCAGATCCGGATGTCGGAAACTCCGGGCTATTACACGAATCCTTTGATCCCGAGGGGATCGCACCGTCCAGAGTGGAGGTGACATGTTCAGCGAGCTGGTAGTGCTGGGCATTCGCACCGGGACGATTTACCGCGTCGGACTTCCCGACGGGCAGGTTACCCCGCTGTACAAAGACGCTGGTGTCTCGCCGGACGGCGTTGTCGTCGCCGAGGGGACTGTTTACTGGACCACCATGGGCATGCCTACGCGCGACCCTTCCGTGCCGGGTGAAGCTGGCCTGGACTACTCGGCTCGCAACGGTGGCTTGCACGCAGTGTCATTCGATGGCACCGGGGCGCGCGATGTTGTCCCGAATGGAACTCTGACTACTGGGAAACAGTTGGCGTACAACGGTTCCCTGTACTGGGGAGACCGGGAAGGCTACCGAATCACCCGGGTGCGTCCGGACGGAACTGGGCTCACGGATCTGATCGTGAACGAGCCGGACGACAGCGGGACGCAGGAATGCGTCGGCGTAACTGTGGACTCGACGCACCTCTACTGGACGCAAAAGGGTCCGGCAAAGGGCGGCGTCGGACGGATTTTCCGTGCTGGGCTGGAGATTCCTTCAGGTGAGACCGCTCGCGACCGGTCCGACGTGGAGACCCTGTGGGACCACTTGCCGGAGCCGATCGACCTGGAAATCCATGGCGGGTACCTGTATTGGACCGACCGTGGTGCGGCTCCGAAGGGAAACACGCTGAACCGCGCGCCGATCCCCGGTCCGGGGGAGAAGGGCGCCGAGCCGGAGATTCTGGCGAGCGGATTCACCGAGGCGATCGGTTTGGCGGTGGACGCCGAAGTCGCTTACGTATCCGACCTCGGCGGCCGGATCACGGCGGTGCCGTTGGCTGGCGGCGAGCCGCGTGTGGTGGTGGACATGGGCGAGTTGTTGTCCGGGATCGCGGGGGTTCGGGCCTCGTGAGCGTTTATCCCGGTGAGAACCCAATGCCGCCGCGGCATTGGCCTGCGACCTTTTGCTGAGGTCCGTGAGGGGAACCCTGAGGGACTCTGAGTCCCTCAGGGTTCCCCTCACGGACTACTGGCCCAGCTTAGGGCCTTCGACCCGGGCAGACGCGCCTCAACCGCACCCGTAGTGCCGCCTCAAGCTACGCGGAATTGGGGTTCTCACCGGCACAAACACTCACGAGCAGCTACCGAGCCGCGATCCCGCGCAGGATCATCTCCACCATGTTCAGCAAATGCTCCTGCAGATCAAACGGAGCAGCCTCGCTCTCGATCCACGAACTCAGCGTCCCGAAATAGGACGTAGCAAGCAACAACCCGGCCTGCGCCGGATCGATGTCCGCGCGGATCTCCCCGGCCTCCTGCGCCCGTGCGACGAACGAGCCGAACTCGCGGGCCAGTTCCGGGTTGCCGAAGACGTTGGTGGAGTGGATCGCCGCGCCCATGCAGGCGATCGTCTCGGCCCGGGAGTCAAGGCTGTTGCGCGCGAGTTCGATCAGGTACCGGCTGAGCACCTCGCGCAGCGGCCGGTCCTCGAGGTTTTCGGCGCGCACCGCGGTCATCGCGCGTTCCCGGCGGCGCAGGCTCCACTCGTCCAGGAACGCCGTCTTGCGCTGGAAGTGGTTGAACACGGTGGCGCGCGCGGTGTCGGCTCGTTCGGCGATGTCCTCCATCGTGGTGTTGTCGTAGCCGCGCTCCACGAACAGCTCCACGGCCGCCTGGAACAGCCGGTCCCGGCGTTCGTGTCGCTGCCTGGTCCGCCGGTCGCCCGTCGCTTCTGCCGTCATGCCTCGCAGTCAACCATCATTTCCTCCCGGCGCCTGCTGAACGACGCCCTTGACGCTACTTACGTCGCGGCATAACTTGGACTCAAGTCCAAATTTATACTCCAGTTCAAGGAGGCGGCGATGCGGCTGGTCACCTACGAATCCGCGGGTACGGCCCGGCTCGGTGTGCTGCATGGCGACGTCGTGGTGGATCCGGCACGCGTCTTGCGGGCGGTGAAGGCCGGGGCCGAAGTCCCGGCCGAGATGGTCGCCTTCTTCGAGGGCGGGGCCGAGGCGCGCGCCAGGGCTGAGCAGGCGCTTCAGCTCGCAGACGCCGCGGCCGAAAAAGGCGACTTGTTGATCGACGAAGGTCATCCGGCGGTGCTTCCGCAGGAGGAGGTCCGGCTGCTCGCCCCGGTGCCGAGGCCGCGCCGGATTCGCGACTACCTGACCTACACCCAGCACGCCTCCGGCTCCGGCCTCGCCGTTCCGCCCGCTTTCGAGGCGATGCCGATCTGCTACCAGGGCAACGTCGAGACGGTGATCGGGCCGGAGGAGCCGTTGCTCTGGCCGTCCTACACCGCACAGCTCGACTTCGAACTCGAGCTTGGTTTCTTCACCTCCGGCGGCGGCAAAAACCTCACCCCGGCCGAGGCTGCCGGACGCATCGCCGGCGTCACGATTTTCAACGACGTCAGCGCGCGCGACATCCAGATGTTCGAGATGAGCCTGACGATCGGTCCGTCCAAAGGGAAAAACTTCTGCACCGCGATGGGCCCGTGCGTGCTCACCATGGACGAGGTCGACGAATGGGCGGTGCGGATGTCGGCGACGGTCAACGGCGAGGTCTGGGCTTCCGGGTCCACAAAGGACCGTCAGTTCTCGTTCGCCGAGGTGCTCGCGTGGGCGTCGCTGGACGAAGACATCTATCCCGGGGAGTTCTTCGGGCTCGGCACCGTCGGCGGTGGATGCGGGCTGGAACTGGACCGCTGGATCCAGCCGGGCGACGTAGTGGAACTTGCCGCGGCTGGCATCGGTGTGCTGCGAAACCCGGTGGGAAAACGGCAGAACGCTCCGGAAGGCGCGGGATTGGCTTCATATCAAGGTGCACCCGAGGTGCACGTTCCTAGGAGGTAAGTGTGCTCCAAGACATTCCCTACACCAAAGGACAGCACCGGCTCACCGAACACTGCTCGGCCTGGCTGGTCCCGGACGGGACCTGGGGCTGGAGCAATGCCGGACTGATCGCCGGGGCAGGAGAATCCCTGCTCGTCGACACCCTCTTCGACGTGCCGATGACCCGGGAAATGCTGAGCGGTCTGCGGAACACCACAGCAGACAGTCCGATCAAGACAGTCGTGAACACGCACGCGAACGGAGACCACTGGTTCGGCAACGAACTGGTCGCCGACGCCGCTATCATCGCCTCCGTTGCCACGGCGGAAGAAATGCGCACCAACGGCCCCGATCTCATGCGCGGCCTGGTGCATCAGGAAGGTCCGCTGGGCCGGTTCGCCCAGCACATCCTGCACCCGTTCGACTTCGACTCCATCACCACGACCTACGCGACCCGGACGTTCGCCGAACAGCTGAAGCTCGACATCGGCGGCGTGGCAGTGGAAATCCGCTGCCTCGGCCCCGCGCACACCGAGGGCGACAGCGTCGTGCTGGTCCCCGACGAGGGCGTGCTGTACGCCGGGGATCTGCTGTTCATCGGCGGCACCCCGATCACCTGGGCGGGGCCGGTGTCGAACTGGATCGCCGCCTGCGACGCGATGCTGGCGATGGACGCCGAGTTCGTCGTCCCCGGCCACGGCCCGGTCACCGACGCCGACGGCATCCGCTCGGTCCTCGACTACCTGCAGTGGGTACAAGCCGAGGCGGCCGACCGCCACCGCCGGGGGATGACCTCGGAGGAGGCGATGCGCGACATCTCGCTGGGCCGGTTCGCGGACCTCGACGAGCACGGCCGTCTCGCGCAGAATGTGCTTGCGGTGTATTACGAACTCGACCCGGAGATGGAGCGGGTGGACACCCGTGAGGTGTTCCGCCGCATCGCCGAACTGGAAGGGTTCGCGTGAGCCGCTAACCGGCCACGGTCAGGATTCCGAGCGCCAGCAGCACGAGGACCTTCACGGTTTCCGTTGCGATATAGACAAAATGCGCCCGAGACCGGGGCAGCTCCGCGCCCTCCGGGGCGGCGAGGACGCGGTCCGTCCGCCGGTTCAGCGCCGGGCGGACCGCTCCCAGTTGCCCGATCAGCACCACTACCGCCACCGCCGCCAGCACGGTCACGGCGGCCCCGGGCCGCCCGGCCACCACGGTGACCACCACCCCCGCCGCGAGCACGATCTCGGCGAGGTTCAAGGCCCGGAACACCAACCGGCCGATGCCGAGACCGATCGGGATGGTCACCCCCGGCGCGCGGAACTTCAGCGGGGCTTCCAGGAACGAGATGGCGAGCACCATCCCGAACCAGACGAACGTGAAGGCGCCAATCAGAGCAATCGCATGCACAGCGCGGAAAACCTCGATTCCCGTCTTCGATCCGCCACTGCCAGGCTACTCCCGCTGCCAGGTCACCGGCAGTCGCACCGGACCGTAGATCGACGCGTCGTGCGGCAGGTCCACCTCGGCGAACGGCACCGCGAGCCGCAGGTCCGGGAAGCGCGCGAACAGCCGGAACAGCGCGGTTCGCATCTCGACCCTGGCCAGCTGCTGTCCGAGGCATTGGTGCACGCCGTGTCCGAAAGCCAGCTGTCCGGCCGCGCGCCGGGTGACGTCCAGCTCGTCCGGGTCCGGGAACTTCTCCGGATTCCGGTTGGCCACCGGCAGCGACATGACGACCGGGTCGCCCGCCTTGATCGTCACGCCGCCGAGTTCGACGTCCTCGAGTGCGGTGCGGATCGGGCCGATGTGGATCACGCTGAGGTAGCGCAGCAGTTCCTCGACCGCGCCCGCGACCAGGTCCGGATCAGCCTTGAACTTCGCCAGCTGCTCCGGATTTTCCAGCAGCACCAGCGTTCCGAGCGCGATCATGTTGCGGGTCGTCTCGAATCCGGCGACCAGCAGCATCATGCCGATGTTGGCGAGTTCCTCGTCGGTCAGCTCGCCGCCGCGGACCAGGTCGGACAGCAGGTCGTCGCTCGGCCGCGCCCGCTTCTCCTCGATCTGCCCGGCGATGAACGCGACGACGCCCTGGGTGGCGTCGATCCGCTCGGCGATCGGGACGTCCTTGGAGAACATCGTGGTGGTGAACCTGTCGAACTCGGCGCGGCGTTCGTACGGCGCGCCGAGCAGTTCGCAGATCACCAGTGACGGCACCGGCCGCGCAAACGCTTCCACCAGGTCGACCGGACCGTCCGCGGCGGCCATCGCGTCGAGGTGGTCGTCGACGATCTCCGTGACGCGGTCCTCCAGTTTGTGCATCCGGTGCACGGTGAACGCCCCGGTCAGCAGCTTGCGATAGCGGTGGTGGTCCGGGTCGTCCATCCCGCTGAACACCCCCGGGTCAGCCGGTTTCGGCGGCGGCAGCGGGCCGAAGTCGATCGGGATCTTCGTCAGCTCCACTCGCGCGGACATCCGCTTGTCCGAGAGGACTGCCCGCACCTCCTGGTATCCGGTGACGAGCCAGCCCTCGGTGCCGTCCGGATAGGTCAGCGGCTCGACCGGAGCCTGCGTGCGCTGGGCCGGTGCCGGATCGAACGGACACGCGCCCCTGGCGAGCGGGAGTCCTGCCTGACGGGTCATCGTCGCTCCTTCCCCTCTGAATAGTTCAGAAGGTACACAGCTTTCACAAAGTTGTGAAGAGAATGTCTGAACTGAACGCGGGGCGGACGGGGATTCACCGGCTTGGCCTATTTCTAGCGCTGCTAGACAACCGAGCGGCAGCAGTGCTAGCGTTGACTCAACAGCTAGCAATGCTAGATTCAGTCGACCGCAAGGAGAAGTCCCGAAATGGCCAAGTTGCAGAGCCTCGACCCGCGCACGCCGATGTTCGCTCAGTTCAAGGAGAAGACCGGACCGATCGTCCTGGCCAACACCTTCGTCGTCCCGGAGGGGAAGACCGAAGAGTTCCTGGCCACCTTCAAGAAGCAGGCCGAGTACATGAAGGCTCAGCCCGGATTCGTCTCGCTGCGGATGCACCGGGGAACGGCGGGCAGCCAGCTGCTGATGAACGTCGCGGTCTGGGAATCGACCGGGGCGCTCGCCGCCGCGTTCGGCAATCCGGAGTTCCAGCGGCTGGCGGCGGAGACCTCCGACGACATCGAGTCGTACCCGCACATCTTCGAGCAGATCGACGTCTGAGTCCTCAGGCCTCCGCGGCGTCGAGGGCCGGAACGAGCGGTTCGAGCATGCGCCGCAACAGGTCTGGCAGTGACCCGGACACCACGACCAGACCGTTGCCCGCTGGCTGCGTCCACTGCTCCAACGCGACCCGCACTGCCGCGGCGATGGAGGCGGCCAGCACGCGCGCGGTCTGCGGGTCGCCGACCCGGGTCGCGATCACTTCCTGCAGCGGATCTTCCAGTGCGGCCGGAGCGTCAAGAAATGCCGTTCGCAGCCCGGGATTCGTGGTGATCAGCAGCAGTGCGTCGCGGCTCTGCTCGCCGGGATCGGTGTATTGCGCGGTGATCGCGTCGACGATCGCCTCCGCCAGCCGGGTCTCCGAAAGGCGCTCGGTGACGGCGGCGGCGATCCGGCTCTCGCGGTCCGCGGTGACCGCGGCGACGATCGCTTCCTCGCGGCTGGAGAAGTAGTTGTTGTAGGTCCGCGGCGAGACCCCGGCCGCCTCGGCGATGTCGTCGACGCGGACGTTCGCCGGCCCGTGTTCGAGCGCCAGCCGCAGCGCTGCTTCGCGCAGTGCGACGCGGGTGGCCTCCTTCTTCCGTTCGCGCAATCCGGTCACGTATCCAGTCTCGCAGCCTTCGTGCGCCTACGCAAACTTGCGTGCACGCAAGTTTCGTGCGTAAAGTGAGCGTGTCCCCGAACGAGAGGAAACCGCCATGCGCGGCAAGGGAATGACGTACGAGACCGGGTTCGTCCGCAATGGACGGTCGTCGCGGGAGAACTTCGAACCGGAGGTGGTGAAACGCGAACTGGCGATCATCCGCGACGACCTGCACTGCACCGCGGTGCATCTCGTCGGCGGCGATCCGGAGCGGCTGGAGCGGGCCGCGCGGTGGGCGGCCGACCTGGGGCTGGAGGTCTGGTTCTCGCCGTATCCGCTGGAACAGACCCACGAAGAAATGCTCGCCCTCTTCGCCGACTGCGCCACCCGCGCGGAACGGCTGCGCGCCACCGGGGCCGACGTCGTGTTCGTGACCGGCGTCGAGTTGAGCGTGATGAACCACGGCTTCCTTCCCGGCGAGGACGTCGCGGAACGGGTCAGTTCGCTGCTCGCCGAACCCGAGGGTCGCGCCGAGCGGCTGGCCGCGGTGGGCAAGCGGCTCGACCCGTTCCTCGACACCGCCGTCAAGCTCGTGCGGGAGCGGTTCCACGGCCCGGTCACCTACGCGTGCATCCAGTTCGAGCAGGTGGACTGGAGCCGGTTCGACTTCGTCACGGTGGAACTCATCCGCTCCGCCGAGGTCGCGCCGATCTTCCGGGACGGCGTGCGAACCCTGGTGGCGCAAGGGAAACCGGTCGCGATCACCGGTTTCGGCACGGCGACCTGGCACGGGTCCGGCGACGTCGCGCCGCGGAGCATGGAAATCGTCGAGTACGACAAGGAAACCGGCGATCCGCTCCGCATCGACGGCGAGTACGAGCGCGACGAAGCCGGGCAGGCGGGGTATCTGCGCGAGCTGCTGGAGATCTTCGACGAGGAGGGAGTGGACAGTGCGTTCGTGTTCCTGTTCGCGCTCTACAACCATCCGCACCGGCCCGGGGGCAACGATCTCGACCTCGCGAGCTTCGGCCTGGTGAAGGTCCTGGAAGACCGCTCGGGCACGGCGTACCCAGGGCTGAACTGGGAACCGAAGGAGGCGTTCACCGCGGTCGCGAAGCATTACGCAAAACCTTGACTCAGCGGGGTCCGGCCGGGTGAGATCCGGACATGTCGACGAAGACGAGCGCACTGGGCAACCGGGTCATGGCCAAGGCGGCGGTGCGGGTCATGCCGCTGCTGATGCTGCTGTACTTCGTCAACTACCTGGACCGGGTCAACATCGGGTTCGCCGGTCCGAACGGGATGAACAAAGAACTCGGGCTCACCGCGACGGCCTTCGGGCTCGCGTCGGGGATCTTCTTCATCGGCTACCTCATCCTCGAGGTGCCGAGCAATCTCGCGCTGCACCGGTTCGGCGCGCGCCGCTGGATCGCGCGGATCATGATCACCTGGGGCGCGGTGGCCGTCGCGATGGCTTTCGTGCCGAACACCGCGACGCTGGTGGTGCTGCGGTTCGTACTCGGTGTCGCCGAGGCGGGGTTCTTCCCTGGCATCATTTTGTATCTGACGTACTGGTTCCCGGCGGCGCAGCGGGCGAAGGCGGTCGCGCTGTTCATGTGCGCGGTGCCGGTGTCGAGCGCGATCGGCTCGACCGTCTCCAGCCTGCTGATCAGCGGCGGCCACGGCGTCTTCGGCCTGTCCGGCTGGCGGTTCATGTTCCTGGTCGAAGGAATTCCGGCGATCCTGCTCGCGGTCGTCACGTGGTTCTGCCTGAGCGACCGGCCGGAAACCGCGAAGTGGCTGTCGGCGGAGGAACGCGACTGGCTCACCAATGAACTCGACGCCGAACGCCGCGCCACCGAAGCCGAACACCACTGGCCGCTGCGGAAAGCGCTGACGCACCCGCGGATCCTCGGGCTGGCGTTCGTGTACTTCGCGGTCGTCTACGGCCTGTACGCGCTGGGTTTCTTCCTGCCGACGATCATCGCCGGGTTCGGCGAGGAGTTCGGCACGAAACTGACCGTGCTGCAGGCGGGTTTGGTGAACGCGATCCCGTACGTCGCGGGCGCGCTGGTGATGGTCCCGTGGGCCCGCCACGGCGACCGCACCGGGGAACGGACGTGGCACGTCGCGCTGCCGATGCTCGTCGGCGGCGCGGCGATCCCGGTCGCGCTGTATCTCGGAAACCCTTACGCCACAATGACCGCGGTGACCATCTGCGCGATGGGCGTGTGCGCGGCGCTGCCGACATTCTGGGCACTGCCGTCGAACTTCCTGTCCGGCGCGGCGGCGGCAGGCGGGATCGCGTTGATCAACGCGCTGGGCAATCTGAGCGGGTTCGTCGCGCCGTATGTGACGGGCTGGCTGCGCGACCTGACCGGTACGCAGCGGACCGGTTTGTGGGTGGTCGGCGCGTGCATGGTGGCCGGGGCCGTGCTGGCGGTGGCGTTGGGGGCGAAGCCGCGCGCGTCTCGCCGGTGATCAGGAGGCGCGGCGGACCCGGTCTGCCAGTACTCGCACTTCGGTCTCGAACAGCGCGTCGGCGTCGAGGCCCATCGCGGTGAAGCCGCCGCCGATTTCGAGGCTGACGAAGCCGTGCAGCCGCGACCACAACGCGACTGCCAGCTGGTGGTTCTCGCTGTTGGCGCGCCGGGCGTCGAGCACTTCCTCGTTCTCGTACGCGGTCGGCTTTTCCGCGGTGGCGGAATCGAGGTGGTGCAACACCCCGAGCACCACGCCCATCAGCGACCGGGCCGCTTCGGCGAGCGGCTTGGCGTGCGCGTCGTATCCGGGGAACGGCGCCTTGAACAGCAGCTCGTACCGGTGCGGTTCTTCCTGCGCCCAGGCCCGGTATGCGGCGGCCAGCAGCCGGACCTGCGCTTCCGCGTCGAGTGCGTCGGTGTCGAGGGCTGTCGCCATGGCCTCGCGGAGGTCGTTGTACGCGTCGATGACCAGGACGGTCAGCAGTTCGTCGCGGCTGGAGAAGTAGCGGTACAGCGCCGGCCCGGAGACGCCGAGCTGCTTGGCGATGGCGTTGATCGAGATCGCCTGCGCGCCCCCGGCCGCGAGCTGGTTGAGCGCGACGACCTTGACCTCCTCGCGCACCTGCTCGCGGAACCGTTCGCGCATCGGCTTGCGGGTGCCTGCTGCGGGCATCCCCACCTCCTTGACGACGCCCGACGGTAACATGGCCGATCGTTCGGAAGACCTTCTAACTGTCCGCCCGTGCGGCGAAGGCCTGCTCGACGTCCTCGCGTTCGACGGCGGGACCAGGCACTTCCCTCGGCCCCTCGGTCGCGATGCCGTTGAGGAAGTGCGCGATCTGCCGTCTCGCCAGGTGGGTCCAGTCGAGGACGGCGGCTTTCGGCTGCGTGAGCAGGGTGCTGAACGCGATGAGATCAGTGGCGTTGACCTGGCCGCGGATGCTGCCGTCCGCGCGACCGCTCGCGAGGAAGAAGCCGAGCCGTCGGTAAATCGACTTTCGCGCCGCCACTGCCTCCGGGGTGACGAGCGGAGGCGCGCCGTGCAGCGGGAGTACCAGCTGGTCGGCGAGGTCCACGGTGCCTTCGAGATAGCGGGCGACCGAGTCGAGGCCAGTGCTGTCTTCGTCGGATTCGATCTGGTCGAGCAGGCTGTTGAGCAGGCCGTACGCGCGGTGCTCCAGTGCTTGCAGCAACGCGTCGCGGTCGGAGTAGCTGCGGTAGAGCGTGCCGATCCCGAGACCGGCCTCGGCGGCGATAGTGGCCAGCGGAACGTGCCGGCCTTCGCGGAGCACCGCCGCGGCAGCCGAGGCGAGCAGCCGTTCGCGGTTGGCCTCGGCGTCCTTGCGGACCTTGCGCGGGCGGGACATCTGTTCTCCTCGCGGTGCCTGGACACTGCCCGTCAGTTTAAGCTAATCTGAATAAGCGGACGAAATGTTCCGGATTTTCTGCCGTGTCGCCCGTCTTCGGATTCCGTTGCCTCGCAGGGAGAATCGATGACCTCTCTTCCCCCGGACGATCCGCGGCGCCAGCTCACCGTCGCGCGCCCGAACGACCTGCCGAATCTCGAGCTCGTCGGCGACAGCTACACGATCCTGGTGTCCGGCGAGCAGACCAACGGCCGCTACTGCCTGATCGACATGCGCGTCCCGCCCGGCGGCGGCCCGCCGCCGCACCGGCACGACTTCGAGGAGATGTTCACCCTGCTCGAAGGCGAGCTTCGGTTCACCTTCCGCGGCGAGGAAACGATCGTGCACGCGGGCGAGACGGTGAACATCCCGGCCAACGCGCCGCACTTCTTCCGCAACATCTCCGACCGGCCCGCGCGGATGTACTGCGTGTGCTCCCCGGCCGGGCAGGAGGAATTCTTCCGGCAAGTGGCGAGTGCGGAGAAGGCCGAGCAGGGCCAGCGGGCGCGGTCGTTGGCGGCGAAGTATCACACCGAGCTTTTGTGACGGTGTTCGCTCGGCCGGATTCCGCGTCGTCGTTTGAAGGCTACGCTGAGTGCGAAAGCGTTGGCGTAGCCGACTGTTCGCGCGATAGTGTCCACTGTGTACTCAGTGGTGCGGAGCAGTTCGGCGGCTAGTGAGACGCGTCGGCCCGCGAGGTAGGCCATCGGCGGTTCGCCGACCTGCTCGGTGAACCGCCGGGCTAGCGCTGCCCTCGACACTCCCGCTTCGGCAGCCAGTTCCGCGACTGTCCAACTGCGGGCGGGATCCTCGCGGAGGTGCTTCAGCGCGGCGCTTACCACCGGATCGAGTTGGACCGGGGCGTTGTCGAACCAGGTGCGCAGCGCGGAAACCAGCATCAAGTCCAGCATCCGGTCGAGTACCTGCTGTTGTCCCGGCCGGTCTTTCCCGACCTCGTCGGCGAACACCTCGGCCGGCGGATGCGGACTGCCGGCCGGTACGACCAGCACCTCGGGCAACGCTCGCAACAACCGTTCGCCGGACTGGCCACGGCTTTCAACCGCCCCGCTGAGCAATACGGCTGCGTCCTCGGACGGATTTCCGCAGGTGCGACCGTCGGTCGGCGGCGGACAGTAGTCGGCGGCGATGACGGTGTGCGTCGGCGGGGCGGTCGGATCGTTGGCCACCACGTACGGCACATCACCGCGAACCACGGCGATGTCGTTCGCGCCGATCCGGACCGGTGCGAGCCCGTCGGGCACGATCCACGCCTCGCCGCGCAGCATCCGCGCCAAGGTCAGCGGCGTACCTGTGGCGACCCGCAACGCCCACGTCGACGGCATGATCGTCTGCCGGAAGACCGCACCGCGCACCCGGACGTCCGCGAGCAGTTCCGCTACTGCGTCCACCTGGCCAGCGTATACGCGCAGACATCGAGGCGAGCTTTTCAACCATGGCCGGGCGGGGAGCCTGCCGCTTGACTGAAGACATGGCTGAACACCCGATCCTGGTCACCGGCGCGACCGGCAAGTCCGGCCGCCGCGTCGTCTCCCGGCTGCGCGCCGCCGGGCACCCGGTCCGCGCGGCTGCGCGATCCGGCGAACACCCCTTCGACTGGACCGACGCCAGCACCTGGGGCGCCGCGTTGGAAGGCATCCGCGCGGCCTACGTCGTGCAGCTCGACGGGACCAACCTGGTCCGCCCCTTCGTTGCGCAGGCCCGAAAACACGGTGTGCGGCGCATCGTGCTGGCGTCCGGACGCGGCATCGACGACCCGGGTTACGTCCGCGACCGCACCGGAATGCGCGACGGTATCGCGGACAGCGAGGCGGCCGTCCGGGAAAGCGGTCTGGAGTGGACGATCAGCCGCCCCGGCTGGTTCGCGCAAAATTTCAGCGAGGGATTCTTCGCCGACGCCGTGGCCGCCGGCGAACTGCGCCTGCCCGCCGGTGACGGCGCGGCGACCTTCGTGGACGCCGAGGACATCGCCGAGGTGGTCGCCGCCGCCCTGACCGAAGACGGTCACGCGGGGCAGACCTACGAACTCTCCGGGCCCAGTGCGGTATCACTGGCTGAGGCGGTCGAAGCGATTTCCGCCGCGGCCAGCCGGGAAATCCGCTATGTTCCACTGTCCATTGAGGATTACGTCGCGGAATTGGTCGACCAAGGCTTGCCGCGCGCCGAGGCTGCGATCTTCGCCGACGTCATCGAACCGCTGCGCGAAGGCCGCGACGCCCACGTTTCCGACGGCGTCCAACGCGCTCTCGGCCGTTCGCCGCGCAGCTTCGCCGAATTCGTCAAGACCGCCACCTGGCCCGGAAAATTCGGTTGACCGGGCTGGCAAGGTGGAATCACGTGAGTGATGACGCGAACCTCCTCCTCCGTGCCGCCAGCCTGGCCACTCCGATGGCGTTGCGAGTCGCGGTAACGCTGGGCCTGCCCGACCGGCTGCGCGCCCCCGGCACTGTCGACGACGTCGCCGCGGAACTGGATCTTTCCCCGGTCGCGCTCGACGTCCTGCTCGGCCACCTGGTCACGCTCGGCGTGGTCGAACGCACCGACGACGGCTACCTGACCACCTCCTATGGCGAGAACTTGTGCGCTGACAAGGAAAACGGCGTCGCCAACCTCCTGCACCTCGACCGGGCCGCCGGTCGCGCCGAACTCGCTTTCGTCGAACTGGCGCACAGCGTCCGTACCGGCGAGGCGGCTTACTCCCGTCGATACGGCAAGGATTTCTGGACCGATCTCTCCGAACAACCGCATTTGCGGCAATCCTTCGACCGGCAGATGACCAACCGATTCCGCACCGAGATCCCGCAAGTGATCGCCGGAATCGACTGGGCCGCATTCGGCACAGTAGTCGACGTCGGTGGCGGCCGAGGAGATTTGCTCGCCGCGATCCTCGAGGCTCAGCCAAAACTGCGGGCGCAGCTGATCGACCTCGAACCCACTGCGAGCGAGGCCCGTGCCGCCTTCACCGCACGCGGCCTCGCCGACCGCGTCGAGGTCCTGGGCGGCAGCTTCTTCGACCCGCTCCCGTCTGGAGCAGATGTCTATGTACTGGTGGACATCCTGCACAACTGGGACGACGACAACGCCCGCCGCGTCCTGAAGCGGTGTGCGGAAGCGGCGGGCCCGTCCGGTCGGATTCTGGCCATCGAAGCGGTCGGCGGAATTCACGCGCGCACCGAAATGGACCTGGTCATGCTGGTCCATTTCGGCGGACGCGAACGGCGCGTGGAAGAATTCTGCACCCTCGCCGATTCCGCTGGCTTAGTGCTGGAATCAGCAGTCCCGTTGACCGACCAACGAGGTCTGCTGACCTTCCGCGTCGCTTAATTCGGCGACCGGCCGAGCAGCCCAACCAGCCGATCCAACGGCGGCGCGTCCTCCGCGACCGGCACTGGCGCCGCGAACGGACTGCGCTCCGCCGGAAGGTCAGCTAGCCGAGCCGCGCTGAACGCGATTTCCCGCTCCACCAAGGCGTCCTCGAACTTCGGCTCCTGCCCGGTGGCGCGAGCGAGGTCCCAGCCGTGCACGAGTTCCTCGACGATCCGCAGATGCAGCGCGGCGATCCCCGGAACTGTCCCGGCTGGGACCTCGAAAGTCCCCTCCAGCACGCCCGGCTGCCGGAACGCCGCGAGCAGACCGGCGACCGCGTCCCGGTAGGCCGCCACCGGATAGTCGCCGAGCGCGTCGGAAGTGCGCGGGTCCAGCGAGCCGCCCGCGTCACCGCGCAGGGCGGCCGTGAACAGCCGGTGCCCGAGGACCAGATGGTTCACCAGCTCGCGGACAGTCCACTCCGGGCACGGCGTCGGCGCGTCCCAGCGAGACACGCCAGCGACCAGTTCGCTGGTGGACTCGAGGACAGTGGCCAGATCGTCGACAGGGTTCATCGTTTCGCCTTTCGCAGGGGTCGCCAGTAGAGACACCGCCCGCCCCGGAAACGGAACGGTGGCAGGATGCGAAGGGTGGGCCAGGACATCCTCGATCGCGCACGCGCCGGAGACGCGCACGCCTTTCGCGAGCTGGTCGAGCCTTATCGGCACGAGCTGCAAGTGCACTGTTACCGCCTCCTCGGCTCGCTCACCGACGCCGAAGACCTGCTGCAAGAGACGCTCCTCGCCGCCTGGCGCGGCCTGGACGGGTACGCCGGTCGAGCCTCGGTGCGGGCCTGGCTGTACCGCATCGCCACCAACCGCTGCCTCAACGCTCTCCGCGACGCCGGCCGTCGCGTCCCAGCCGAACCCTCGCCGCCGTTCACCCCGACCGAGCCCACCCGTCGCACCGAGGTGACGTGGCTGCAGCCCGCGCCGGACGACCCCGCCGCGCACTACAGCGCCAAGGAAACCTTCGAGCTGGCGTTCGTCGCGGCCCTGCAGAAACTTCCGCCGCGCCAGGCCGCGGTCCTCGTGCTCCGGGACGTGCTCGACTACTCGACCGCCGAGGCCGCGGAAATGCTGGACACCAGCCCGAATGCGGTCAAAGGCGCTCTGCAACGCGCGCGGGCGCAGCTGCGCCAAACCGTCGAACCCGCCCCGCCAGCGCCCCGGGAACGGGAGATCGCGCAACGCTTCGCCGACGCGTTCAGCGAGGGAGACGTCGAGGGCGTAGTCGCGCTCCTGACCGACGACGGCTGGCTCGCCATGCCGCCCGCGCCGCACGAGTACGTCGGCCGGGAAGCTGTCACCGCGTTCCTCACCATGTTCGGCGAATGGCGCGGCACCCGAGAGTTTCGTTTGCTCCCGACGCGCGCCAACACCCACCCAGCCTTCGCCTGCTACCTCACGGAACCCGGTGGCACGGTGGGACGTCCCGCCGGAATCCTCGTCCTGGCACCGTGGGGCGACCGAATCCGCACCGTCACCTGGTTCCTCGAACCCGAGTTGCTCCCCCGCTTCGGCCTGCCCGCGGAGGTGTCGGCGTGCTGACCACCCTGGCCATCCAGAACTACCGCTCGCTACGCGACCTGGTGCTGCCGTTGTCGCAGCTCACCGTGATCGTCGGCGCGAACGGCACCGGGAAATCCAGCCTGTACCGCGCGCTGCGGCTTCTCGCCGACGCCGGACGCAACGGCGCAGTCGCCGCCCTCGCCGGTGAAGGCGGCCTGCCGTCGACGCTGTGGGCCGGTCCGGAGACGATCGGCCGATCCGTGCGCGAAGGCCGATCACCGATACAACCGTTGCAGCGCACCAAACCGATCGGCCTGCGCCTGGGTTACTCCGGCGACGAATTCGGCTACGCCCTGGACTTCGGCCTCCCCGTGCCCACCGAGACCGCCTTCAACCTGGACCCCGAGTACAAACGCGAATGCGTCTGGCACGGCCCAGTTCTGCGCCCGTCGGCGTTGTTGGCCGACCGCTCCGGCACGAGACTCCGCATCCGAGACGAGTCCGGCCGGTGGGCCGAAAGCGGCCACTCGATCGCCCTGACCGACAGCATGCTGAGCGAATTCGCCGACCCGCGCCTCTGCCCGGAACTCCTGATCGTGCGCGACCGAGTCCGAGCGTGGCGCTTCTACGACCACTTCCGCACTGACGCCGACGCCCCCGCCAGGCAAAGCCGCATCGGCACCCGAACCTGGGCCCTGGACCACGACGGCGGCGACCTGGCCGCGGCCTTGCGCACCATCCAAGAATCCCTCGACGCCGACGCCCTGGCCACCGCGATCGACGACGCCTTCCCCGGCTCGTCCATCGAAGTAGCCACCACCGACGGCAGATTCGACCTCCGCTTCCACCAACACGGCCTGCTGCGCCCGCTGAGCGCCGCCGAACTCTCCGACGGGACCCTGCGCTACCTGCTGTGGGCGGCGGCATTGCTGAGCCCGCGCCCGCCGGAGCTGCTGGTGCTGAACGAGCCGGAAACCAGCCTGCACCCGGACCTGTTGCCCGCGCTGGCCGCGTTGATCACTGCGGCGGCGAAGAAGACGCAGCTGCTGGTGGTTTCGCATTCCCAGCTGCTGGTGCGGTTTCTCGAGGACGCCTCGGTGCTGGAACTGGAAAAGGACTTCGGCGCGACGGTGGTCGCCGGGCAGGGTCGGCTCGACCAACCGGCTTGGCATTGGCCGAAACGGTGAAACCTGGAGTTGCTGGGCTGGCCGCTGAAGAGGCTTCCGCACAAGGCGTTCCGCGAGTCGTATGCGCAGATCGGGCCATTGGCCGAGCTGTACCTGGCGCGAGTGATTCCCAAGCCGAAAGCCGCACATCTCTACCGTTTCGCCCGTTGCCCCTCCGCCAACTGCTCGGTAATCGCCTCCGCGCCAAGACGCCGTTGCACAGCCGCCGCCACCCCGGGTGCGATCCCGCCGAGCAACGCCGTCAGCCGCAACCCGAACGGTGCCACGTCGATCTCCGCGAGGTTGCGTTCGATCGCCCGCACCGTCGCCCGCGCGACGTCGTCCGGTGTCCGGGTGCCGACGCCGAACGGCAAGGTCGCCCCCGAATCGGCGAACATGCCCGCGTCGCTGATATAGCCGGGAAACACCGACGACACACCGACATTGAACGGCCGCAAGTCCTCCCGGAGCGCAAGAGCAAACCCGCGCAAGCCGAACTTCGTCGCGTTGTACAGCGAAGCCTGCCCAGACGCGGTCTTCCCGGACAGCGACGAGATGAAGACGAGATGCCCACGCCGCCGCGTCATCATCCGCGAAGCGACCAGCTTCGCCATCACAGCCGGCGCCCGCAGGTTGACCTCAAGCGCGCGATCGACCTCATCGATCGAGTAATCAGCCAGCAGCCCCGTCGCGGGGAGAGCCGCATTGGCGACAACGACGTCGATTTCCCCTGCCGCAGCGAGAAGTTCCTCGACCGCACCCCGATCGGTGAGGTCGGCCGGAACCGCGCGACCACCCACCTCGGCGGCCAGCGGTTCGAGCAACTCGACCCGGCGGCCGGTGAGCACCAGGTCGGCTCCGCGCGCGGCCAGCGCACGGGCAAGCGTCCGACCGATCCCGCCGGTCGCTCCGGTCAGCAGGGTTTTCGCGCCCCGCAATTCCACAGTGGACAATTTCGCCATGCCCGCAGTGTCGCGCGGCCAAGACCGCCGGGTATTGCACAAATGTTCAGGCGAACGCGCTGCGATCCGCCGCGAACCCGGCATCGGCGGCCAGCCGACCCGGCGTCACCCCGGCGAACGCCACGACATCCCGGTGCAGGTGCGACTGATCGGTATACCCGCACTCAGCCGCGACATCGGCCGCACTGGCCCCGGTCGCCAGCCGTCGAGCAGCATGATCGAAGCGCACCAGCTTCGCCGCTCGCTTGGGCGGCAACCCGACCTGTGCCCGGAACCGGTCCCACAACCGCCGCCTGCTCCACCCGCATTCGGCCGCCAGCGACTCGACCCGCACGAGGCCGCGGCTCCGGACGATCCGCCGCCAAGCCAAGGAAACCTCCGGATCCGTCGCCGGAACCACCGAGAGCCGACGGGCGAAAGCAGCCTCCACCAGCGCGAACCGGGCGTCCCACGAACCGGCTTCGCTCAACTGGTCCCGAAGCCGGTCGGCGTCCCGGCCCCACAACTCGGTCAGCCCGACCGTCCGGTCCAGCTCCGCGGGCCCAGCGCCCACTCCGGCAGCGGCCAACGGCGGCAACCGGACTTCGACGCATTCGAGGCTTTCCCCGCGCAGCCGCACCCCGCGCGGCGCGAGCCCGGCGACGAAGCTGCCGTGCTGAGCGCCGTCGTCCACGAGGAGTTTGCCGCCGCCGAACTCCAGCACCACCGTGATCGCCGGATGCGGCACCACTCGCAGATCGACCGTCCCGCCGGTCCGGTGGCGGAATCCGCCCAGGGACAACGGACCCGCGCGACCGGGCCGCGCGACATCCCAGACGTCGCTCTCCACTACCGCAGTGTAAGAGTCAGCGAGGCCGCACCGGTCGTCGTGCGCGGGTCGGCTTCGCCGACGCCCGGACCGGCCGATACGGCTCCGGCACCGGCAGCCGCAGGATCCGGCCGATCTTGCCCGGTCCCAGATGATTCAGGTCGGCCACCGCGGCGGGCTCGTGCCGCGCGCAGCTGGCGAGCACGCCGAACAGGAACATCGTCACGATCAGCGACGTCCCGCCGTACGACACCAGCGGCAGCGTCACCCCGGTCACCGGCAGCGCGTTCACGACGTACCCGATGTTGACCGCCGCCTGCGCGACCAGCAGCACGGTGATCGTCGCGGCGACGATGCGGATCCACGGGTCGAGGTTGCGCGTCGCGATCCGCAGGCCGACCAGCGCGAGCCCGCCGAACAGCAGCAGCACCACGGCACAGCCGAGGAACCCGAGCTCCTCGCCGATCAGCGCGAAAATGAAGTCGTTCTGCACGTTCGGCAGGTACTTCCACTTCGACGCGCCCTGTCCGAGCCCGACGCCGAACAGGCCGCCCTCGGCGAGTGCGTACTGTGCCTGCACCGCCTGGTATCCGGCACCGGAGGTGTCCGCGTCGGGGGAGAGGAACGACAGCACGCGCGCGAGCCGGTAGTCCGCGACCAGCGCGAGCACCACGAACCCGCCGACGCCGCCAGCCAGCAGCGCGGCGAACAACCGTCCCGGCGCGCCGGAGAACCACAGCAGCGAAAGCAGCACGATGCCGAGCGAGATCGTCCCGCTGAGGTTCGGCTGCGCCATCACCAGGGCGAACATCAGCAGCGCGACCGGAACCAGCGGCACCAGCAAGTGCCGCCAGTGGTGCAGCAGCCGGGCCTTCACCACGAGAATGTGCGCGCCCCACAAGGTCAACGCGACCTTCGCGAGCTCGACCGGTTGCAGCGTCAACGGACCGAGCGTGAACCACCGCTGCGCGCCGTTCACCTTCGCGCCGAGCGGGGTGAGCACCAGCGCGAGCATCGCCAGCGTGACGAGCATCAGCATCGGCGAGAGGGACCTGATCCGCCGCAACGGAATCCGCAGCCCGGCCCACAGCGCGACCAGCCCGATCAGGACGAAGATGATGTGCTTCTGGAAGGTGCTGTACACCCCGCCCGGCTGCGCGGAAGACGCCGACAGCACCATGATGACGCCGAGCAGCGTGAGCAGGCCGCACAGCGCGAGCACGAGGTGGAACGACGCCAGCGGCCGGGACAGCCAGCCGACGATCGCGACCGGAACCCGGCTTCGTCTGTTCCGTGTCGTAGCCACCCGAGCACCGCCGTCCGCCGATTTTTCGGCGCGGGAAAGAACGCGCCGGGCTGATTATGCCTGCTCTGTCCTGAAAGGACATTGAGGCGCGCGGAGTGTCCGTGGTCTCATTCGCGGTGCTGAAGTTATTTCACGAGTTATTTCACGCACGGGATTCCGCCTCCGCTCAACGCCGGCGGGGGAGCGGGGGTGGCGTTTCCGTGCGCCAGCGGGGTGACGTACGCGGCCGGGCTCGGCACCGGGGCTCCGCTCAGCAGTTGCGCGACCAGGGACTGGATTTGCGCGGTATTGACGAAGTTGACGTCCTCACCGGACGGGCTCTTGCCGAAATGATCGACCGGAAGGGTCACGAAACTGACATTGCCGCCGGTCAGGCTGGACGCCTGTTTCGCGAGCGCGAGCAGGTCCAGCGAACTGTCGACCGCGGTGTTCTGCTTCGCGACGTCCAGAATTCCCTGGAGTTTCGCCGGATTCGTGAAGGTCCCGCCCTGTTTGAGCTGATATGCGAGCGAGGAGATGAACGCCTGCTGCCTGCGTTCGCGGTCGAGGTCGGTGAAATTGAGCGACGGATGCACGTAGTCCCGGCGCTGCCGGACGAACTCGACGGCCTGCTCGGCGCTGATCTCCTGCTGGCCGGCGTGGAAGTTCGCGCCCGAGTAGCTGTCCTGGGTGTCCTCGTTGAGGCACACCGTGATCGGCTGGACGACCTGGGCGATCTCGAAGAACGCCACCAGGGTGACCTCGACGAAATGGTCGATCGGGACATCGCCGAGGAATTTCCGGACGGTGTCGATTTCCGCGCGCCGGCCCGCGTCCCGTGCCTGCTGCTCGCGCTGGGTTTTGTCGGTGACGTTCTGCTGGACGAGCTGTTTGGCTTTTTCGTCGAACGCCAGCCCGTAAGCCTGTTTGATCTTGCCCTTGCACACGTTGTCCGGGCAACCCGCCAGCGGAACGTAATCGTCGCGCGGAATCGAGATCGACGTCGCCTTGCCGCCGTTGCCGGGGACGTGCAGCAGCATCAGCACATTGGCGTTGTAGCCGCCGTCCTGTTGATCCCCGGCGTGCAGCGAGTTGTAGATGTCCTTCGGCAGTGGGTTGCCGTTCTCGTCGAGCCGCGAATCGAGGCCCATGATGAGGATGTTGGTGTCGCCGCCGCTGGAGGTCGACTGTCCGTCGAGCACGTCGGAAACCTGCAGCCCGGCCACGATGCCGTTGTAGGCCGCCCAGCCGTAGCCGGTCAGCGAAAGCGTCAGCGCGGCCGCGAGGGCCAGCGCGACCCGGCCGGTGATCCGTCGTCGCCGGGCCGCGGCGCGGGCGGCGACACCGCGTGCCGCCGCACCTCGGGATGCGGCGGCGCGTCTGTCGTTGGGGTCGGTCATCAGGCCTTCCGGTGCCAGGGCGTCACGGTTACCCACTGTTGTGCACACTCGCTGTGTACACGCTGAGAAGTACTCTCACGCAGAGTTAACCTAGAGCCAGTTGGACGAGCTTCACGATGACGAGCGCCATCGCCAGGAGCAGATACGTGCGCAGCGCGGTCAGCCCGATCTTGCGTCCGGTCGACATCTCCGGCGGCGGCAAGTACTGCAGCGGCGGCATCCGCCACTCCGCGCGTCCGGTGCGATCGATCGGGGCGGCGTTCCGGCGGCGGCGAAGCAGCGCGTACCCGGCCGTCAGCGCGCCGATCCCGCCGCTGACCGCCATGATCAGGAAAATCTGGTCCGCGCTGATGTCCGGGAACAGCACCGCCGAGGTGAGGATCACCGACAGCACCACCAGCACCCCGACCACCACGGAAGTGAACAGGTTGGTGAGCCGTCCGTTGACCCACGGCCCGAGCACCGCCTTGTCGTTGCACAGCAGTAAGAGGAACACCGTCGCCGACGGCAGCAGCACCCCGGCGAGCGTCTGCACCCCGGTGGTGAGCAACCCGAGCGGCGAGCCCGGGATGAGCACGATGGTGGCCGACAGCGCGACGAGACCCGCGTACACCGCGTAGAAGCCCTTCGCGTGCCGCGCCCCGCGATGCAGCGAGTGCTTCATCCCGAAGACGTCACCGATCGCGTACGCGATCGAGAGCGACACAGCGAACGCTCCGACGATCGAAGCGTCCAGCAGCGCGACGGCGAACAACGCGCCTGCTGTACGTCCCGCGTAAGCCTCGATGCCGTCCGTAACGCCAGCTGTGTCAGTGAAGGACGTGCTGGCACCGGCGAAGGCCGCCGAAGCAATGCCCATGATCGCGGCCGCGCCGACCATCACCACGACCAGGCCGATCCACAGGTCCGCCTTCTCGTACCGCATGAACCGCGGCGTGATGCGCTTGTCGATCACGTACGACTGCTGGAAGAACAGCTGCCACGGCGCGACCGTGGTGCCGACGATCGCGATGATCAGCAGCATCAACTCGGCCATCCCGCCAGGTCCGGCGGGCATCGTGGGCACCAGCCCGCCGAGCATCTCCGCCGGTGCCGGGTGCGCGAACACGTACACCGGGATCAGCGTCAGCGAACCGAGGCAGAAGAAGATCGCGATCCGCTCGAACCGCCGGAAGCTGCCGGTGAACGCGGCCCCGATGATGACGGCCGCGGCCAGCGCCACCGACGGAACCGTCGGCAGGCCGAGGTAGCGCGTCGCCATCGTGATGCCGATGAACTCGGTGACCAGCGTCAGCGCGTTGAGCAGGAACAGGTCGATCACCGAGAACGCGCCCCAGAACTTGCCGAAGCGTTCGAGGATCAGCCGGGCGTGCCCGACGCCGGTGACCGCGCCGAGGCGCAGCACCATTTCCTGGTTCACGTACAGCACCGGGACGAGCAGCAGGAGGGTCCCCAGCAGTTTCGGGCCGTAGTTCTGCCCGGCCTGGCCGTAGGTCGCGAACGCGCCGGCGTCGTTGTCGCCGACCAGCACGATCAACCCCGGCCCGACGATCGCGAGCAGGGTCTTGAGCTTGGCGGACAGGCCGGTCCGGGGCGCGCAGTCGCCCGCTTTGATGGTGCCGAGCGCGCCGCGGATGTCGCCGACGTGCTGCTCGTCGAGGACGGCGGTGGTGCGCCGGTCGATGCTTACGGTGGTGTCGGTGGTCATGCCGAGCACTCCCTTCGGCCCTCTTTCCGGGCCGATCAGGGCAGCCGCGACCGCCGGTTTCCGCGCACTCCGAAGACCCCGTCCGGCGCGGGCCGGACGGGCGGGGAAACCGGGATCAGCCGGGGATGCCGGAAGGTGGGGACAATCCGGGGTCCGGGGGCGTACTTCGCCCCGGGCTCGTATCGCTCATCGCCCTCACCTCCCCGCGGCTCGCTTCCGGTTTCCGGGCAGGGAAACCCCGCACGGGAACCACTCAACGCCATCCGCCGGATAACTGTCAAGCAGTTGTACAAGTGTTGTAATTATCGATGTGACCTAGGTCACTGTCGAGGTAATGTCGAGAACTCCGCCGCGGCCCCGTCCCCGCAGCACCTGGCCGTCGTGGCCAGCCGACGTGGAGGAGACCGACATGGAACCGCAGGAAGTCGCCGAGGTCCTGAACCGCCCGCTCAGCCGCGAACTGCTCGCCCGCGACCTGACCCGGCTTGCCTACGTGGCGAAGGACGGCACACCGCGCAGCATCCCGATCTCGTTCAGCTGGAATGGCGCCGAGGTCGTCATGTGCACCACCAAGAACTCCCCGAAACTGCACGCGCTGAAGGAGAACCCGATGGTCGCGCTGACCGTCGACACCGAGGTGCACCCGCCGAAGATCCTGCTCGTCCGAGGCCGCGCCGAACTGGACTACACCGACGGGATCCCGGACGAGTTCCTGGAAATGAACGGTTCCTACGAGATGACGGCCGAGCAGCGCGTCGAATGGGAGGCCGAAATCCGTTCCCTCTACGCGGAGGGCATGGTCCGCATCGTCGTCACCCCGACCTGGGCGAAGCTCATCGACTTCGAAACCACACTGCCGTCCGCCGTCGAAGAACTGGTGCAGCGCCGGGCTGCCGGCGCGGAAACCCCCGCCGTCACCGGCTGATCCACTACACTGAATCGCCTACACGCGAACGTGATTTCCCTCTACGCGCGAAGGCGGGCGCATGATCCTGGTGACGGGTGCGAGCGGCAATGTGGGGTCAGCGCTGGTCGCGCAGTTGCGCGCGGCCGAGGTGCCGTTCCGCGCCGCCTATCATTCCCCGGAGAAGGCAAGGAAAGCCGCCGCCGACGGAATTGACGCGGTCACCGTCGAAATGTCCGATCCGGCCACCGTGCAACCGGCGCTGGCCGGAGTGTCGAAGGTGTTCCTGCTGGGCGCGATGAGCCCCGGGCAGACCGGCAACGAGTCCAATGTGGTCGAAGCCGCGGTGTCCGCCGGGGTCACGCACGTGGTCAAGCAATCGCTGTGGCGGGCGGACGAGGAACTCACGCCGATCGCCCGGCTGCACCGTCCGGTCGAACGGATGCTGGAAACGTCGCCGCTGTCCTGGACCTTTCTCCGCGCGAACTTCTACCTGCAGGCATTCTCGGGAAACTGGTCCGGAACCATCCGATCAGGAAACTTCTTCGCCAGCCCGCTGATCCGCGGCCCGATCGCGTTCGTGGACGCCGAAGACATTGCCCGCGTTGCATTTCACGCACTGACCGAAGACGGCCACGCAGGCAAGGCGTACGCACTAAGCGGCCCAGAGGCGCTAACGTACGACGAGGCTGCGGCGGTGCTGTCGGAAGTGCTGGGCCGTCCTATCGCGTACCGCGGCATGTCGAACGAGCAAGCGCTTTCGGCGTTGGCGGAAGCCGGAATGTCGTCGTTCCACGCCAAAGCGCTGGTCGAGGTGTGCAACACGTACCTGGACGGCGGCGCGGAAACCGTGACGCCCGCGGTCGAGGACGTCACCGGCCAGCGGCCGCGGAGCTTCCGCGAGTTCGTGACGGCGCATCGGCAGTGTTTCGAGCCAGCACAAGGCAACTGAGCACGGCGGCGACGAGGCTGAGCCCGGCGGTGACCAGGAAGACGCCGCCGAGTTCCGCGCTGCTGGCGTAAACCAGCCCGAGCACGGCGACGCTGAGGGTCTGGCCGAGTTGTCGAAAGGTGGCCATGGCACCGGACGCCATCCCTGCGCGGTCCCGCGGAACCGCGCCGAGGATCGCGGTACTGCCTGCTGGCCCGGCGATGCCCATCCCAGCACCGGTCACGATGAGTCCAGGCAGCAGGCTGAGCCAAGTCGAGTCGCGGTCGAGCAACATCCAGGAGAGCCCGCAGCCCGCCGACGCGAGCAAGGCCCCGAGACCGAGAACGATGCCCGGCGAAATGGCGTGCAGCCGCTTGCCGATCAGCATCGAGCACACGAAAGACGTTGCCGCCAAAGGAATCAGTGCGAGCCCGGCCGCGGTCGGGCTGAGATGCAGCACGGATTGCAGCCAGATCGAGGCGTAGATCAGGCAAGCGAAGACGGACGAACTCGCGACGACCACGATCAGCACCGTCACGAAGGCCGCCCGGCGGAACAACCCGAGGTCGAGCATCGGGTGCGTTACCCGTCGTTCGATCGCGACAAAGGCGCCCAGCGCCACGGCCGCGAGGGCGAATGCCGGCAGGGAATCCTGGATCAACGCGTAGACCAACGCGCCGGAACTGACGCCGAAAGACAGCATTCCGCCGAAGTCGATCCGGGTGCCGGACGGTCGTTTCGGCGCTTCGGCCAGGTACTTCCTGGTCAGCAGCACCGTCAGCACGCTCAACGGCAGATTGACAATGAAGATCGCCTGCCACCCCGCCCACTGAGTCAAAACGCCGCCGAGAAACGGCCCCGCCGCACCTGCGGCCCCGAGCACTGCCGTCCAGATCCCGAACGCTGTCCCGCGCTCTTTGCCCTCATAACTGGCCCCGAGCAACGACATCGCGGCCACCATCATCGCCGCGCCACCAATTCCTTGTACCGCCCGCGTGCCGATCAACACGCCGACATTCGGGGCGAGCGCACACCCCAGCGACGCCACGGCAAACAACGTCACCGAGCCGGCGAATACCCTGCGCTGCCCCGCGATGTCGCCGATCGCACCCGCGCTCAACGCGAGAACGGCGAGCACCAGGGTGTAGCTGTTGACCACCCATTGCAGACTGGCCAGCGACGCTCCCAGTCCGCGAGCCATCTCCGGCAACGCGACTGTCACGACGGTGGTGTCGAGGATCAACATGAACGACCCGAGGCAGATCGCCGCCAACGGCCCCCATTTGCGCATCACAGGCCCCTTTCTCTCTCCGTGAGAGTTGATCGGGTTCTCATAGGCACCTCAAGCAAACTGGCCTCGCCTGACGGATCCCGTCATCAGCTACCGTGAGGTGATGAAACCCGTCACGCTGGACTCCGTGGACCGTCAGTTGATCCACGCCCTCGACCTCGACGGACGAGCCCCTTTCGCACGGATCGCCGACGTCCTCGGCGTTTCGGAGAACACCGTCGGCCGGCGTTACCGGCGGTTGCGGCAGGCTGGCGTGCTTCGGGTTGTAGGCGCGGTCGCGAGCGCGAAACTGGGGTACGCGTTGTGGATGGTCCGGTTTGCCTGCGCACCCGCGTCCGGAATCCCGATCGCGGCGGCGCTGGCGAAGCGTCCGGACACGTTCTGGGTCCACTTGCTTTCCGGCGGAACGGAAATCGCTTGCACGACGCAGTCGTCCATGGTGGAGGATGCCGAAGGGCTGCTGCTGGACAAACTCCCGCGGAGCAGCCGGATCACGTCCGTAACCGCACATCAGATGCTGCACGGTTTCACGCGCCTGGGCGGTTGGGCGGCATTGTCGGAGCAACAGATCGCCGCTTTGCGGGTGCCGGTTCATCCGACCGAAGAAATCACCTTCGACGAGGCGGACCGTCATCTAGTGCACGTTCTGGCAGACGACGGTCGTGCGAGCTACGGCGAACTGGCCGCAGCGTCCGGCCTGTCCGAGTCGACCGTGAAGCGCCGGATCGAAACCCTGCGTCAGGCGGGATTTCTGACGTACCAGCTGGATATTTCCCTGCGTGCCTTGGGATTCCAATCGGAAGCACGACTGTGGATGGTCGTGCGCCCGTCAGCCGTCGTGTCGGTCGCGGAATCCTTGGCGGAACACGACGAGGTGCAGTTCGCCGCGGTCACCACCGGCCCGACGAACCTGGTCGCCGCGATCGCCTGCCGAAATGCCGCACACTTGTACGAGTACCTGACCGAACGCGTCGGCTCGTTGGACGGAATCCGGCAAATGGAAACCGCTCCCGTCGTCCGCACGGTGAAACGCAGCGGATCGCTGCTCCCTCTCTAAGCGGCATAAGCCTTAAGAATCTCAGACAAGGAGCCGTACTGTCGCACCTGTCCCTCGTCCATCCACAACGCGGTGTCGCAAAACTCCTTGAGCATCTCCTCGGAGTGATTCGCGAACACCAGAATCCCCGACCGCTTCACCAGATCCCGGAGCCGAACCCGCGCCTTGCCGAGAAACGCCGCGTCGACCGCGCCGAGCCCTTCGTCGAGCAGCAGGATCTCCGGGTCGATCGTGGTCACGACCCCGAGCGCGAGCCGCACCCGCATGCCGGCCGAGTACGTGCGCAACGGGAGCTCGAGATAGTCGCCAAGCTCGGTGAACTCCGCGATGTCCTCGACCCGCTTCAGCATCTGCCGTCGGCTCATCCCCAGAAACAACCCCTGGACCAGGATGTTCTCCCGTCCGGACTCGCCCGGATCCAGCCCGACCCCGAGATCGAACACCGGCGCGACCCGCCCCGCGACTCTCCGGACGCCGCGGGTCGGCTCGTAAATCCCGGACAGCAACCGCAACAACGTGGACTTCCCGGCCCCGTTGTGCCCCACCAACCCGACCCGATCGCCCTCGCTGAGCTGGAACGACACGTCCCGCAACGCCTCGATCACCGGCACCTTCGCCTCGGTGCCGATCTTCCCGCCGACCTTCCCGAGCACGCGTTTCTTCAGCGACCGCGTCTTGGCGTCGAAGATCGGAAAATCGACGTAGGCGTTGCGTATCTCGATGCTGACCAAGATCCCTCCCCAGATGCGAATGGAAACTACCATTCGCATCTGATCGATGGCCAGGTAAGGTTCCCCGGGTGAGCCAGACCAGCGAGGGCTTCCGCCCGCCGCAACAAGCGCGCAGCCGGGCTTCGCTGCAGAAAGTCCTGGCCGCCGCCGAACGCGTGCTGGCCGAACAGGGCTTGGAGTCGTTCACCGTCGCCGAGGTCGCCGCGCAGGCCGGGATGTCGGTCGGCGCGATCTACCGCCGCTTCGAGGGCAAGGAACAGCTGCTGTACGCCGTCAAGGACCAGCTGCTGACCGAGTTGGAAACCACCGTCCGAGACGCCCTCCACGCAGCGACCCCCGGCCTCCGGCCGATCTTCGACGCCTTCGTGGCCGCCCTGGCGCAGACGTTCCAGGAACACGACCGAATCTTCCCGGAACTCCTGGACGCCCAACGCTCCGACGGCCGAGACCGCGGCCTCGCCGCCCTGTCCGCGATCCAAGACGCCCTGCTGGAAGCCCTGGCGCCCTTCCTTGCCGACACCGGCGGCCTGGAAATGGCAGCCCGAACGATCATCGGCGCATGCATCCACCGCGCCGCGACCTGCAGATTCTGGCCGGATGACCGATCATGGACGACGTGGGCGGAGGAGGTGGCGGAAATGGCACTGGCGTACCTGGCTTCACCAGCCGCAGACTCGCCTCCGGGCCCCGCTAGGATGTAGGCAGCAACACGCGAATGCCCTCGTAGCTCAGGGGATAGAGCACGGCTCTCCTAAAGCCGGTGTCGCAGGTTCGAATCCTGCCGGGGGCACTGCAAGGATGGGAACAAGACCATCATTCGCTCGGTGGTGGCCCTGCTCTTTATTCTTCTGTTTCTGCTGTTCACGACACTGCTGGGCATCGTCCAGATGACACGACGGCGGCGCTATGGACGGTGCGGCTGACTGTGTGATGGCGGGGCCGGTCAGGGTGACTCTGCAGGTGGCGGTGTTGGGTTGCGGTTGTAGAGGATCTCCAACCGGAAGGCTTCGAACAAGGCTCGAGCGAGTTCCTCGGGTAGTTGGTCGACTTCGATCTTCATCACAGGGAACGCATCGAGCGGGTCGGGGTTGTGTACGGCCAAGACGCGCTGCTCCGCCTCTGCCAGTCGTGTCTCCAGCCGCTCACATTGTCGACGTGCCGCAGGTCCGCCTCGACCACCCCGGTGCTCGGATCGTCTGCGTGGAAGATCTGCTCGAGCCCGGCCACGGCTACGGGGTCGGGTCGACGTAGACGACACGGGCCCGGGGCTGCTCGGCATGGGCGAGTTCGTGCGCACGGCGAACGCCACCCAGGCACGCACCTAGGTCGAGGAACCGCTCGATTCCGGCGGCGCGTGTCTAGCACCGCGTGACGCACGAAGGCGCGGCTATCATGGACAAGCAAGTCGTAGCGCGGCACCAAGGCCAAGATTGCCTCAGCCACAGCACGGTCGGAGACTAGACTGTGGCCGCCGTCGAACATGTGGTCACTGACTCAGGACAGTGACGGCACGTTGACATCGACCGGCGCGCCCCACTCGTGCGCGGCCTCATGCGTCGCCATCACCGTTGCTGTTCTCCCGCCTCTGGCTCGCCAATACGAGACCGACTCCCTGCGCATCCTGACCGACTCCGACAGGACGACGGGTAGCGGTTCGCCGCTTTGCCCGAAGTCGACCGAGCCGATTAGTCCTGGCGATTAGACCGCGGCAAGAGGAGCTGAACCAGAGCGGGACCGAGGCGCTCGTGAGGTGTTGATGGGGCGGGACCTCGCTGAGCACGCCTTCCGACACGGCGACGATTACTCGCACGGGTGGCACCGAGCGCGGCCGGGATGAGTTGGCAGGTCAGTTCTCGTCGAAGGGCACCGGGGCGGCGCGGCGGATCTGCGCGAGTGGTTTCGACACGGCGCTGTGATTGGCGTAGCCGAGGGTTGTCAGCTATCTCGGTCTTGCTGGTGACGACGCTGTTGAGCAGCACGACGATCTGCCGGTTCAGGCCATCCAGGAGCGAGAGGAAGTCGTCGGTGATCGGGTTGCCCAGCACCTCGCTCTCCGGTCCCTGGCCGGGGAGGGTGTCGGTCAACTCGACGAATTTCACCGTCACCTTGCGCCGCTTCTGATTGCAGCTTGCGTTCAAGTCTTCGCGGGCGTACGTCCGGTGGCTGGAGAAGTCGCCCTCGACCCGGTGGGAACGAACCACGTCCAGGATGTCGCGCAGCTGGCTAGCCCGGTCGGCGGCCTAACGGTCTTGACCACGGCAGTGCGGGCATCGTCCTCGCCGAACCAGCCCTGTCCGCCCATTGAAGTAGAGGACGTGGGCTCACATCCAGACTTGACGCAACCATTTGCCCGCCGACCGGGGCCGAACTCGGCCAAGTCGCGGATACGAACACCTTTGCGCGGCAGCCGCTACCCGGCCAGAACGCACAAGTACTTATCGGCAGGCCGCGAGCTAGGCCAATCGGAGCAGCGGGGACATGCCCCGCTACCGACATCCCGCTCGGTGACCTAGCGAGCAACTGCAGACCTCCTCGTACAAGTCCGGGAAGTAGTTGACCGCAGCGTTCATCTCGCTTCATCCAGCGTGAGCTTCCCTGGCTTCGCGAGCAGCGCCCGTCACGACTGCCAACACCTCGCCTGGACGAGCCACGCGCTACGATCATCGATCACAACACGGTCGGTTCATGATCCGTTGGAGGACGCCAGGTGTCGAGCGCTGGACGGCAGATGCTGAGTGTGGTTCGTCAAGTCAACACAGCTGTCCAACAGGGCCTGCCAACTGGGGCAGCCAGTGATCCACAAGTCGATGTCGATGTCCTTGAAGGTCTAGCCGCCGAGCCATTCGATCCAGCAGCCGTACTCGAAAGGCTGGTCAGCGATGCACATTAAGATCGAGGCTGAGTGCACCCGCGGGCTTCGCATCATCGAAGAAATACCCGACCTGAGCATTTGCAAGATTGAGGGATACAATGGCATTGGAAAGACGAATGCCATTAAACTGCTTCAGCTATGCACAGGAGGCCAGCCTTTCTCAAGCGAAGATCCATCCTGGCGCTCTTTTCGTACTCAGATCGTTAGTGCGCGTGTCCGCATCACTGGACTGCGGGAGGTGGGCGAGATCGAATGGATTCTTGAACCGCGACGCTGGCCTGCGCAAGCAGAACCGCTGGGCGACCTTTTGGGTGCGGTAAGAATCGCCGGGCAAGAGGCGCGCCCGCGCGATACTTTACCTCTTGTGAAAGTGCATCACGTCTCGGTCGCAGAGACGCCGCTAAAAGCGCTTGCAGACCGCGTCACAGAAGCGCAAAACCAAGTGTCGATCTGGGTGCAAGAATCCGGGCAAAAAAGACAAGAAACTCTTGACGGACTTCTTGAACAGGTTGCCAAGAAGATTGCCGACAGTAAACCAGAAACCTTGCATTCCGAGGTGTTGGCTGCGCAAGAGGCCAAGAAGCGCGCCGGCACGCTGTCAACAAAACTCAGCAAGGCACGTGGACGGGTTGACCTTTTCGACAGGGCGGTGGAGACCGCCGACCAGTTGGATCAAGTGCGCGGTCGCGGACCTGAGCTTGACGCCAAGCTTGAGGAACTCGATGCGCAACTGGAAGAGCTTGAAATAAGGAAAGAGCAGCTCAATAGCCAAATCTCAACTGCGAGCGCACGTCAGCATCAGGACGAACAAGCCGATCATGAGTTTGACCTAGCCCAGAAACACCTTGATCGTCAGGATCAGGCTCTCCGTGAAGCGGAAGCTGCCTTAGAAAGAAGCGCAGCGAAAGCTGGCATTAGTCCAGATCGCGAGGGGCTCGAACAGCGCCGAGAAGCGGATTCTAAGAGACTGAACAGACTCACTGAAATTCTTCCTCATGTCAATTCTGTGCCGCTGGTAATCGACATCCTCGAAGATCTAACACTTCGACTTGAGGATGCAGAGCATGATGGCCTGAACGATGTAACACTGATTGAGGCTGAAGATAGAAATTCAGGCTGGACTGTAGAGCAACTCAAGACTGCGCTTGCCAACCAGCTTGAGGCGCTTCGCAACAAGGCTCCCTCGACAGATTCTGATAAACTAACGAATGAGATCGCTTCCGCTCGGAGGCAGCTACACCTGCTTTCAGATGTGGAAGGCGCACTCCGAAACGTTGAACAGGCACAGGAACGGCTGACCAAAGCGCAAGGCCGCCTGGGGACAGCTGCAAGGAATCTTCCTGGAGCCAGTACGCGATCTCTCGATGAGCTAATTTCTAATCGTAATGACGTTGATAACTCAAGTCGACAACTTCAAGCTGAGCACGCCCGGGTTGAACAGGCTCGGGAGCTTCTCGGTGGCGGTATGAGTGAAGAAGCCCTCGCTGCCACGCTCGCGACTCTGTGCGCCGAGATAGATGTCGAGCCTGCTCGGGTTCGAGGCCGCAGTCAAACCGCCCGGAACGAACTCGATGATGTCATCAAACGAGAGTCTCAGGGCACCCATCAGGCAGAGAAAGCGGCACGCGCCGCCGCTGAACACAGAAAGAATGTTGCAGCGACGTTTAGCTGGTTGCACAGCAACGACGAACTAGCTTGGCTGCGTAACGCGGTGCCGCAAATTATAAGCAACATCGATGCAGATGAAGAACAGCAAGCCGAGATATTACAGAATATTGCCGCGCGGATTGAGAATGGTCGAAATTCGCTCGCGAACACCTTCTACGCTGTACAAGGTATCGGTGCCGCTTTGAGCAGTCTCGCAATGCGAGTGAACAACCCGGTGGCAGTTGCACGATCGACCGATTTTGATATGGCTACACAGCACTGGCTCTCGGAAGAGGTCCGTCAGTGGTTTGACGACGAGCTTGTGCGCGAAGCACTATTTGATTCTGGAGATAACATTAGACTGGACGCCAACGATCTCACAGTAACCTGGACTGTCGACGGAAAGGCGCATGAGCGACCTCTTCTTGCGTTCTCCAGTGGTCAGCAGGCGTTTGCATACGCTCAAGCGCAAGTATCACGACTGGATCGTGAAGAAAATCCTCCTGCTAACCGGCTTATTGCACTAGACGAATTCAACGCGCTCTTGGATCGTGAACGAATGTCGAGCCTGGCTAACTACCTTATCGCTCGGCAACAGACCGCCGAGCGCGACCAGGTTGTTGTCATTCTGCCGCTCGAAACTATTCCGAGCCGATCTTCTTCTGCGGACGAGCGGAGCCTTACTCGCGCCCGAGATCTGGAGCGGCGTGGCTACATCGCAGAGGAGCTCCTACCGTGAGCCTATTCGATGCAGCAGACGGTGTCCGCGCAGTATTCGGAGTGCCTGCTGTTCTAACTGGGCAAGAGTCTGCCACTCTCATGCGAGACTTGGTCGAGTTGTGGCACCTGACGTACGGTAAGAGCCCAGGTCGTATTGAGGATGATCTCGAAGGATGCCGGCGATTTTTCGATCCCGTAGCGAGGGGGCATACCCTAAGGGAGCGCATTGGCAGTCTGCCGCAAACGCCGATGGAGCTGAGGCGCACTTCGTACCGTGAGCCTCTGCTAGTGGATGCGGGAGACAAAACTCTAATTATTGGCGTTGAAGGACGCTTAATGATCGCACTGCTAGAACGTCAAGATCTCAGCAAGGGGCACCTCGTTTTTCCATCTGCTGACGTCTCAGCAATTGAGCAAAAAGCACTCGAAGTATACAGAGGTTGGGCGCGCGGGCGACTTAATCAAGTCATCGCACTTCAGATGGGTCGGGGGGCAGAAGTTCTTCAAGCGATTTCCGTCGGCTTGGTAATTGCACTACTTGTGAACAGGTCAGATTCTGCAGAGCGTGCTGTCATTCGATGGGATCACGACACTCCTGAAGGCAAGCAGATCGATAAAGCTATCCATGCTGGGGCAGAGCGATTCGCATCGGTGATCTCAGGCAGTCGTGGAGGGCGATCCGCCGGTGAACAACGGCTTAAAGGCGGCTACGCGCTGAGCGAGGCACGGCGCCGGTTGGCCCACCGCTTGGCTGTGGAGCCCGACAGCAAGTCCGGGGGAGAGCGTCTCTACGTTCCGGCCGAACACCGGGACGAGGTCGTCCGTTTCCTAGCGAACGACCTCGCGCGACGACCTAGCCTGAGTCTGGAAAAACTCGCCCTGGCGTTTGATCAACTAGTCAAAGAGTTCCGCAGCATAGCCGGGCAATTGGCCCACAGATCAATGGTTTTTGAGCGCGCAGCCGACACCGGAACCCTGAAGAAACAATTGCAGGAAGTGTTCTCTCTTGCGCAAGGTAAAGGATCGCCGAAGCTCGGTGATGTAATTAACCACGACGAAATAGGATGAGGCGTTCAGATAGCTGTACATCATGTCGCGTCTTGTTCGTTGCCCACCGCTGACCACGACGTCGGAGCGCTTCGTCTCTTTCAACAGTAAATCCGACCTGCTCAGCAATTCGGCCAATGATAGCGGGTGTGTCAATGTAAACCCCATAGGGGGCACTGTCGCCTATCAGCCATACAACTGGAGAACCAGGGTGCATTGCTGCTGCCAAGTTTTCGAGCACCTCCGAGATCGCATCAAAATAGTCCGGAACAACCCGGTCATATTCCTTGCCTCGTCCACGTTGTGTCCGCTGTATTTTTAGAGCTTCGACTAGCTCATCTACTTCAGATCCAATTTCCGCAAACCTGCTCAATCTCTGAGAAGCATCTGAAGCGGCACCAACACTACTCTGCTGCGTGGTGGCCGTGACCATGTCGGAGCGCACGTTTGTGACCATTTCTGCCCAGCTCGAAACCTCGCCCCAGAAGTACAGTTCCAGGCGTGTTGCATCTGCATAGTCAAAGTTGTTTAGGTATGGCGGCGACGCAACACAGCCATGCGCGCCGCCGGAATCTAACCTTTTCCATGCGCGTTTCCGTCGAGCGTCCCCTTGGGTCACGAATGCACTCACGTCGATACTGGATTTCCAGTCGACAAGACCAATATCCTCGGATATCAGGTTCGCTCGCTGCAAGAATCGGGAATACGCATCTGCGTACTTCGGCTGGCGAGCTTGCCCTGGTCTTTGATACGGCCATCCAACCCGAGCGGATGCCACATCACGCAACGTAGCGAGAAGTGCCCATTTGGCATACTTGCCCCATACCCCAGCTTTGCGATCGAGGATGGCTTCTCGGATGGAACACAAGTCTGCCAAAACGTCTGGAGTGAAGCAGCGGCGAGTAAGGTCAACCTCTGCATTTATCAATGATCCTGTCGCCCTGCTCTTTTTCGCGGCATCAACGACTATACTAGCCGCTCGAAGAAACGCGGCCGGAGAACCAGGGGGCTTCTTAAGCTTCAAGTTGGCAAGTTCCGCGATCAGCGGATGCGCTTCGATTCCAAAGAAGGACAGGCCGGCGCGACGTGCGGCAGTGCCTGTAACCGCGGAACCGGCGAACGGGTCGACAACCATGCTCCCAGTCGGGAGAGCGAGGTGTTCCAAAAGCATCGAAACGTAGTCCGATGCAAACCCCGCTGGATAGCGGAACCATCGATCGAACGGCTCGGTGCCGCTCGTGCCGTGGCTTCGGCCACGGCCGGACGCAGGCTCTGCGGGAAGTCCAGTTGAGAGCGTGGTGGTGCTAGATTCCGACACTTGAATATTCATACCAGGTGACGGCGATCACCACCACGGTGGCAGATGATTATTTGTCATGCTGTCATGGCCGCTCGCAAGGCGGCTGCGGCAGGCTGCCAGCCGCCCTCTCTGTAGTGGTCAGAGACGGCAGCCTTGTCAGCACAGTGCGCCAGAGCTCGCGCCATCGCCGCGGCCGCCGGCCCCGTCAACCCGTCCAGCCAGTCTCTTGTGCGCATCCGTTGTCCGACGTCCTGCCAACGCGCGTCTGCCGTAAAAAAGGGCGTGGCAAGGTCTTGGGCGAGACCCAATTGGCTCACATCAACCAGTGCACGCAAGACAGTGTGAACGAAACTCAAAGGCGTGCCCGCATACTGGCGATCTCTGTCGCCCCAAGGGCTCCCGACGACATGTTCAGCCATGGTGGTGGCCAGCGCTGCAGCTCGATCGGGATCGTTTGCAGCCCATCCGTACAAGCGCATTGTTGGGACTCGCGCTAAATGATCGATATATAGATCGGTATTATTCGTGTACGCCTCCGCCAGTGACACCAACGAATCAAGATTCTCGACAGCTCCTCTTAGTAGGTCGTCAACGAGATTTCGTGCGCGCCGATCTGGCGACTCCTCGCGCTCGCTAATGACACCACGCAACAGCTCCTTCAGGCCAGCCATGTCCGGCACCCGGTGGGCAACTTCTTCGTGTGCGCAGTTCGTAACAAAGGGCCGCCAGTGAATCATAGTCCCGTCAGGCAAAAGACGACGACCGCGTAATGGGCGATTACCTGTCACGAACCACGCAGTGACACGCCCTAAACTGTAAACATCGACCGCTGTTGTAACAGTTCGTGGATCATCGTCGAGTTCTGGGGCGTCAAATCCTGGCGTCCCCATTCCTTGACCTGTCCGGGTTAGCTGCTTTGACACCATCTCAGGAGGGTGGCGCACCATGCCCCAATCGGCTAAGACCCATCTAAACTTTCCGGTACTGCCACCTGAGAGGGCAAGAATGTTACTTGGAGATATATCTCGGTGAATCAGCTCCTGTTTATGCGCAATATCGAGCGCATCTGCGAGATTTAGCAGGATGGACATCAGGACTTCCTCGTCGAGGTAATTCCTTAGCTTCTCGAGAGTGCCCTCAGCGACAGGCATTGTGTACCAGCGAAAGCCAGGGTCATGATCATGGATGGGCATGATATTGGGGTGAGCCAGGCTTTGCTGGGCCTGAATCTCCCGCTTGATTCGACTGTAAGCATCAGACTTTTGAAGCGCTCGTTTAAGTGCGACTTCCTGACCGGATTCCTTGTGCTCCGCGCGCCAAACTTGCGCGTAGCCGCCTTTACCGAGCGGGCGTGCGCTCAGCCGATAGAGTTCACGCGGATCCACGGTTTCGCCTGCGCCCAACATCCGACAAGCATAGACGACGTACGTCGTCGCCGACTTGCCTGTCTGGGTACTACCAGGTGCCCGAAATCAAGCAGTCTCGAACTCAGCAACCCCCGCGACGGCCAATAGCCGCGCAGCGCGCTGCCCCGCAGGCAGGGTATGATTTGGTCGCCAAGGGGCCAGCTCGGCGCTCGATTCGGTTCGCCTTGGCGTGCCGCAAGGAACTTGACTCAAGCGCTTACGTCCACAACGAACACCCTAACTGGCAGGATCCTTGCTGTCCCGCAGCGCGGCCTCGGCCTCGCTTCCAGCGGGCTCATGCCATGCTACGCCGAGGTGTCGGTAACGAGGCAACCAGGCGCAGCACGCCGGCCGAGCAGATGCCGCAACTCGTCCCGGCGCGGCTAGTGGAGCGGCATAGAGGTGGTAGACGGTTCGTTACGCTCAGCCTGCCGTCTGGTCAATCACTCCACCACCAGCATTCGGCCACCACGCTGCCGCTATAAACCCGCTGGTCGGCCATGTTCCCATCCTTTGGCACTCCGCCGGGGGCACATCTTCACTGGTCACCGCAGTGCCGAGGGGTTTGTTTCCGCGCGCCCATGCTTAACCCTCTTCGCCGGGGGCTCGACGCCCGGTCGTTCGCCGAGCGCGGTACCGGCATCCTCGCCGCGGCTGCACCTAGGGCCGCGTCCAAGAAGAAAAAGAATGTCCTCGCCGGACCGGCAGGTCTCCGAGATGGCCGGGACCGCGCGCACGTTGCGTCCGTGAGTGACCTGCCGCCATCTCGCCGACCTCCCCGAGGGCTATCACGCCGCGTCAAGGGGGCAGTTCGGGTGGCATGCTACGGGCCGCGGGAAGGTGCCCCCTTGACATGGCGTGATCGGGCTGCGCCAGGTCGACGAGATGGCGGAGAGGTCACCCACTTGTAGGTGGAGAGAAACGAAATCGGCCTCTTCCGCAGCTGTGTAGCACCTGTTCGGAAAACGATTGGACCTCGTTAACCAAGCTGCCGAGACTCACGTCGAAGCTTCAAATGCCGTCGCCATTTTTCCGCAGCGAGCGAAGTGCCGCCTATTGGCAAGGCGAGGAGCCAACTGTTCCCAGGGAAGAAAAGCTCCACCAGGACGAACACGCACACTGCCACGATCGTCCACGCGACCGCTACGCGAAGAGCCTGCCGTCGCTGTCGATCCGCCTCGTCCGACACAGCGACCAGTTTCGCACATCTCTGGATAAAATGGAAATAACGGACTTAAAGAGATAATTAGCCAGGTCTGGCCTTGGCTCGTTGCCGGTAGTCACCTACATCGATCACCAACACAGCCGACCGTGATCCATAAGGGCTGGTCGTAGGTTCGAATCCTGTCGGAGGCGCATTCTGCATCGGGGGCGCATGCCGGGCGCAGCATCGCGCCCGCAGTCGCACTGCGCGCCAAATCGCCCACGCCCGACTTTCGGGCCTACAACCCGACGCGCCACAACACCTACCGTAGACATGGTCTAGACCTCTCATGAGAGGAACCCGCGATGAAGTTTTCCCGCTCCGCCGTCAAAGTCGGGATACTGACCGCCGTGCTGGGGACAGTTTCGGTGTTCACCGCCGTCCCGGCGCTCGCGCACGGCTCGATGGGCAACCCGATCAGCCGGATCATGCAATGTTTTCAGGAGGGTCCGGAGAATCCGCAGTCCGCGGCGTGCAAGGCCGCCGTCGCGGTTGGGGACAGCTGGCCGCTCTACGACTGGGACGAGGTCAACATCGGCGACGCCAGTGGCCGCAGCCGCGAGATCATTCCGGACGGCAAGCTGTGCAGCGCCGGCCGGGACAAGTACAAGGGGCTCGACCTGCCCCGCGACGACTGGCCGGCCACCACGATGCCCAGCAGCGGCCCGTACACCTTCCAGTACCAGTTGACCGCCGCGCACGAGGGCACCTTCGAGCTGTACGTCACCAAGCCCAGCTACGACCCGACGAAACCGCTCAAGTGGTCCGACCTGGAAGACACCCCGTTCTACAAGCAGGACAACCCGCCGATCGCGGGCAACGCCTACCAACTCCAGGCGAACTTGCCCGGCGGCCGCACCGGCAGGCACTTGATCTACTCGATCTGGCAACGCCACTGGCCCGACTCCGGCGAGGCCTTCTACTCCTGCTCGGACGTCATCTTCAACTGAGCGGTCCGCCCGGCGGCGGTGGCGTAGGCCGCTGCCGCCGCAGGGCAGGTCAACGGGCCAACGCACCCCTGGCCCGAAGAAATCGCCAACACAGATACGCGCACGCGCCCACGGCTGGCGCCCCGCCCAGCAATGTCGCGGCAATCCCAAGCGGCGTAACCAGTCCGGCCAGATATAACGGCACCAAAACCGCCGTAGCGAGAACGTATTTCGCTAAGAAAATCCCGGTGCACAGCTGATAACGCCGTCGCCGCAGGGGATCCCGCCGCCAGTCGAGCCGTTCGCCTCGCCCCAGCACCACCCCGATCAGCGGCAAGCGGACCGCGATCGACAGCAGGAAAACCGCACCTCCGGCCGCCTGCATGAGCACCGCTGGCAGGTAGAAGTCGACGGCCCGTCCGGTGCTCCCGGCCAGCAGCGCCGACGCACCCACGATCACCAGCCCAATCGCTACCTGCCAGTACTTTCGGTCGGTGAACGCGCGAATTCCGGCGAACACCACCACCCCGCCGACCGCGATCAGCGACGCGGTCGACACCTGATCGGTCACCAGGTAAGCGATCAGGAACACCACCCGCGATGCGACGCCTTCGGCAACAGTGCGCCAACCACCCACCGCGGCGAACAAGGACAACGACTTCTCGGTCAGCAGCGCGAGCTTCATGCGCTTGCCTTGACCTGCACGGAGTTTTGCATCGCTGCTTCGTACGAGCCGATCGCGTCGAGCAGATCGCGCTGCCCGCGGTCCGCCTCGATCAGCGCTGAGCAGAGACGGTGCGCGTCTTGCATCGCGAGGTTGCCGCCGAAACCCGGGGCCAGGTGGACGGCGTCGCCGAGGACGGTCACCTGGCCGGCGGGCCAGGCGGGGATCGGCGGGATCATTCCGATGCGCAGCGTGGACGTCATTTCTGACCACGCCTCGTCGACGATCTGCTGGAAGGTGCGAGGAAGATTTTCGGCCGGGCCAGGCAGAGCCCACATCAGGTAGTCCTCGATCCCAGTGACCGCGCCGAGCCGCAGTGCGGGCAGAAATCGTTGCCGCGCCACAGTCGGCGGCGAGGTGAACCGCAGCGCGCCCATCACCATCGTCGTGTCGCGTATCCGGGCGACAGCGGGATTGTTGCCGATCAAACCGGGTAATCCAGTCACTGCGCACAAGGAAGTCGCGCCCATCAGCATGCGCCGCCCGGTATCGACCACCTGCGCCTGCGGCAGGTATTGCCGACGGACCGCGGAGCCGATCCCGTCCGCGCCGACCAGGACGTCAGCCGTATCTGTGCTGCCGTCGGCAAAACACGCCCGGACCGTGCCGTCGGGTCGCCGTTCGAACCGCGTGAACTCCGCCTCGAAGCGAACCACATTTTCCAAACCGGTCAGCAATATCGCCCGCAGCAACGGGCGATGTGCCTGCCGACCAGGTCGTGCGCCGGACGGTTCGGTATCCACGACCGCACAAGCTCCGTCCACTTCGGACACTGAAAGAGTCTGTTCGCGCAGCCCGCCCATCGTGGCGTCGATCATCGCGGCGTGCGCTGAAGGCAAGCACCCCCGCAATGCCGTGACGCCCCGGTCGTCGATGTGCAGGCTGACGCCTTGCGCCCGTCCCAGCGCGCCGTCGCGCTCGTACACGGCGACGTCGATCCCCGTTCGGCGCAGCCCCTGGGCGAGCGTCAACCCGCCCAGGCCTGCGCCGATCACGATCACTTTCATCGCAACCCCCGGTTTCTTCATCACTGATGAAGTTCAGGCTAGCGCGGGTCGGCAGGAAACTCCACCAGCGATGAAGAAAACTCGGCTAGACTCATCGGCGTCATGGCAGAACAGAACGCTCGCCCCGGACGCTGGCGAACCGGGGCGGAGAGCAAACAGCGGATCCTGGACGCGGCACGCGCGCTGTTCCGGCAGCACGGCTATGGCGGCACCACCGTGCGCGCGGTCGCGGGCGAGGCGGGGGTCGACCCCGGGATGGTGTTCTACTTCTTTGGCAACAAGCAGGGCCTCTTCGCCGCGGCGATCGAGATGTCCGCCCAGGCCCCGCCAGCCATCGAGGCAGTCTTCGCGGGCGGACTCGACGGTCTGGGGGAGCGCATCGTCCGGACGCTCGTGGAGAACCTGGACGCCTCGGGCCGAACCCCGCTCGCGATGCTCACCCGCGCCGACGACCAAGCCGACGCCCTGCTTCGCGAATACATCGACCGCGAAATCACCGGACGGCTGGCGAAGCTGATCGCCACCCCGGACGCCGCGTTCCGGGCGGGCATGGTCAACGTCCAGCTCTTGGGGCTCACTGTGGCGAGGTACGTCGTGCGGATCGAGCCGATCGCCTCAGCCTCGGTCGACGAGCTGGTCAGCAGGTTCGGGCCGCTCGTGCAGTGCTGTTTGACCGAGGGCGGCTAAGCGAAAAGCCGGTCGAGATACTGGTCGATAGCCACCAGCGCGGCGCGGGACTCGATCACGTCCAGCTCAAGCAGTGGCGTTAAACCCGTCAGTGCGAGGACCAGGTTCGTCTCGACGGCTGGGTCGCGATCGGCGGCGATGTGTCCGTCGGCGATGGCTTGCCGGAGCAGGTGTTCGACAAGCGCTCGTTTTTCGCGCAGATCGTCGCGCAGCTTCGTGTGCAACTCCGGGTCGTGCAGTGCTTCGAGGACGTACGCGGCGCTCATCCGGCTCGTGGCGCGGGCGTCGGGATGCAGCGGCAGCATCTCGGTGAGCGTCGCTCGCAGCACTTCTCGAGGGTGTGTGGCACCGGCGAGGCGCTCGGCGACCCGGTGCGAGGTCTGTTCCGCAGCGAACTCCATCGCGAACGCGAGCATCGCGGTCCGGGTCGAAAAGTAGTGCTGCACCTGGCCGAGGGATGCCTCCGCCTCGTGGGCGACCTCGCGCATGGTCGCCCGGTTCCAGCCTTGCTGCGCGACCACCCGCCACAACGCACGCGCGATCGCTTCCCGGCGCTCGCGGTGGTCGACCTTCTTCGGCACGTCGGGCCTTTCCCTCGTTCCAATACAGCTGACATAATACACTTGACTTGAAACCTGAGGGGGTTGAATATGGACGACAAGAGGCCGCCGGCGGTCCGGACGGTCGAGGGGGCCGTGACGGGCCGTTGGCGGGCGGGGATGGCGGAGTTCCGCGGAATCCCGTACGCCCAGCCGCCAGTGGGCGATCTTCGTTTTGCCGCGCCTGTCCCGGTTTCGCCCTGGGACGGCATGCGGCAGGCGACCGAATTCGGCCCGCTGCCTCCGCAATCCGGGCCGGTCCAGACGGAGTCGGCGCACGAGACGGACTGGCTGACCCTCAACGTCGCGACGCCGGATCCGGGCGCGGCGGGACTGCCGGTGCTGGTCTGGCTGCCGGGCGGCGGATACGTCATCTCGGTGAGCAGCGACCCGACTTACGACCCGGCGCTGTTGTGCGAGGCGGGGTTGGTCGTGGTGAGCGTCAATTACCGGGTCGGCGTCGAGGGATTCGCGCTGATCGACGGCGCGCCGGCCAACCGCGGGTTCCTGGACCAGATCGCCGCCCTGGAATGGGTGCGGCGCAACATCTCCCGCTTCGGCGGCGACCCCGGCCGAGTGTGTGTCGCCGGGCAATCGGCGGGAGCGGGATCGATCGCGTCCTTGCTCGTGCTGGCGCAGGGCTTGTTCCGGCGTGCCATCACTCATTCCGTGCCAGGAGCTTTCGTCCTTCCCTCGCTCGCGAAGCGGGTCACCGCAGTGCTCGCGAACGGGGAAGACCTCCGGAACGTCGACCCGTGGCAGTTGGCCGACAGACTCACCGCATTCAACGCCAGCCTGTCCGGCCAGCACGACCGCTGGGGTCCGATGGCCCAAGTCGGCACCGGGGTTTGTCCAGTTCTGGACGAGACTTCCCTTCCTCGGACACCTTGGTCCGCACTCGAGGACGGTGTCGAGCTGCTCGTCGGCCACACCCGCGACGAGTTCCGGCTGTTCTCCGTCATGGCCGGGCGGGTCGGCACATTCACCGCCGAGAATGCCCAAATGGCCCTCGACCTCTTTGCCCCGGAACCCGATGGCTATCGCGCCGCCTACGCGGAAGCCAGCCCGGAGGAGCTGATGGAGACCGTGTATTCGGACGCGCTCTTCCGGATGCCGAGCCAGCAGCTGGCCGAAGCGAACGCCTTGGCCGGTGGCAGGTCGTATCTATTCGAGCTGTGCCTGTCCGCGCCTGGTCTGGGTGCGTGTCACAGCCTCGATGTGCCTCTGGCGTTCGGAACTTTGGACAGTCCGGTCGGCCGCCAGGTGTTCGGCGAGAAGCCTGATGCCGCAACGCTTCGGGTGTCCGAGGAGCTTCGACAAGCTTGGGTCGGTTTCGCAACCAATGGCGATCCGGGATGGGCCGCCTATCGTCCCGATGAGCGGCTGACCCGCGTGCTGGACGTCGAGTCGAAGACTGTTCCGTATCCGGAAGAGGCTTCGCGGAAAATCTGGGAGCACCACACGCCGGTTCCGTTTAACCTTCCCGCATAGGCGGTCTGATCTGCCGGTACCAGTCAAGAAGAGCAGGCTGGTCGACGCTGCCGGGATCGACCTCCGGATCCTCCCCGCGTAACAACCGTTTCACGGGGACTTCCAGTTTCTTCCCGGTCCGAGTATGTGGAATACCAGGGGCCGCAATGATTTCGTCGGGAACATGCCGCGCTGAAGCACCCTGGCGAATTGCGGCGAGAATCCGCTGCCGCACCGGGTCGTCGAGGCTCTCCCCTTCGATCAAAGTGACGAACAACGGCATCCAGTACCCGCCGTCACCCTGCTCAACGCCGACGACCAGAGCCTCCGCGATCTCCGGAAGTTCCTCGACCGGACCGTAAATATCGCTGCTGCCCATCCGCACGCCATGCCGGTTCAGCGTCGCGTCTGACCGGCCATGGATGACGACCGAGCCGCGGTCGGTGATGGTCGTCCAATCGCCGTGCCGCCACACGTCCGGGAACGTGTCGAAATACGCGGCCCGGTAGCGGACGTCGTCGGGGTCGTTCCAGAATCGCAATGGCATGGACGGCATCGGCCGTCGCACGACCAGCTCGCCGACCGTGTCGCGGACAGATTCCCCGTTAGGCCCCAACGAATCGAGCGCGACACCGAGGCACGGAGCCGATAACTCGCCCGCCCATACCGGAGTGGTAGGAGCCGCACTCGCGAAGGCTGTGACGACGTCCGTCCCGCCGCTGCTCGAAACGACCTGGACTCGCGGCCCGAGTTCATGCTCGGCCCAGAGGTGCAGGTCGGCCGGAAACGTCGATCCGGTGACACCTAGCCGCACCAACGCGCTCAGATCGTGATCGCTAAGCCGGACATCGGCCTTGCGGCAGGACGCCAGGTAACCAGGACTGGTTCCCAGCGTGTTGACCCGCAAGCGGGCGGCCAACTCCCACAACGCATCCGGCCGACCGAATGCGGGGCTGCCGTCGTAACAAACCGCGGTCGCTCCGACCAGCAGAGCGCCGACGAGGGAGTTCCACAGCATCCAGCTGGGCGTCGTGTACCAGAGGATCCGATCGCCAGCCCGCAGGTCTTGATGGAACGCGGAATGCTTCAGCTGCTCAAGGACTACGCCGCCGTGCCCGTGCACTATCCCTTTAGGACGGCCAGTGGTCCCCGAGGAGAACAGTATCCACAGTGGATGATCGAAAGGAACCGAGACGGGAGGCAGCGAATCACCGCCCGTGATCGATGACCAGGGAATCGCTCCAGGCACCGAGTCCGGATCGTCGACGACCACGGTCGCGGCCAAAGTGGACAGTCCGGCCCGCAGGGCGGCCACATCGGCGCTGCGTTCGATCACCCGGCCGCCGTGCCGCGACCGGGTCGCGGTGATCAGAACAACCGGCGAGAGCTGCGCGAATCGCGCCTGCGCGGCCGATCCGACGTAGTCCAAACCGCATCCGGCCCAGATCGCCCCGAGGCTCGCGGTGGCCAGAAACGCGACGATCGCCTCCGCCGAATTAGGCAGATATCCCACGACCCGGTCGCCGGACGACACGCCCAGTGCGGCTAAAGAAGCGGCGACGGACCCGACCTGACGGCGCAACTCACCCCAGCTCAGCTCCGCTGGAGCGCCGTCCTCGGTCACCGAGATCACCGCAGTGGCGGCATCATCGCGGCCCCGGAACACCTCGGCCGCATAGTTCAGCGTGCTCCCCGGGAACCAGACACTGCCTGGCATCGCCTCGGTCGCCAGCGCCGGTCGCCCCTCCCGACGCGCGGGCAGCCCGAAGTAGTCCCACACTGCGGACCAGAAGCCGTCGAGATCCTGCACCGACCACTCCCACAGCGTCCGGTATCCGCCGGTCAAGTCGCGTCCGACGCGGGACGAGGCATACCGGGCGAAATCGGTGATCTGCGCTTCCTCCACGGGAACCCAGCCGGTCATCCAAGCTCCCATTCCGCGACCGTAGTCTGTACGGCCTTGGCCGCGAGGGCTTCGAACAGCGGCCGTCCGCCGGTGTCCGCCAAGGTGACGAACAGCCGGTTTCCGCCGTCGCTGCAGCACGCGATGGGGAAGGCTGTGCCGGTTGCGATCGTCTCGCGCACCGTGTTGTCCCGGACCAGCACGACTGCGTGCCCAGTCGTGGTCGCCACCCAGATTCCTTCCGGCCCCGGCCATATCCCGTCCGGACGAGCGTGGGGGCCGACCAGGTCGGCGAGGTCGGCATAAAGACGCTGGTCGGTCAGCGTCCCGTCCGCGCCGACGGTGAAGGCGGTCAGCCGCTGCGCGGCGGTTTCGGCGACGATCAAGGTGCGCCCGTCGTCAATGAAGGCGAGACCGTTGGGGAAGACGAGGTTCTCGGCGGCAACGGTGGCCGAGCCGTCGACGGCGACCCGCACCAGACGGCCTGGCCGCGGTGGTTCACCAGGCTTGAACCCGACGTCGTCAACATAGAGATTGCCCTGCTCGTCACCGACAAGATCGCCGAGCGGACCGCTGGCCACAGCACTGAGATCCGCGTAGGTGGCGAACTGCCTGCCATCCCAGACACCGATGCGCTTCTCGTGCATCATCGCCGCGACGAGCTTGCCGTCGGGCATGAACCACAGCCCGTTGGACGGAGAGTCCAGCTTGGTAGCGCTCCAGCTTCCGCCGTGATCTGTCCACAGTCGACTGCCCTGGGTGTCAGACAGCCACAACGCGCCCTGATGCCAGCGCGGTCCCTCGCCCCAGGTCATCCCGGTGCCGTACGGCTTCACGCGCGCACCTCCAGGCGTCCGGCGAGTTCCTTCGTCGCAGTCTCCAGCTCCGCTGTGTCGGCGGCCAGAGCGAAGGCATACCGGTCCGGGCGGATGATGGCCGCAGTGGCTGAATTCGCGGCCAACCACTCTTCGACCGCCGGACCAGCGTCGGCGACCACTGCGACGTCCAGGCGTTGCCACAGCTGCGCGATCTCCGCTGACACAGCCTGCTTGCCGACCACGACGAAGTTGTATCCAGTGACATCGTCGAGCCGGATACCGTCAGCTCGCGGTTGTGGGCTGAGCCAGCTGGGCTCGTCGCTCAAGCCGGGGCCGAGCGGCGGCCTGAGCGGTTCGAGGGTCTGGGGTTCTCCCAGCTCCGGGTGGGTGTCGCCGATGCCGAAGGACTCGACGAGGTTGGCCTGCCGAGCGGATTCGGCGATGTAGGGGCGAACGTGCGGGGCGCGCTCAGTTTCGTAGGTGTCGAGCAGGCTGTCGGGGCAGGTGCCTTGGACGACGGCGGCGAGTTTCCAAGCGAGGTTCGCCGCGTCGCGGAGTCCGGAACACATGCCCTGCCCGAGCATCGGCGGCATCTCATGCGCGGCGTCACCGGCGAGGAACAGCCTTCCCGAACGCCAGCCGTGCACGAGCCGCGCGTGCCATTCGTAAGTGTCGGCTCGCATGATCCGGTAGCTGCCCGGCTCGATCCAGCGGCTGAGCGCGTCGTACACCGCCTGCGGGCGTTCGAGCGCGGCGGCGTCGTCTCCGTCGAGGAGCATGAATTCGAACCGCAGCATCGGGGGGAAGACCGGCACGTAGGTAATCGGCCGTTGTCCTTGGCACAGAATGAATCCGGATTCCGCGGGCAGCGCCGGAGGATGCTCGAACGGATGGATGTCGACGATGAGTGAACGTTGCGTCCCCTCCAGATCTTCGACTTCGGAGCCCATCAATTGGCGGACGAACGAATTCGCTCCGTCCGATCCGACGGCGTAGGCCGCTTTGAGTGTCTTGACCTGGTCCCGATCGGTCACCGTGAGGTACACCGCGTCGGCGTCCTGGACGATCTCGGTGACGGACCAGCCGAACCACAGGTCGACGTTCGGGTCGCTCGCGAGCAAACCGCGCAGCCGGGATTCGAAATCCGGTTGGTGGAACTGGTAATCCGTACGCCAGCCTTGTCCGGATTCCCCTCGTGCGTGGGCGAATTCGAGGAAATGCGTCCCGTCCGGCAGTTGCAGCGTCCATCCGGTCTGCCGCAGGAACCGCTGTTCCAGATCGGCCGCGCCCAGCGTTTGCAGGGTACGCATCGATTCGTCGTCGAGATGGGTCGCCCGCGGATGGTGGCAGACGATCCGGTTCGGATCGATCGCCGCGACCCGGAGCCCTTTCGCGCTGAGCAGTCGGGCGAGGGCCAAGCCGACCGGACCGCAGCCCACGACAGCGATGTCATACGTGTCCATAACTGTTCCTCCGCTCAAGCCGGTTCTTCGATCGGCTGCGACGTGGGTGTGCGCCGGAAGCTGCCCAGGGCAACGGTGAGAAGCGCCCCGAAGATCGCCGGTACCGCGAAAAGCAGGAAATTCCACTGTGGAGCGAACCCGGCGGCAAGGATCCAGCCGCCGAGCACCGGCCCGGCGATCGCGCCGATCCGGCCGATTCCCAGCGCGACCCCAATAGCGCTGGCCCTGGCGTGCGCCGGATAAGTATGGGCGATGTACACGTTGATCAATCCCTGCACGCCGAACGCGCCCGCGCCGCCAATCAGCACGATTATGGAAAGCACGATCAACGGCGACCGGACGCTCAAGGCAGCCATGGCACCCGCGGCGACGACGAAACAAGCGATAATGGGGATTCGCGACCCCGTCCGGTCGGCGAGCGCCGCGATCGCGAGGCCGCCGACAGTCGCGCCGACATTGAGCAGGGTAAGGAACATCAGCGACGAATCCAGCGGATATCGCGCAGCCTGCATCAATTGCGGCAGCCAGGTGTTGATCCCGAAGATGAGCAAGAAGGAACAGATCACCATCACGCAGAACAGCACGGTCGTTCCCGTGTACGGCGACCGCAGCACGACCCGCAAGCCGCCGGCTCCCGTTGGCTCTCGCCGATAGACCGGTGATTCGGGCAGCCAGCGGTAAGTCATCGGCAGCAACAGCAGCCCGACCGCACCGCCGACGAGATACTCCGGCCGGAAGTTGTCTCCCTGCAGGAAAGCCGCGGCCACGGCGGCGGCCAGCGATCCGCCGACCGTGACTCCACATTGGACGATCGCCGAACTGATGTTCTTCCGTTTCGGCGGCGCGAGTTCGAAGATCAGCGGGCCCATCGCGGGATAAACCGCGCCGACGCCCAATCCGACGACGAGTCTGCTGGCGCCGAAAAGTTCCGGATTGGGCGCGCACGCGCAGGCGAACATGCCGAGCGAGACGACCGCGATGCTGACCAAGGTCGTCCGGCGGCGTCCGTATCGGTCGGTGAGCGGACCGACCAGCAGTGCGCCGAAGAGCATGCCCACCGGCGTGAGACTGCCCAACGTGCCCAGTTCGGGAAGGGAAAGGTGCCACGGCTGGTGCCGGAGCAACAACGGCGTCGTCGCGCCGAAAGCGACGAGGTCGTACCCTTCCAACGTCATGACGGCCAGCCCGATCGCGATGGCCTGCCACGGCATCGTCCTCACGTGCTTGCCTCTGCCGTCGGCAAGCGCAGCACCCGTTCGGCGTTGCCGTGGCTGATTTTCTCCCGATCGCGGTTGCTGATCGGCGCTTGTTCGAGGAACTGGACTGCCTCGGCGGTGTCCTCGAAGGGATAGTCGACGGCGAACAGGATCGCGTCCGCGCCGACGGCCAGGATCGCCCCGGCGAGCGCGGCCGGGGAACACACGCCGCTGGTGGTGATCAGGATGTTGTCGCCGAAGTATTCCGACGGTTTCCGTTCAAGGGTCCGGTGTTCCTGCCGATCGTAGCGGGAATCAAGCCGCGCGAGCTGAAACGGCAGGAACTCGCCGAGGTGGCCGAGAATGAGCGTGGCGCCCGGATGCCGATCGAAGACGCCGCCGAAAATCAGCCGGAGCGCGTGCCCGCTTGTCTCCGCCGCCCAGCTCCACAATGGACCCCTCAGTTCGGGTCGCCCTTCGAGCACCTGCCACGGCTCGGCCGGGGGAGCGCCCGGGTGCAGGTAAAGCGGCACCCGCAACTCCTCGAGCGCCGTCCACACCGGTTCGTAGCGCGGGTCATCGAGGTAGCTGCCGTTGGTGTGGTCGTTGACGAGCGCGCCATTCAGCCCGAGCATGCCGACGGCGCGATGGAGTTCCGCCACCGCTGCCTCGGGATCCTGGAGCGGCAACGCGGCCAGTCCGCGGAACCGATCCGGGTGCTCGGCGATCACCTCGGCTAGATGATCATTGGCGATCCGGGCGTCTTTGACTGCCTGGCCAGCGTCGGTCAGCCCCTGAATTCCGGGTGCGGTAAGGGAAAGCACCTGGACGTCAATTCCATGCCGGTCCATTTCCGGCAGCCGGTAAGTCGTGTAATCGCACAGCCGTTTTCCCCAGTCCGCAACCCACCGCGCGGCGGTTTCCGTCTTGGGCACTGGGTAACCGGCCTGCATTTCGGGAAGCGCGAACGCTTCCTCCATGGCGATATAGCGCAAGGTCTTTGCCTTTCCCTCGGCGGTTTGCTCAACTGCCTTCCGCGTGCGCGCCGGTCATGTGCGCCGCGAGGTCTTCCGGATTGATGAACGACGGCGGAGGCGGCGGACCCCATTCGTAGAGCGACTGGATGCCCTCGAACGACCGCGGCGTCCAGAGCTGATCGTCGACGATGGCGTCCATGTCGGAGTAGTACTCGGCGAAGTTTCCGGCGGGATCCTTGAGATACCAGAAGAAGTTCGACCCGATGTAGTGGCGGCCCAGTCCCCAGACGTGGCGTTCCGGATGCTCGGCGAGCATGCTCATCGCTCCGCGCCCGACATCGTCCACATCGGACAACTGCCACGACGTGTGATGCAGGAAGTTGAGCGGAGCCTGTTGTACCAGCAGGTTGTGGTGATCAGTGGAACACCGCAGGAACGCGGCGCGACCCGGGACCACGTCGCTGACCTTGAACCCGATGCCGTCGGTGAAGAACCGCTGAGTCGATTCCTGCTCGACCGTCCCGATCACCACGTGCCCCAACGCGAGCGGCCGGACCGGTTCGGTCCGGGACAGCACGGGCGCCCGGGTGTTGGCGCGGTCCAGCCGACCAGGCCCGTTGTACGGCGTCGCAGGCACGGCCGCGCGTACCAACCGAGGCGCGACGACCGCTTCGACCGCGATGTCCGCGATCGGCTCCCTGGCGCGCAAGGTTTCCGCCTCGCGCTGCACCGGAATGCCCAGCCGATCGAGGTTCGCCGCGATACGACCGAGATCGTCAGCGTTATCGACCGCGACGGTCATTCCCAGCAAACGGCGAACTCGCGAGTGCTGAAGGACGAACTGTTCACCACCCTCGACCGTGGCGAACCGGCCCGGGGCGAGCTGTGTAAGCCCGAAGTCGTCGTAGTAGCCAGCGGTTCCAGCGACGTCCGGTACGCCGACGGTCAGCGACTTCAATCTGTGCAGTGCCATGGAATTGCCCCTTTCACCCGGCGACGCAGATCTGCCGGAGTTGTCCGATGCCCTCGATCCGCGTGACCACTTCGTCGCCCGGCTGCAGGTAGCGCTGCGGAGACCGCGAATGCCCGACGCCCGAAGGCGTGCCGGTGAAGATCAGATCCCCCGGCAGCAGCGGACAAACTGCCGACAGCCGGGCGATCAGCTCGGCGACCGAGAAGACCATCGACGATGTGCGCGCCTTCTGGACGCTCTCGCCATTGACGAGGCATTCGATCGCGAGATCGTCGGGGTCGGCTAGTTCGTCGGCCGTCACCAGCACCGGCCCGGTCGGAGCGAACCCCGGGAACGACTTGCCGAGCGAAAACTGCGGGACGGGCCCCGCGGCCTGCACGACCCGTTCGGAAAAGTCTTGTCCCACAGTCAATCCCGCCACGTGCAGCCAGGCATCCTCGACTGCGGTCTTCTCGGCCCGACGGCCGATCGCGACCACGAGCTCCGCCTCCCAATCGACGAACTCGCTGGGCAGCCTCAGCTGGGTGTCCGGCCCGGTGAGGGAAGTGGCGAACTTCGTGAAAGTGGCGGGTGACTCCGGCAGCGCCAGCCCCGCTTCCTGCGCGTGCTCCCGGTAATTCAACCCGATCGCGAAGACCTGCCGCGGCCTCGGCGAAGGGCTCCCGGCTTGGCCCTCGGGCGCCGCCGGTCCGCCGGTCGTCGCTCGCCCCCACTCCGCGAACTCGGTCCAGCGCTCGAAAACCGCGAGCGGATCGGCCGGAAACCGCCCGCCGCTCGCGCCCTCGACGTCGATCACCTTGTCGTCGAGCACCAGGCACATCCGGCCCGCCCGTGTCGTCGTCTTCATTTCTCCGCGTCCTTCCGCTGCTTCCCGGCCAGTGAACACCTGAGAATCTCGATAAGTCAACTAAATCTCGAGATTCTGGCGTTAGTGCGTAACCAGGTACGATCTGCGACATGACTGGCGTTCGCAGCACGACCCGCGTCGAAGACGTCTACCTGCGTCTTCGCGCCGACATCCTCAACGGCCGGCATGAGCCCGGGTCGCGGCTGCGGGTGGAAGCGCTCAAAGGCGACTACGACGCCAGCAGCGGCGTCCTGCGCGAAGCACTTCCCCGCCTCGTCGGCCAGGGGCTCGCTACTTTCGCTCCGCAGCAAGGCTTCCGAGTCATCGATGTCTCCCCAGAGACCCTGCAAGACCTCACCGAAGCGCGCGTGGTCGTCGAGACGCACGTGGTCCGCGAATCCCTTGAGCACGGCAGCATCGAATGGGAATCTGACCTGCTCGCGGCGCACCACAATCTCGCCCGCACGACGTTCGCCGACGAGTCAGACGCGATCAACGACCGATGGCTGGCCGCACACGCCCGATTTCACCAGGTCCTGCTGGAGGGCTGCCCCAATCAACACCTGCGCGCGGTGGCGACGCAGCTGCGCGAATCCGCCGAGGTTTACCGATGCTGGGCCCGCACGTCGAGCGAGGACAACCACCGGGATGTCGCCGCGGAACATCGGCTGATCTGCGAACGGGCGATCGAACGAGACGTCCCGAGCACTGTCGAAGCGCTGCGGGACCACATCGAGTTGACTACGAAGCTGCTGCTCGACGAGTATCGGAACCGGGGAGGCGAATAGTTGGTGTGACCATGCCTCAAGTTTTGCCGCCTCTCGCCGCTGACGTCCAAGACTGGCTCGCTATCCGGCGATAACCTGACGGCATCGTTGAGGCCTACTGGCCGCCGCGCTCGATCAGGTACTGCTGTTCGAGTTCCGGATAACTGAGATCAGCCGGGAACTCGTCCTCGGACAGCAACCCGATCGCCCAGGGAACCGGACAGGGCGAGCTGTGCTCGGGTTCGGGGCACAGCAGGAGCTTGATCTGCTCGACCAGGTCCCGAGCCTGATCCTCGGTCGCGTAGATGCCCACCCGGATCTCATGGGTCTTGCGTTCGTCCGTCGGATGGCCTTCCCGGATGCTCGTCATGACCAGTAATAGCGAGCTCGATGGCCTGCGGGCAAACGTTTTTCCTCAGCCCATGCTTCTTGATCAGCTCGGGACGATCAGTACGACGGTTACGGCGAAAATGATCCCGCCACAGCCGCCGAGCAGCACGGTGCCGACCGTGCGAGAGGTCCCGTTTCTGGTGAGCACAAGGAAAAGTCCGACTGCGCCGAGCACGAGCGCGACCGCGCCAAGAATGAGCAACGCGGGCGGAAACGCCATCACGGGCCCGGCGGGCCGCGGGTCGGTGAACGACGGGCTCTCGGGAAGCGGGCCAGTCGCTGGAACAGGTTGAGCCACTGTTTCGCTGGGCTGCGGTTGCGTGCCGGAACAGCCTGTCAGCAGTGCCAGAACCGTCGAGCACGTAAGGATCTGGCGCGGACGGCGCATGCGAGCTCCCTCTGGCCGGGCAACCGCGGCGACGGGCACTGGCGGGAACCGGTCCGCCTCCGCAAAAGGACGCTACCGCTGGTCGTGCTCGTCACGCTGGGCGCAATTTCCTTCGCCACGACAGCACTCTCCGCAATCGGCGCACGGCCTTCCGGCGGTCGGGTGGTCTGAGGGCGCGAACCAGGCAATCCGCCGCCTCGACAGCCGACATCTCGACCGCCATGGACCGGCCACCGGTGTGTGGCCGATGAACATCCGCTTCTTCTGGATCGGTTACGCAACTCGGCGGTGCCCACCCGATGAACTCACTCAAGTGGGTGACCTGCAACGAGGTCAACACCTGCTCTCGGCCGCTCCGGTGGACCAGTCGAGTCACCTGGTCGTGTCTGGTTTCGAAACCGTGAACAACAGTAGGTAATCTTCCGTAACGGGTGCGGGGAGCCGCCTCCAACCCACGGTTTGCCGGAGGGCTTCGTTGATCAAGCTCATGTTCGCCGACGACGAGGAACTAGTTCGGTCGGGGCTGCGCGCCATGATGTCCGGGGCGTCGGACATCGAGATCGTGGGCGAGGCAAGCGACGGCAGATCGGCGGTCGAGGTCGCCCGTCGCTATCACCCCGACGTCGCGCTGCTCGACATCAAGATGCGCGCCCCTGACGACGGCATTCGCGCGCTTCGGGCCATTCTCGCGCTGCCCGATCCGCCGACCGTCGCCATGCTCACCACGTTCGACATCGACGAGTACGTCAGCCTCGCGCTGCGGCTCGGCGCGAACGGCTTCCTGCTGAAGGACATCGACCCGGCGGCGTTGCTGCGGGCCGTGCGCGACCTGGCCAAGGGCGGGGCCGTCCTCGACCCGGGCGTGGCCGTGCGCATGGTGCAGAGCCACCGCGACGAGCAGCGGGCCGCGCAGCCGGCGCGCAAGCTCCTGGCCTCGCTGTCCGAACGCGAACGCGAGGTCGTCGCGCTCATCGGGCAGGGGCTGTCGAACGCCGAGATCGGCGGGCGGCTGCACCTCTCCGAGGCGACGGTGAAGGGGTACGTGTCGGCCGTCCTGTCGAAGATCGGCGCGGCCAACCGGGTGCAGGCCGCGCTCCTGGCCTACCGCGGCGGGCTCCTCGACCAGTAGAACCAGCACATGCTGCTGACCGCGCTCGAGTTCCTCGGGCTGGTGGCGTTCGCGGCGTCCGGGGCGCTGGCCGCGGTCCGGGCGCGGCTGGACGTGTTCGGCGTCGTCGTGGTCGGGCTGACCACGGCGCTCGGCGGCGGCATCATCCGCGACGTGCTGCTGGGCATCCATCCGCCGACGTCCCTGCGCAACTGGCCGTACCTGGCCGTGTGCGCGGCGACGGCCCTGATCGTGTTCGCCTTCCATCCGCAGGTCGCCCGCCTGCGGCACGCGGTGCTGCTCGCGGACGCGGTCGGGCTCGGCGTGTTCGCCACGGCGGGGACGACGCTCGCGCTCAACGCGGGCGCGACCGGGTACGCCGCCTGCCTGATCGGCATGACCAGCGGCATCGGCGGCGGCGCGCTCCGCGATCTGCTGCTGCGGGAGATCCCGCTCGTGCTGCGCAAGGAGATCTACGCGATGGCCGCGCTGACCGGCGCGGTCTGCGTCTGGGCGGGGCACGCACTGAGCCTCCCGGCCGGTGCGGTCACGACCGGCTCCGCGGTGGTCGTGGTCGCGATCCGCGTGCTCACGCTCTGGCGACACTGGAACGCTCCGGTCGCGCGGCCGCCGGAAGAGCGTTCGTTGTGACTTCCGCGTCCGCGACGCCCGGTGCGGCCAGTACGAATATGCCTTCTGTCCACAGCTCGTCCGGGAATGCTCTTTGTGTGTTCTGCGTGTGTTCTTAGGCGGGTCTCAGCACTCTGCGTAAGACTGGCGCCATGCGCATCCTCGTAGTGGACGACGACCGTGCCGTCCGTGAATCGCTCAGGCGGTCTTTGGAGTTCAACGGCTACACCGTGGAGCTCGCGAGCGATGGTGCGCAGGCGTTGGAGACGATCCTCGCCAACCGTCCGGACGCGATGGTTCTCGACGTCATGATGCCGCGCCTCGACGGGCTCGAAGTGGCCCGCCGGCTCCGCAGCACCGGCGATGACCTGCCGATCCTCGTCCTGACCGCGCGCGACACCGTCTCCGACCGGGTCTCCGGCCTCGACGCCGGCGCCGACGACTACCTGCCCAAGCCGTTCGCCTTGGAGGAACTGCTCGCCCGGTTGCGCGCCCTGCTGCGCCGCGCCGTGCCGGACGGGCAGCAGGGCGAGACGTCGGAGGTGCTGTCGTTCGCCGACCTCACGCTGGACCCCGGCACTCGCGAGGTCCGCCGCGGCGGCCGCGAGATCAGTCTCACCCGCACCGAGTTCGCGCTGCTCGAGCTGTTCCTCTCGTACCCCAAGCACGTGCTGACCCGCGGAAGGATCCTGGAGGAAGTATGGGGTTACGACTTCCCGACGTCGGGCAACGCGCTGGAGGTCTACGTCGGCTATTTGCGCCGCAAGACGGAAGCGGACAACGAACCGAGGCTGATCCACACGGTCCGTGGAGTGGGGTACGTCCTGCGCGAGACGCCGCCGTGACCGACCACCCGGCGGGCGAGCAGGCCGCGCCGGCGGGGGAGGTCCCCGATCCGCGGGGCACCCGGTGGAGCACCCGCCGGTTCTCGCTGCGCGGCCGCGTCACGCTGCTGGCCGCCGCGTGCGTGGCGGGTGCGGTGGCGCTCGTTTCCCTGTGCGCGTACCTGGTGGTGCGCAACAACCTCCTGAGCCAGCTCGACGACAACCTGCTCGCCCGCGCACAAGCCGCGGCGAACTCGCCGCAGGTGCCGACCGACCAGCTGCGCGAGGTGCCGGGTGCGCTGCTGGCCAGCGCGGACCTGCAGATCGGCCAGCTCAACGGCGTCACCGGCGACCTCATCTATCCGCAGCCGGGCACCCGGCCGCCGGTGGGCCCGGCCGAGATGCGCGTCGCGACTGGCCTGCTGTCGCAGTCGCTGCGCACCGACGCGACCACTGGCATGCGGGTGGTCGCGGTGCCGCTCGGGCACGGCCAGGCGATCGTGCTGGCGCAGTCGATGGCTCCGACGATGCGCGCGCTGAACCAGCTGTCCGTGGTGCTGTTCCTGGTCGGCGGCGCCGGGATCGTGGTGGCCGCGGGCGCGGGCACGGCGGTCGCGCGCGCTGGGTTGCGCCCGGTCGACCGGCTGACGTCGGCTGCCGAGCGGGTGGCCGCGACCGGCGACTTGCGTCCGATCCCGGTGAGCGGCGACGACGAACTCGCCCGGCTCACGCACAGTTTCAACATCATGCTCGGCACGGTCGCGGACTCGCAGGGACGGCAGCGGCAGCTGGTCGCCGACGCCGGGCACGAGCTGCGCACGCCGCTCACTTCCATGCGCACCAACCTGGAATTGCTGCTGTCGGCCAGCCGTCCGGGCGCGCCGTCGCTGCCGGACGAGGACCGCACCGACATCGAGGCTGACATCCGCGGCCAGCTCGACGAGCTCACCCAGCTCATCGGCGACCTCGTGGAGCTGGCGCGGCAGGACGAGCCGCGCGAGCAAGCCGAGCGCGTCGACCTGATGGACGTCGTCGAGCGCGCGCTCGACCGGGCGCGCCGCCGAGCGGGCGAGATCGAGTTCGAGGTCGCGCTGCAGCCGTGGGTGCTCACCGGCGACAACAGCTCGCTCGAGCGGGCGGTGCTGAACCTGCTGGACAACGCGGTGAAGTTCTCGCCGCAGGGTTCGCGCGTACGGGTCACGCTGCGTCCGCTCGGCGACGGCACCGCCGTGGTCGAGGTCGCGGACTCCGGACCCGGCATCGCCGAGGAAGACCTGCCCAAGGTATTCGACCGTTTCTACCGCTCGTCGGAGGCGCGCACCCTGCCCGGATCCGGCCTGGGCCTGGCGATCGTGCAGCACGCGGCCGAACGGCACGGCGGCACGGTTTACGCCAACCGAGCACCGGAAGGCGGGGCTCTGCTCACGATCCGGTTACCAGGGGCGCCGGTCGCCTGACTTGTCCGCCACGCTTGGCGGTCGCCCGGCAGGGGGACGCTCGATCTGCATGTCGCGCACACCTGATGTTGAATCGTGTAGGATTTTGTGTAGTTGATGGTGTGCTTGGGGAGTGGCGGTGCTCGCGCGGCAGCGACAGGCGGTGATCCTCGAGGAAGCACGCCGGACCGGTGCGGTCCGGGTCAGTGACCTCGTCGCGAGGCTGGGCGTCTCCGATATGACGGTCCGCCGGGATCTTGACGTGCTCGCGGGCCGCGGCCTGGTCGAGAAGGTCTACGGCGGCGCGACGTCGCTGGTCGGCAAGAGCACCGACGAACCCGGGTTCGAGGCGAAGTCGGTGCGTCAGCGCGCGCAGAAGGAAGCCATCGCCGAACTGGCCGCCACCCTCGTCAAACCGGGCACCGCGATCGGCCTGTCCGCGGGCACGACCACCTGGACGCTCGCGCACGCGCTCGACGGCGTCGAGGGCCTCACCATCGTCACCAACTCGATCCAGGTCGCCGACGTGCTGCGCAGTGCCGCCCAGCCGGACCGCACGGTGGTCCTGACCGGCGGGGTGCGCACCCCGTCGGACGCGCTGGTCGGCCCGGTAGCCGTGCAGAGCCTGCGGACGCTGCACCTCGACCTGGTGTTCCTCGGCGTGCACGGGATGGCGGTGGGGCCCGGGTTCACCACCCCGAACCTCACCGAAAGCGAGACCGACCGCGCGCTGGTGGAGGCCGGACGGCGGCTGGTGGTGCTCGCCGACCACACGAAGTGGGGCACGGTCGGCATTTCCACGATCGCGGACCTGGAAGAAGCGCAGGTCGTGGTGACCGACGACGGCCTGGACGACCGCGCGCGGGAAGACCTCGCGGAGCGGGTCGGAGAACTCATGATCGCCGAAACGGCGGAGAACCTCGAGGCAGAAGAAGCGTGAAACGCACTGTGGCGCACCTGGCCGACGGCCGGGAGATCATCTATTTCGACCACACCGACGCCCACGAGCGGCTCGCCGCGGACACCCGCGACCTGCCGCCCGTCGCGGCGGCCTCGGAGATCCGCCGTGACCCGCTGACCGGCGAATGGGTCGCGATGGCGGCACATCGCCAGACGCGCACGTACAAGCCGCCCGCCGACCTCTGCCCGCTCTGCCCGACCCGGCCGGGCAAGCCGAGCGAGATCCCCGAGGCCGACTACGACGTCGTCGTGTTCGAGAACCGGTTCCCGTCGTTCTCGCAGCAGGCGACCGGCGATCCGTCCACTGTGGACGGCTTGGGTCTGGTGCCGACCGCGCCGGGCCTCGGCCGCTGCGAGGTCGTGTGCTTCACCAGCGACCACGACGGCGCGTTCTCCCGGTTGACTCCGGAACAGGTGCGCCTCGTGGTGGACGCCTGGGCTGACCGCACGGCCGCGCTCGCGCGGACGCCCGGCGTCGAGCAGGTCTTCCCCTTCGAGAACCGCGGCGAGGAAATCGGCGTCACGCTCTCGCATCCGCACGGCCAGATCTACGGCTATCCGTTCGTCACGCCGAAGACCGAGCGGATGCTGGCGGTCGCGCGCGAACACGGCGGGTCGGTGCTCGGCGACGTGCTGGCGGCGGAACAGAAATCCGGCGAGCGCGTGATCGCCACGGGCGAGCACTGGACGGCTTTCGTGCCGCCGGCCGCGCGGTGGCCGGTGCACATCCAGATCGTGCCGCACCGGCAGGTGCCGGACCTCCCCGCGCTCACCGACGCCGAGCGCGACGACTTTTCCCGCGTGTACCTGGACGTGCTGCGCCGCTGCGACGCGCTGTACGACCGGCCGCTGCCTTACATCGCGGGCTGGCACCAGGCGCCGGTGCGGCGGGACCGGGAACTGTCGTGGCTCCATTTGGAGCTGTTCTCCGTGCTGCGGGCCAAGGACAAGCTGAAGTACCTGGCCGGATCCGAGTCGGGCATGGCGGTCTGGATCAACGACGCCACGCCGGAACAGATCGCGGAACGGCTTCGCGCGGCAGGCTGACCGGAACTCGCGGCATACTCATCTACGAAACACAGGTTCGACTCAGGAACCTCTCAGGCCCAGCCGCTTAGGTGAAGACATGACCGAGAACGACCCCCACGCGCCCGACTCCGCGGCGGGTCGCCAGGACCCGGGTGCCCAGCCGGGCGCCGAAGGCCAGGCGGCTTGGCAGCAGACCCCCGCTCAGCCAGCGAGCCAATCCCCGTCAGCCGATCCGGCGGGCGGCGACGCGGGTCAGCAAGTTCCCGGCGCGACCGGCACGACTGCCGCGTACGGTTCGGCCGCTGAGGGCTCGGCGGGGACGTCCGGCCCAGGTACGGCGAGCGGTGACGCTTCCGGCGCGTACGGAGCGCCTGCGGGTCAGTACGGTGCCGCCGCGGCCGGCGGCACGGCGTACGGAACCGGCGCTGCTCCGACTGGAGGCATGCCGAACCCGTGGTCGGCCCAAGGCGCGGCGGCGTCGCCCGCCGGCGCGCCCCAGAGCGGGCAGTTCCCCGGCGCTCAGCAGCAGCCCGCGGCGGGTCAGCCGTACGGCAGCCAGTACCCCGGCGGGACGCAGACTCCGCCCGCCGGATCCCCGGCCAACCCTTACGGCGCACCGGGAACCGCGGTGTACGGCGTCCCCGCGCAGCGCGAGAAGAAGGGTTCGGCGGGCAAGCTCCTCGCGAGCGTCGCCGCCATCTCGCTCGTGATCGGCGGCGTGGCGGGCGGGACCGTCGGCTACCTCACCGGCGGATCCGGTTCGTCGGTGAGCGCGCTCGACGCGCCGAAACCCGCGCAGCAGACCGGCAACGTGCCCGCGGGCTCGGTCGAATCGGTGGCGCAGAAGCTGTCGCCGAGCGTCGTCGAGCTGCAGGTGTCCGGCCGGACCGCGGCGGGCGAGGGCTCCGGCTTCGTGCTCAGCAGCGACGGCTACATCCTCACCAACAACCACGTCGTCCAGGTCGCCGCGAACGGCGGCCAGATCCAGGCCGTGTTCCAGGACGGCAAGAAGGCCGCGGCGAAGGTCGTCGGCCGGGACCCGACCACGGACATCGCCGTGGTCAAGGTGTCCGGCGTCGGCAACCTGACTCCGGTCGAGCTGGGCCGGTCCGACGACCTGCGGGTCGGGCAGCAGGTCGTCGCCATCGGCTCGCCGTACGAGCTGACCGGCACGGTCACCTCGGGCATCGTCAGCTCGCTGCACCGCCCGGTGCAGGCGGGCGGCGACGAGACCGACCAGACCACGGTGATGGACGCGATCCAGACCGACGCCGCGATCAACCCCGGCAACTCGGGCGGCCCGCTGTCGAACATGAGCGGCCAGGTCATCGGCATCAACTCGGCCATCTACAGCCCGAACTCGGGCCGCGGCCAGGGCAGCGGCGGCGAGGGCGGCAACGTCGGCATCGGCTTCGCCATCCCGATCGACCAGGCACGCCGCACCGCGCAGGACATCATCAAGACCGGGCACGCGACCCAGACGTTCATCGGCGCGAAGGTCACCGACGCGCCCCAGGGCGGCGCCCAGCTCGGCGACATCACGCCGGGCAGCCCGGCGGAGAAGGCCGGCCTGAAGTCCGGTGACGTGGTGACCAAGATCGACGACCGCGTCATCGACAGCGCCAACACACTCGTCGCCGCGATCCGCACACGCGCCCCGAACGACCAGACGACCTTCACCCTCGCCGGCGGGCGCACGGTGCAGGTCACTTTGGGCGGGCAGGCGGTACCGGCCAACTAGAATCGCTCGGCCGCCGTGGCGCGGCCGAGACCAGCCACGGCTCGACCCCCTATCCGCGCTTGGGGCCGAACCTTTGCAGGCCGCGCGCGACCGGAGCATCCGAGCCGGTCGCGCGTGGCCGTTTTACTGACCAGCGCCGGAAAACCGGCTCGCGCACGAAAACACGGAGAGGCTCTCCGTGCCGCCTCCGACTCGGCACGGAGAGCCTCTCCGCGTGCGGTGAGGTGCCCACGCGCTTGAAGTCCCAAACGCCGAATCTGCGGGAAAATTCCGGTACCGGAAGAAAACCCAGGTCAACTAAGTTCGCGGGCCCGAATTTTCCGTGCCGCGCGATACCGGACCCGGACAATCCGGACGACCACCGCCGCCAGGACAGCACCCCACACCACCGCGAGCGTCGCCACCAGCCCCAGCCACGCGTTGCCGTCGTGCAGCCCAGGTTTCGGCGGCACGCCATACGTGCGCCACAGCAGCGGGAACGCCACGAAGCCCAGCACCGCCGTCAGCGCCGCGCCAACCTGCACTGGCCCCCGCCACGGCTTCGGCAGGATTCGCGCCAGCAGCAGGCCAACCACGCCCGCGACCGGGGCGAACACCGCGTCGTTGACGATCGGGCCACCGCCGAGCCACAGCAATGTCGTGAAGCTGTCCGGCCACGCCGGTGCCGCGTAGTCGAGGAACAGCACAACCCCGTACGCCAGCGCCGCTAATCCGGGCAACGCCAGCACAATCCGCGCGGTCTTCACTGCACCTCCAGCTTCGCGACCCACTTCGTCTGCAGCACGCCCGGCCGGCTGGGCGCGATCACGCGGCACGGATAGCCGTGGTCGAGGTTCAGCACCTCGCCGTTGAGTTCCAGCGCCAGCAACGTGAGCGGGTCGGCCGTGTGCTCGCCAGGCAGCACGCTGACGCCGTACAGCCCGGTCTTCTCCAGCGACGACACACGCACGTCGACCCCCGGCGAACTGCCGGCCGCACGCAACAGGTCCGGGAACGAGATGCCGCGCCACGTCGCCATCTGGCTCCATCCCTCGACGCACGCGATCGGCAAGTCCACAGTGGTCTGCGGCAACGCCCGCAACTCGGCCAGCGTGAACTGCCGCGTTCCCGCTGGCGTCACCACGGACAGCCGCCACCCGGGATCCTGCGCGGCGCGCGTCACCTGAGCCGCCACAGCCGTGCGGTTGACCGGCAACTTCTGCGAACCTTTGTCCGAGCGCCACGACAACCCGGACACGTTCCGCAGGGCGGGAACCGTCGCTCCCGCAGTGGCCAACACCGCGACTCCGGTCGCGATCCCAGTGGTGGTCAGGAATCCTCGGCGCGACAACCCCGGGCCAGACGGCTCGACCGGCGCACTCTCCCGGGTCAGCGCCCGCCGGATCACCGGGAGCTTCACCGCGACGTGCACGAGGATCGACCCGATCGCCACCCAGGCCACCGCGTAGTGCACCTGCGGAAAGTAGAAGTTCCACGGGTAGTTCTGCGCGACGTTCAGCAATCCCGAACTCAGCTCGAAGAACGCCGCCCCGGAGAGGGCAAGGATCGACAGGCGCTCCACCGCGTGCGGCACCGAACGCACTAGTGGCCGCTCGAACAGCTTCGGGTAGACGCTCCACAGTTTGGCCAGCAGCAACGGAATCGCCGCGATCCCGGACAGCACGTGCGCGCCCTGCGTCACCCGATACAGCCAGACGGGCCGGCTGGGCCAGAAGAACCACTCGGGCGGATGCTGGATCAAATGGCTCAACAGCCCGGTGACGAAGCAGATCAGGAACGCGAGCCCGAGCAGGCTGCCGACCCGGGCCGTTACGCGCTCGCTGTGCGCGCCGCCCTTGAACTGCTCCGCCTTCGGGACCCGGCGATCGACGGCACGGGCTCGTTCGCCGATCTTGGCTTGTGCCGCGGTGACCCGAGCATCGAGTCCGCGCCACGCGGCCGCTAGCCGTCCGCGTTTCACGCGCGTGCCAGCTTCGCGAACCAGCGGTGCCCGCGACTGGTCGTCCACACAACCCGGAACCCAGTCCGTACCGCGATTTCCGCGATGGCGTCGACGCCGACCCATGCCCACGTGAACCACCGGCCGTCCGCGGGATCCGGCCGCAGCCGGACGTGATCCCGGCGTACGCCGTGGCCGGGCTCCTCCAACTCGACGAGCACGTCACCGTCGGGCTTGAGCAACTCGCGTACTCGCCGCAGCAGCGCATCGGGATCGCCACCGATCCCGATGTTGCCGTCGGCCAGCAACACGTGATTCCATCGTCCCTCGCCAGGCAAGCGAGCGAAAACGTTGCGCTGCAACGCACTCGCCCCACGGCGTCGAGTCAGCCGCACGGCAACCGGCGAGCTGTCCACACCAAGGGTCACCACGCCTCGGCGCGTCAACGCGGCAGTAAGACGGCCAGGTCCGCAGCCGACGTCGAGCGTCGGACCCTCGCACGCGTCGAGCAGGACGGCGTCGCCCGCGTCGCAACCGTCCGCCCAACGACCGACCGGAAGCTCGATGCGGCCACCGTTCGCCAACTCCAGCCAGCAGCGATAGCCAAGAAGCCCGCGGTCGAATTCCCGGCCGGTCACGAGTTTCATGCCATCGCTCCCACCGCGTCGACCGCGGCCGCGAACCTGCCGCCGGGCCGGATCGCGGCCACTCGCACCGCGTCCGCCATGGTGTCCACATCGGACAATGTCGGCAGCTCGCCTGCCCGGAGCCCCGCATCCGCCAACGCCGATCGGGTGCGAAACCCGGTATCCGGACGCGACATCGGAACTCCGGCGAGCACTTGCGCCTGCCGCGGATCAGCGAGCCCAAGCCCCCACCAACCGCCGTCTTCAGCGTCGCCCAGCACCGCGCGGCTGGCTCCGGTGACGACCGGCTCGATCGCCGCCGCGAACAACGCGGGAGAGACCTGCGGCGTGTCCATGCCGATCTGCAGCACGGGCAAACCGGCATGCACCGCAGCGGTGTCGGAGTGCGCGTTGGCCAGCCGGGTACCGAAATCCCAGCCCCGCTGCGCAATCACAGTCGCCTTGCGCAATGCGCGACCGATCTCGGCACCCCGCGCCGCTGCCGCGAGGTCGCCCGTCATCGCCACCACGGTGATCGCGCCGTCCGTGGCGAACGCGGCGTCCAACGTGTCGAGCAGCGCAGCCGCGGCGATCTCCGCTGCCTGTTCGGCGGTCGCGGGCGGGCACAACCGAGTCTTCGCGAACCCCGGCACCGGGGCTTTCGCGACCACAAGCAGGCAGAACTTCATCGGACCAACACCCGCCCGAAGTCCCGCACCGCACGCAACGTGCCACGCACCGAACCGGACACCTTCGATTTCGTGCCCCGCGCCCGTTCCCGGTAAGCGACGTCGAATTCCTGGACCACCCAGCCCGCACGCTGAGCCTTCACCAGCAGCTCAAGCGGATAGCCGAACGCCCGGTCGGCAACGCCGAGAGCCAGCAACTCCCGGCGACGCACCGCCCGCAGCGGCGCGATGTCTCGCACTGGCAGCCCGCGAGACCGCAAGAGCAGTGAGAGGACGGCATTGCCTGCTCTTGCGTGCCACGGCCAAGCCGCCCGGGACACCGGCACCCGCCGTCCGACCGCGAGGTCAGCGCCATCCGCGACCGCGGCGACCAGGCGAGGCAGTTCGGCCAGATCGAGCGATCCGTCCGCATCCGCGAAACAGACGATGTCAGCGGTCGCGTTCTCCAGCCCGGTGTGGACGGCGGCCCCGTAACCGCGCCGCGGCTCGTCGACGACCTTCGCGCCGTGCGCGGCCGCGACGCCGGGAGAACCGTCGCTCGATCCGTTGTCCACGAGGATCGCGCGATACCCCGGCGGGAGGCCGGCGAGCACGCCGGGCAGTGCGGCCGCCTCGTCGAGACAGGGGAGGACGACGTCCACTCCGAATTCGTTCACGAGGCGTACGGTAAGTCTGGAAAGGACAGTGCAGAACCCTTGCTGTGCTTACCAAATCCTGACGTCGGTCAAGATCTTACCGACTTCTCACGGATCCGCGGGAAACCTGCCGAACGACCGCCGACGGGGTTATCGTGACCGGCGATGAGCGAGTCGACGAAGGCTGCCCGGCTCGCCGAGCCGCCGCCCCCGGTTCCCGTCCGTCCCCGGTTCCGCGGTGATCTCGTGACGGTCGGCGTCACCCTCGTGGTGATCGCCGCCGCGACTGCCGTTGGCGTGTACTACAACCGGCCAGGCTCGGGCGTGGTGATCTACGCGTTCGCGCCGCCGCTGTTCGCGTATTGGCTGCCGCACGTCGGTCCCGGCTCGGTGTTCGCCGTCCTGATCGCCGCCGGCGTCGTCCTGTACGGCCCGGCCTTGGCCGCCCGGCTGCGATGGCGACGCGCCCTGGCTGCTGGCTACCTGGCGTCCCTCGCCTGGATCTTCTCGCTCGCCTTGGTGGACGGCTGGACCCGCGGCTTCACCGGCCGGCTGACCACTCCGCAGGAGTACCTGCACGAAGTCCCCGGCATCACGGACATCCCGCGCTTCCTCCGCGAATTCTCCTCGCGCATCCTCGATTTCCAGCCGAACTCGTGGACCACCCACGTGTCCGGACACCCGCCCGGCGCGACGCTCGTCTTCGTCTGGCTCGACCGGCTCGGTCTCCACGGCGGTGCGTGGGCGTCGACCGCCGTGGTGCTGGTGGCCGCGCTGGTCGCCGTCGCGGTACCAGCGACGATCGCCTTGCTCGGCCGTCCCGACGCAGCCCGCGCGGCGCTGCCGTTCGCCGTGCTCAGCCCAGGTGCTAGCTGGCTGGGAGTGTCCGCTGACGGTCTCTTCGCTGGCGTGACCGCCACCGGCATCGCACTGATCGCCCTCGCGTCGGTGGGCTTCCGTGAGCGCCGTGGTTACGCCTGGCTCACCGGATTGGCCGCCGGGATTCTCATCGGATTCGGCATCTTCCTCTCCTACGGCCTCGTCCTGCTCGGCTTGGTCGCGCTGGCCGTCGCGTTGCTCGGCCGACAATGGCGGGCCGCGGCAGCCGCTGTCCTCGGCGCGTTGGCAGTGATCGCCGTGTTCGCCCTGGCCGGATTCTGGTGGTTCGACGGCTACCACCTCGTGGTCGAGCGCTACTACCAGGGCGTCGCGGTAGTGCGGCCGTATTCCTACTGGGTGTGGGCCGACCTGGCCGCGGTGGCGGTCGCGTGCGGGCCAGCAGTGGTCGCGGCTGCCCGCCGGGGAGTGGCTTCGGCGGTCTTCTTGCCGTCTCGCAAGACGCTCCTGCGCGATCCGGTGCTGCTGATCGTGATCGCGGCCGTGCTCACGATCGTGTTCGCCGATTCGTCCGGCCTGTCGAAGGCTGAGGTAGAACGGATCTGGCTACCGTTCGGCGCGTGGCTGATCCCGGCCACGGCGCTGCTTCCGGCGTGCCACCGCCGCTGGTGGCTGGCCGGACAGGCGGTGGTCGCGCTCGCAGTCAACCACCTGCTGCTGACGAACTGGTGAGGTGAGGCATGGAAGACCAAGCGGGTCGCGTGCTCGTGGTCGACGACGACGAGACGGTGCGCGACGTCGTCCGCCGTTACCTCGAAACCGCCGGTTTCACCGTCGACCTGGCCGGCGACGGCACGGCGGCGCTCGCCCAATTCGCCGAGCGCGTGCCGGACCTGGTGGTGCTCGACGTGATGATGCCCGGCCTCAACGGCCTGGAGGTGTGCCGGCGGCTGCGGCAGACGAGCCAGGTGCCGATCGTCATGCTCACCGCGTTGGGCGAGGAGGAAAACCGCATCGCCGGGCTGCAGCTGGGGGCCGACGACTACGTCACCAAACCGTTCAGCCCCAAGGAACTCACGCTGCGCGTGGCATCCGTGCTGCGCCGGGCCCGGATGCCACGGCCTGAGCCGCCCACCGCTGAGCTGGTGGACGGCAACCTCCGGCTCCAGATGACCGCCCGCCAAGCGACTCTCGACGGCGCGGTGCTGCCGCTGACTACACGCGAGTTCGACCTCCTCGCGTTCTTCCTCTCCCACCCCGGCGTCGCGTTCAGCCGGGCTGACCTGCTGGAGAAGGTGTGGGGCTGGGACTTCGGCGACCAGTCCACGGTGACCGTCCACGTGCGGCGGCTGCGCGAGAAGATCGAGCGTGACCCGGCGAAACCGATCCGCGTCGCGACAGTGTGGGGCGTCGGCTACCGCTACGACCGGACACAGTCATGATCGGCTCGGGCGAGTCAGCGTGGGACATGTTCGTCCACATCCTGCACATTCTTCCGCTCGCCTTGCTGTTCGCCTTGCCCGTGGCGGCGTTGGGCGGGCTCGCGCTTTACCTGCTGCGGCACCGATCGCTGGCCACCACGATGACCACGCTCGTGCTGACGCCGATCGCCGCGATGCTGGTCGGGATCCTCGGCGTGAGCGGTTTTATGTTCACCGAGGCCCTGACCACCGAACTGCTCGTGTGCCTGCTCGTGGCACTAGTCGCGGTGCCAGCGGCGATGGTGCTGGGCCGGGTCATCGCGCGGCGCAGCGTGTGGGAACGCGAGGCGCGAGAACGCGAACGCGCGGCGGAGAAGTCGCGTCGCGAACTGGTCGCGTGGATCAGCCACGACCTTCGCAGTCCGCTGGCCGGGATCCAGGCGATGGCGGAAGCACTGGCCGACGGCGTGGTCTCGGAGCGCGCTGAGGTGGCCGACTACGCCCAGCGCATCAGCGGCGAGACCACCCGGCTGTCCGGCATGGTCGGCGACTTGTTCGAGCTGTCCCGGATCACCGCCGGAGCACTAGAACTGAGCATGTCGGCGGTCCCGCTGCGCGACGTGGTGAGCGACGCGGTCGCCGCGCAGGCGCCGGTGGCGGACCGCAAACGCGTGCGGGTGCTGGAAAACGCGTCGGCGTGGCCGGTGGTGTCCGGCAGCGATCCGGAGCTGGCGCGGATCGTGCGGAACCTCGTGTCCAACGCCATCCGGCACACTCCGCCGGACGGCACGGTCGCCGTGCAGCTCGGCATCGACGGCGACCAGGCGCTGCTGGCCGTAGACGACGGCTGCGGCGGAATTCCGGACGACGAGATCAGCCGGGTCTTCGACGTCGCCTTCCGCGGCACGCAAGCCCGCACCCCCGACCGCAGCGGCACCACCAGCGGCGGCGGACTGGGCCTGGCGATCGCGAAGGGCCTGGTGGAGGCACACCGAGGACGGATCGGCGTGCAGAACCACGGCCCAGGATGCCGCTTCGAGGTGCGGTTGCCGTTGGCGGCGTCCTGAACTGTCTATTGTGGACGGTCAGGGTGCGGCGACGGCCGAGATCGGCTCCACGGTGCGGTCGGCCGCGATCCGGAAGAACGGCTCGTCCGGGAAATGCGCCGCCGCGACGATGGTCCCGGTGCCGGCCACCTCGCCCAGCCAGCGACGACGGGTCAGCTCCGCCTGCCCCGGATCGACGTCGGACGCGGCACCGATCGTCGGATCGGCCATCTGCTCCGGAATCTGGAACACGTCACCGATCAGGACGGCGCGACGGTCCTGATCCGCGACTTCCAGCACGTGATGCCCCGGCGTGTGCCCGGGAGCATGCCGAACGGTGACGCCTGGAGCGACCGTTTCGCCGTCCAGCATCGGACGCAGTTTGCCCTGGGCGCGAAGGGCTTCCAGCGCTACCCGGCCGCGGTCGTGCCGACCCGCCGGTTCGACGAACGCCGCCCAGTCGGGCGCGCCGTACCGCACTTCGGCGTTCGGGAAGTACGGCTCGCCGTTCGGCGCGACCCAGCCGATGTGGTCGGCGTGCAGATGAGTCAGCACCACGGTGTCGATGTCTTCGCGGGCCACCCCGGCTTCGGCGAGCGCCTCGGGCAAGCTTCCGGTGTGCTCGGTTTCGGCGGCGCTGACGACCGGGTGCAGTTGCTCTTTGGAGTGCTGCGGCAGGTGCGGCTCACCGGTCGGACGCGGACCGAAACCAGCGTCGACCAGCACGGTGCGGCCGCTCGTCCGGATCAGGAATGCGCCAAGGACCACGGGCACGGTGCTCGGTGCCGAGCGCTTGCCCAGGAGTCCCGGAAAGAACGACGACGGCAGCTGCAGCCGTCCGTCGGTCAGTGCGTGGATTTCGATGTCCCCCACCACGATGGAACGCATGCCCAACATCAAGATCCGGTACGGCCGATTCATTCCGGAAAGTGATCTTCACCTCATCGGGTGACGGGTGCGCGGAGCTCCGCGGTGGCGAACGCGGCGATGCCGTCCGCGAAGGACGTTTCCGCCCGGAATCCGAGCAGCTCCCGTGCTCGGGCCGGGTCAGCGACCACGTGCCGGACATCAGCCGGCCGCGCGCCGCCGACTATCCGCGGCTCCGGCCCGCCGCAGGCGCGGGCCAGCTCCCGGGCCAGGTCGCCGACACTGTGCGGCTGTCCGGAACAGATGTTCAGCGGCGTGAGGTCTGCCTCCGGACCGTCGCTCCGGAGCGCGAGGACGTTCGCTCGGGCCACGTCGTCCACGTGCACGAAATCCCGCTGCTGCCGTCCGTCCTCCAGCACGGTCGGCGCCTCGCCGCGTTCCAGCGCCGAACGGAACAGGGACGCCACCCCGGCGTACGGCGTGTTCTGCGGCATCCGCGGGCCGTAGACGTTGTGGTAGCGCAACGCCCAGACCGTGCCGCCGGTCTGCCGTGCCCATGCGCCCGCGAGGTGTTCTTGCGCCAGTTTGGTTGCCGCGTACGTGCTTCGAGGCAGCAGCGGCGCGTTTTCGGGCACGAGTTGCCAGCCCAACTCGGCACCGCAGTGCGGGCAGGTGGGTTCGAATCGTCCGGCGTCCACATCGGACTGCCGACGAGGCGACGGTGGGACGACGCCGTGCTCCGCACACGCGTAACGGCCCTCGCCGTAGACCACCATCGACGAGGCGAGCACGAGTTTGCGCACCTTCGCCGCGTGCATCGCGGCCAGCAGCACAGCGGTGCCGTAGTCGTTGTTCAGCGCGTACGAGGGCGCGTCGGAGGGATCCACTCCGTGCCCGACCACTGCGGCCTGGTGGCAGACCGCGTCGACGCCGTCGAGCAGTTCGGCGACGATCTCGGTGTCGGTGACGTCACCGCGCAGGAAGCGGTGCCGCCGGGTGTATTCGGGTGGCGTGGTGGAGCCGTGCGCGGTGGACAGCAGGTTGTCCAGCACGACGACCTCGTCGCCGTCGTCGGCCAGCTGGTCGGCGATCCGGGACCCGATGAACCCGGCGCCGCCGGTGAGGAGCACTCGCACCTCGCCGACGTTAGGCCGCCTGCCCTGCGGCGCGCGCGGCCTGCGCGGACCACGTCACCGAATCGTCAGAAATCACCGGGCCCGCGGCGGCGAAGGGGGCCCGGAACCGGATACGGTGTCGGCATGGAACGGAGCGCACAGCGGCTGGGCCGGGCACTCGTGGTGATTGTGGACGACCGGGTCGCGCACGGGGAGCACGAGGACACCTCCGGGCCGCTCGTCACCGAGCTGCTCGAGGAGGCCGGGTTCATCGTCGACGGCGTCGTCGTGGTCGAGGCCGAGACCGCGGGCATCCGCAACGCGCTCAACACGGCGGTGATCGGCGGTGCGGACCTGGTGATCACGGTCGGCGGCACCGGAGTGTCGCCGCGCGACCGCACACCGGACGCCACCTCCGGCGTTCTCGACCGCCCGATCCCGGGCATCGGCGAAGCCCTGCGCGCCTCGGGACTGGCAGCGGGCGCGGTCGACGCCGGGATCTCCCGCGGCCTGGCCGGCGTCTCGGGCAGCACGCTGGTGGTCAACCTGGCCGGTTCGCGCGCGGCTGTGCGCGACGGCATGGCGACCCTTTCCTCGCTGGTCCCGCACGTGATCGACGAGCTCTCCGGCCTCGAAGAGGTCTGAGCCCGGCCGGGTATCTCTCTGCACTTGTCAAACAACAGGTGGGACGATGGACCCATGCCGCACGAAGAACGACGTCCCCGCGTGACCGAGGCCCAGCGCCGCCGCCGGGTCGACGAGATCTTCGGCGACGTGCTGCCGGAGACCACGTCCGATGAGCGGGGCCGGGGCCCGGAGACCACTCCGGATTCGTGGTACCTCGAGAACCGGCCCCCGCATCACGATCGCTGACCCCTCAGTTGCCGCTGCTGGAGGAGCCGTTGCCCTGCTGCGCGCGCAGCAAGTCGCGGATTTCGGTGAGCAGCTCGACGTCCGTCGGCTCGGCCGGGCCCTTCTCCTCGCCGCGCTTGCGCCGCTCCTGGACGTGCTTCATTGGCAGGACGATCAGGAAGTAGACGATCGCGGCGACGATCACGAAGTTGATCGCCGCGTTGATCACGCCGCCGAAGTCCATGAACGTCGAGTCGTTGCCGTGCAGGACGTTGAAGCCGAGGCCTTTCGCCGCGTCCGAGCCGCCGAGCGCGTTGATCAACGGCTTGATCAGGCCGTTGGTGAACGCCGTGACGATCGCGGTGAACGCGGCGCCGATCACGACGGCGACCGCGAGGTCGACGACGTTGCCGCGCATCAGAAAGTCCTTGAAACCTTTCAGCACTGCTGCTCCCAGGGGATTCGGGACGGGCGTCTGGCCGTCGTGAGACAGCCGTCGCTCATCAGAACAGGGTCGGGTTAGCGGAGAGTAACCGCTACCGGTCGTTCGAGCGAGGAAGCAGCGACCTGCGTGGCAACCTGCGCCGGCAGCGCGAGCAGTACCAGCGGACCCTTCTGCGGTGGACCCAGAGTGCGGTTCCCGGCGTCGTCGGAACGTCGGACGGTGACCACCGTGGCCCCTCTGGCCAGCACAGACGCGGAATTTGTGGTATCCGCGCCCGCGACGACGTCGACGCGCTGACCCGGCTGAAGCAGCTCGGCGACGGCCGCGTCCGCGAGCCGGACGGCGACCGTGACCGCGCCGGGTTCACCCGTTACGGGGAGGTTGTTGCCGAGGAGCCGGACGTCGGTGATGGGCTCGCCGGCCCGGGCCGCGCCGGACAGCAGCCGCCCCACCGCCGCGTCGGACGCCGATAACGCACCGGACGGGCGGAGGTCGTCGGGCAGCGCGACGGTCCGCATGTCAGCAGGGCCCAGGACCGAGCCCGCGGGCAGATCGCGTGCGGAGACCACCGTTGTGGTGGCGGGTGCGCCCCGTGCGGAGGGCGGGAGGAACAGGACGAGCAGGCCGGCCAAGAGCAAGGCCGCCGCGAGACACCGGCGGAGCATCCGGGCTCGCCGACCGCGCGGCAGACGGACGTCAGGCAGCGCGGGAAGGCGGCTGAGCAAGGTGTTCACGGTTGTCCCCTCGTCGGTTCCGATGCGACGGGATGCCGCACGAATCCGACGTTAAGGACGTCGCGAACCGGCCGAAAGGGTCGATTCGCGAACCTGTGGACAACTGGCCCCTTGTGGATAACTCGGGGGTCAGGAGGGCGTGGAAGCCGTTTTCGTCGTGCTCGTCGTGGACGATGTGTTCGAGGACGAAGAAGACGTCGACGAAGAGGAGGTGGTGGACGACGAGTCGGACTTGGCGCTCTCGGTCTTGGCCGGAGTCGCGGAAGTGCTCGACTTGCTCGATTCACGCGAATCCGTGCGGTAGAACCCGCTGCCCTTGAAGACCACGCCGACCGAGCTGAAGACCTTGCGCAGTGGACCGGAGCACTGCGGGCAGACGGTCAGGCTGGGGTCGGAGAAGGACTGCACCGCTTCGAAGCGGTGGTCGCATTCCTTGCAGGCGTACTGGTACGTGGGCACTGAAGCTCCTTCATGCACTGGCACTCGACCTACAAGAGTGCTAACCCAATTGTGCTGGACGACATTCCCTCAGCGCAATTACCCCTTGCTCACAGTGCTGCGGCGGAAGGGGTAGCGGCGGGTTGGCGCTGTTCAGGACGTCCTGGGCGGGTGCGGCTCGGTGGCTGGACCGCGGCTGGTCCGGTCGGTTGGGCCGTCGCTGGGTCGGTTGGCGGGGCCTGGGCGGTGCTTGTGGGCGGCTCGAAGTGCGCCGGTTTGGGCAGCTGCGGGTGTGGTTGCCGGTGTGGATTACGGGTTGATGCGTGGTTTCGGTGATTTGGGAGGTTGGGTGGTTCGTGGGTGAACGCTGAGGTGAATGAGGCGGGCGGAGCTGGCGACGTGTCCGGCTGACCGTGCGCGGCGCGAGTGACCTGGTCGGAGCTGGTGGCTCAGTGCCGGGCGGTTGTGGATGCCGGGTGTCGGCTGAGGCTGGCGAGGTGGCTCTTGCTGGGCGTCCGCGGACGGCGCTTCGGTTCGGGCGCTGGTCGGCAGCGGGGGCCGTCGTAGCGGCCATCGGCTGGGGGTCTTCAGGCGGACGGCAGTTTGTCGGCTGGGGTCTTCGACCGGGTGGCGCTATCAGCCGGGGCCTCCGACTGGGCACCTGGCCAGCGGGCGACTGGGCAGCTGGCCAGCGGGCCATGACGGCGGTCATTCGGTTCGGGCGGCGGCACCGAACCCGGCGCGGCCCGGTCGAGTGGTCGTGGCCACTTGCCTCACCGGGCGGCGACACCGAACCCGACATACCTGTTCGAGTGGTCAAGACCACTTGCCTCACCGAAGCGGCAGCGCCGAACCCGGCGGCCCGGTCGGGTGGTCGTGACCACTTGCCTCACCGAGCGGCAGCGGCGGTCGGCAGCTGAATGAGGCCGGAGGGCGTCAGGACGGCCGTCATGGGCACGTCGTGGGGTTCGGCCGGGAGGTGGTCGACGACCTCCTCTGCGCGCACCACAGCCACGCGGGCGGTGTCGGCCGCGGCGGTCAGGGTGCGGTCGTAGTAGCCGGCTCCGCGGCCGAGGCGGGTGCCGTGGCGGTCGACGACCAGGGCTGGGATCAGCAGCACCTGTGCCGAGGCCACCGCGCTGATGCCCAGTCGTGGGCCTGACGGTTCCAGGACGCCGCGGAGGCGGCCGGGGATCAGAGCGTCCGGGCCGGTGTACTCGGCCCAGTCGAGCGGACCGGGAGTGTCCGGGATGACGGGCAGCAGAACACGCGCGGCCAGGGCGTTCACCAGGGAGATTTGGCCGGGCTCAGTGCCGAAAGGGAGGTACGCGCACACCGTTTCCGCGTGGATCGACGACGCCGCGGTCGCCAGGGCGGCTGCCTCGCGAGCATGGGCTTCGGGGGGCAGTTCGGCGCGGGCGCGAAGGATTCGTGTCCGCCACTCCGCCTTGCTCGGGGTCTCATTGCCCGGCTCGTGCATGAGACCAGGTTAGGCTTTGCGCCCATGACGGGCGCCTCAACCACCCAGACCTTCAGAACCGCCATCGTGCCTGCCGCAGGCCTCGGCACGCGATTCCTGCCGACCACGAAAGCGGTGCCCAAAGAGCTGCTGCCGGTGGTCGACACGCCGGGGATCGAGATCGTCGCGACCGAGGCGGCGAGTGCGGGGGCGAAGCGGCTGGTGATCGTCACCTCGCCGGGCAAGGAATCCGTAGTCCGGTACTTCGAGGCGAAGCCGGACCTGGAGAAGACGCTCGAGGAAAAGGGCAAGACCGAGCTGCTGGCGAAGGTCCGCCGTGCGCCGGAACTGCTGGACGTCGAGGTCGCGATCCAGGAACAGGCACTCGGGCTCGGGCACGCGGTCGCGCAGGCCGAGCCGAACCTGACCGACGAGGACACCGCCGTCGCCGTGCTCCTGCCCGACGACCTCGTGTTGCCCGCCGGGGTCCTCGACCGGATGTCGGCCGTCCGCGCCCAGCACGGCGGAAGCGTGCTCTGCGCCTTCGACATCCCGAAGGAGCAGATCTCCCCGTACGGCGTCTTCGACGTCACCGACACGGACGACCCGGACGTCAAGCAGGTCCACGGCATGGTCGAGAAGCCCAAGCCGGAGGACGCGCCGTCGACCTACGCCGCGGCCGGGCGGTACCTGCTCGACCGGGCGATTTTCGACGCGCTGCGCCGGATCGAGCCCGGCGCGGGCGGCGAACTGCAGCTCACCGACGCCGTCGCGCTCCTGATCCAGGAGGGGCACCCCGTGCACATCGTCGTCCACCGCGGCGGGCGGCACGACCTGGGCAACCCGGGCGGATTCCTCCGTGCCGCTGTCGATTTCGCGCTCGAGGACCCGGACTACGGGCCGTCGCTGCGCGCCTGGCTGACCGAACGGATCGGAAACGATCGCCCATGACGGACTCCCTCGATTCCACCCCCGCCACCCCGACCGAAGAAGGCGCGGCGACCGAACCGGCGGTGCAGGCCGTCGCAGCGGCGGAAACGGCGGAAATCCTTGTCCCGACGGAAGAATCCGGAGACTTCCGCTCGGTCGACGAGCAGATCGCGCTGACCCTCGACGCCGCCGTGCGCCCGCGCCCGGTTCGCGTCGCGATCTCCGAAGCGCAGGGCCTGCTCTGCGCGGAGGAAGTGGTCGCCGAGCACGCGCTGCCCGGGTTCGACCAGGCCGCGGTGGACGGATACGCGGTGCGGAGCGTCGACGTGCGCACCGCCGGACAGGAACCGGTCCAACTGCCGGTCGTCGGCGAAATCCCGGCTGGCTCGCGGCAGCCGCGCCGGTTGCAGCCGGGCCAGGCGGTGCGCGTCGACACCGGCGCGCCGCTGCCCACGCTCGCCGACGCCGTGGTCCCGACCGCTTACACCGACGGCCACCAGGCCAAGGTCACCGTGACCAGGTCCGTGCCGTCCGCCGGCTATGTGCGCCGGGCCGGCGAGGACGTGCAGATCGGCGATGTCGCGGTGCGCAAGGGCGACACCATCGGCTCCGCGCAGGTCGGGCTGCTGGCCGCGGTCGGCCGCGCGAAGGTGCTGGTCTACCCGCGGCCTCGGGTGTCGATCGTGTCGGTCGGCGACGAGTTGGTGGACATCGACCGCACGCCGTCGGTCGGCCAGGTCTACGACGTCAACTCGTACGCGCTGGCCGCGGCCGCGCGCGACGCCGGCGCCGAGGTGAGCCGGGTCGGCATCGTGCCGGGCGACCCGAAGCGGCTGCGCGAGGTCGTCGAAGGACGGCTGCTGATGTCCGAGATCGTGGTCGTCGCGGGCGGGGCCGGCGGGTCTTCCGGCGACGAGGTGCACGCCGCGCTGTCCGACCTCGGGCACATCGACCTGACCAGGGTCGCGATGCACCCCGGTTCGGTGCAGGGCTTCGGCAGGCTCGGCCCGGATTCGGTGCCGACGTTCCTCATCCCGGGCAATCCGATGAGCGCGCTCGTGGTGTTCGAGGTGCTGGTGCGGCCGCTGATCCGCACCGCCCGCGGCACCCGCAACCCGCACCGCCGGGTGGTCGGGGCGCGGCTGCTGTCGTCGATCACCTCGACGAAGGGCCGTCGCGGCTACCTGCGCGGCCAGCTGCTGCGCGACGAAGCGAACGGCGAGTACCTGGTGCAGCCGCTCGGCACGTCGGGCGCGCACCTGCTCGCGTCGCTGGCCGAGGCCAACTGCCTCATCACCGTCGAAGAGGATCTCACCGAGGTGGCCGCGGGCGACCAGGTCAAGGTCACCTTCCTCGCCCAACGCGCCTGATCCGTGGCCGCACTCGCCGACTCGGTCGAAAACCGGCACCCGGGCTGGCCCGCCACGCTCGGCCCGCTGCGGATCCCGGCAGGCGTGCTCGCCGTGCGCCCGGCGCGGCTGCGCGACGCGGGCGAGTGGAGCCGCGTCCGGCTGCGCGACCGCGAGCACCTCGAGGAGTGGGAACCGACCGGGATCGGGCCATGGGCCGACCGCAACGCGTTCTGGTCGTGGCCGTCGCAGTGGGCAGCGCTGCGCGGGCTGGCGCGGCGGGGCCAGTGCCTGCCGTTCACGATCACGGTGGACGGAAAGTTCGCCGGGCAGATCACTGTCGGTAACGTGATCCGAGCCGCACTCCGGTCGGCCTGGATCGGGTACTGGGTGTCGTCCGAGATCGTCCGGGGCGGCGTGGCCACGGCGGCCGTCGCGCTCGTGACAGATCACGCTTTCGATGTCGCCGGCCTGCACCGGCTGGAAGCGACCGTGCGCCCGGAGAACAACGCCAGCATCCGCGTGCTCACGAAGGCCGGATATCGGCAGGAAGGGCTGTTCGAGCGGTACCTCGACGTCGCTGGCGCATGGCGTGACCACCTGTGTTTCGCCGTGACGAAAGAAGAGACCGGCGACGGCCTGGTGTCCCGACTGGTGGCCTCCGGGCGCGCCGACCTGGCCTGACGGTGACTACGCGTCCCAGCATGATCACGCGTTACCACATCCTGTGAGATTCACCTAATGCGGTGATGCATTTTCGTGATCGAACCCGGCGAGTCTGCGCCTCCTGTGTGACTGTTGTGGCTAGCGTGACTACAGCAGAGGATCGGGGGAGGTGACGGGAGATGCCCAGTTCGGTGATCATCGTCGCGCTCGCCGCGGCATGGCTCGTCGTTCTCGTGCCCATGGTGGCTCGCAAACGCCAGCAAGTCGCGCGGACGCCAACCTCCGCGCTGGCCGCCCGGGTAGTGCGAAGGGGCAGTGCTCGCAACGAGGGACAGGAGGACGACGCCGTGTCCGACAATGCGAAGCCTTCGGTGGAGGACGATCTCGCCGAACTCGAGGCGGAACTCGACGCTGACCTGGACGAAGAGCCCGAACCCGAGCCGGAGCCGCTCCCGCAGCCCGCGCGCGCCGAACGTGCCGCCGCGCCGCGCCGCGAACGCCGCAGCTACCGGCCCGGCCGAGGCGGCTTCGACCCGGAAGCGGCGGAGATCGCGGCCAAGGCCAAGTACGCGTTCCGTCAGCGGATAGTCGTGATCCTGCTGATCGCCGCCGTCGTGACGGCCGTGATCGCCGGATTCGCGCTCTCCCTTGCGTGGTGGGCACACGCCGCGGTCGACGTCGCTCTCGTCGGCTACCTCGTGTACCTCCGCCGTCAGGTCCGCATCGAGAACGAAATCCGGCAGCGCCGGATGGCCCGCTACTCGACGACGGCCCCTGCTCCTTCTCCCGAGGCGTACGACTCTTTCGAGGAGGAAGAAGAGGACGTCGAGGTCGTCGCACCCGAGGTGCCGCGCGACATCGTGGAGCGCAAGCCGTCCCCGATGTCCCGCATTCGCCGCCAGGCCGTCGTGGTCGACCTGGACGACGAGGACCCCGCATTCGAGGAACTCGCCGAGCCCACTGCGGGCCCCTACCGCCGGGCCGTCGGAGAGTGACCCCCGCTGTTCGGTGCCTGGAGGGCGCTGCTAAGCTTTCCAAGCACTGAACGACAGGGGCTCACGCTCCTAGGGGCTGTAGCGCAGTTGGTAGCGCGTCTCGTTCGCATCGAGAAGGTCAGGGGTTCGATTCCCCTCAGCTCCACAGTGAATCAAGGCCCTTTCCGGCATCCGGAAAGGGCCTTTTTCGTGTTGTACAGCAGCAAAGTACAGCAGCCGCCCCAGGTGACGACGCCGATCAGGACGCGGGCAGCGGCAGGCGATAGAACGCAGCAGTTCCGCCAAGTTCCGGAATGTCGTGAGAGCTTTCTGCCCGTCCGGCTCCGGTCATGCGGAGCCGGACGGGCAATGCTCAAACAGAATGCGTTACTGGCCGACCATTTCGTTCGTCCAGCTGGTCACCGCGTCGTGCAGCAGCGGTGCGTTGGACGCGTAGTTGATCGAGTGCCCATAGCCTGGCAGCACGAACGTGCGCAGGTTCGCTTCGGGCGAGTAGTACGCGGCCTCGCCTTGCCGCAGGCTTTCCGCGCTGGAGCAGTCGCTGGCCAGCGGGCCGCAGAACACACCGTCCTCCTCGCCCATGGCCACCAGCACCGGCACGTTGATCTGCCTGCTGTAGGGCAGCACAATGCCGAGCAGGGCGGCGTCCACGAGCTCACCGGCCGTGACCAGGTCTTTGTTCGCCTCGTCCTCGTCGATGACCTGCTGGTTGAACGGCCCAGGATTGTGGAAAGCGGCGTATCGCGTGCCGTCCGCCGTGGTCAGGTACTCCGGGTCCAGCCCGACGACCTTGGACATCTTCTCGTCCAGCGCCGCGGGGATCACCGCGGCCACCGTGGGCGACACCGTCAGCGGGGCGAGCCGGTGGGTGAACCCGGTGACCACCATGCCGTCCACGTCGTGGAAGGTGGCCGCCTCGATGATCGTGGTGGCCGATCCGAGCGAGTGCCCGACGAGGACGATCTTGTCGAACCGCGGTCCCACAGCGCCCGTCCGCATCGCCTGGATGGCGTGGTGCACCGCGTTGGCCTGGCTGCTCGCGGTCAGCAGCGCGCTCGGCGGCTTGGAGCTGCGCCCTGAACCGACCCGGTCCACCGCGAGGGTGGCGTACCCGGCGTTGTTCACCGCCTTGCGGAACGATTGGGTGTCCGGAAGGCCGGGCGGGTCGTAGTAGGTCGAGTTGTAGGTACCGCCGGGCACCAGCACCTGCAGGGTGTGGCTGCCGCCCGGCGGGACGCACAGCCTGCCGTACATGGTCTGGTCGGTGAGCCCGAGCGGTGGTAGGTCCACCAGTGACACGGGGATGGTCAGATCCTGGCAGACCGCCTCTTCGGCGGACGCCTGTGCTGGGGCGAGCACCGTACCGGCGCACAGCAGAGCCACCGCCGCGACGGCGGCGCGGCGCAAGAGCAAACGCACAAAAACTCCATATTCCGTTGTGAGAGCGACTAATTCCTCGGACGTACTGTCATCGGCATGCCACGCGGGTAGGCGATGGTGGTGTACCGGACCCGGACCGGGCCGGTGGGTTCTAAGCGCCACCGCGCGAAAATCGTGGCCACCCCGAGGACCACCTCGGCTTGCGCGAACAGGCGGCCGATGCACTGCCGGATCCCGTTGCCGAACGGAATGAACACCCCCGGCGGCAGCGACCGCACCCGCTCGGTGGACCAGCGGTCCGGATCGAATACTTCCGGGTGATCCCAGTACCGGGGGTCGGTGTGCATGGTGAGCGGGCTGAACATCACCTCGTCGCCGGGCCGCAGCCGCACCGGGCCGAGGTCGATCTCCTGTTCGGTCCGGCGCATCAGGATCCACAGCGCGTACATCCGCAGCACCTCGCTGACCACGTGCCCGGTGCAGACCAGCGCGGGCAAGTCGTCGAAGGTCGCCGGGCGCCCGCCCAGCACCTGGTCCGCCTCGGCCCGCACCCGTTCGGCCAGGGCGGGATCGCGCCCCAACTCGTGGCAGGTCCAGGCCAGGATCAGCGCAGTGGTCTCGGTGCCCGCGGTGAGCAGGGTCATCACCTCGTCGTGTACCTGCTCCCGGGTCATCCGCTCCCCGGTCTCGGCGTCCCTGGCCAGCAGCAGCGTGGACAGCAGGTCACCGTGATCGGTGTCGGCGTCGCGGCTCGCCATCAGCTCCTGCACCACGGCCTTCATACGCGCGATGGCCTGGTCGAAGCGGCGGTTGAACGGCAGCTTCTCCGCGAAGCCCGGGGAGAGCACCCGGTACATGCCCAGCTGAATGATCAGCGGGATCGAGCGGCGGGCCTCGCGGATCGCCTCCTCGCCCAGTTCGGTGCCGAACAGCGCCTCGCCCACGTTGGTCATGGCCAGGGCCTGCATGTCCGCGTCGATCTGTCGCACCTCGCCCGGCCGCCAGGACTCGGCCAGCGCGGTGGTCGCCCGGACCCAGTTCTCGGCGTAGCGGCGCAGGTGCTGCTGACCGAAGGCGGGCAGCATCAGCTTGCGCTGCCTGCGGTGGAAGGGCTCGTCGGACAGGGCCAGGCCGTTGCCCACGTACGGGCGGAATTTGCGGAACATGAACCCGCTTCCGAAACTCGAGCCGTTCGTGACTAATACGCGGTGAATAATTTCCGGATTCGTGACGAAATAAGTGTGGAGCCGACCCAGAAACAGCGTGACCACATCGCCGTGTTCCCGCAGTCCGGCGGTGAATGGGATGGGACGGCGGACCAGTGCGGGTGTGTGTCCCAGCAGGGGCCACCGTCCGGGTGCCGCCCGGACCGACACGAGAACTCCTTGGCATAGGGGGGAATCGGGAAGGCCGCTACGTTACGCGCCATTCAGCCGCGCCGGCAGCGCCCGAATGGGTAGCACCCCGCCCACGATTGACGGATTAAGGCATCGCCGCCGGGGTGAGTATGCTGTTCCGGCTCCCAAATCGATGAGGTGGCCGATGGCGGGTACACGGGACTGGGTCCCGGCCGGAATAGACACGAGTTCACCGAATATCGCCCGAGTGTACGATTACTGGCTCGGCGGCAGACACAACTTCGAGACGGACCGCACCACCGCGGACTACATCGAGCGGACCTTGCCCTGGGTCCGGCAGTCGGCGCGGCTCAACCGCGCGTTCCTCGGCCGCGCGGTGCGCTTCATGCTCGCGCGGGGCATCCGTCAGTTCCTCGACTTGGGCGCGGGCATCCCCACCGTGGGCAACGTGCACGAGATCGCCCAGCTGGAGGACCCCGAGGCCCGGGTGGTCTACGTCGACAAGGACGCGGTGGCGGTCGCGCACAGCGAACTGCTGCTGGCGGGCAACGACCGCACCGCGGTCCTGCACACGGACGTGCGCGACGTGGCCGGGGTGCTGGGCAGCTCGGAGGTCCGGCGGCTGATCGACTTCTCCGAGCCGGTGGGCCTGCTGTGCATCATGCTGCTGCACTGGATCCCGGACGAGGACGACCCGGCCGGGGTGGTGCGCGCCTATCAGGAACCCCTGGCCCCGGGCAGCTTGGTCGCCTTCACCCACCTCACGTCCGACGCGCACCCGGACGTGATCGCCGAGGCCACCGGCCGGTTGGCCGATCGGCGCGGCGAGGTGCCGTACGATCGTCCCCACGACCAGGTCTTGGGCCTGCTCGGGGACTTGGCGCTGGTCGAGCCGGGCCTGGTGGGCTGTGGCAACTGGCGACCGGCCGGACCCACCGACATCGCCGAGGACCCGGTGTGGAACGAACTGATCTACGCAGGCGTGGCGCGGAAGTCGTGAGCCCGTGACCGAGCCCGGAAGATCCTTGCTCCCGGAGCCGTCCGAAGACGGGCGCCGCGAACGCGTCCTGCTCGCGCGCAAGTGGGCCTACTTGCTGGGCGGGACCGGCTACGTTCCGTTGGCGCACAACAGTTTCGAGACCGAGCTGGCCGCGCTGCTGGACGACTTGTGCACCGAGGTGCACGAGAGCGGGCCCGGGAACCCGCCAGGCAGTACCGGTTCGCTGGAGGCCGCGGGCACTCGGCTGGTCGAGCTGAATTGCGCGGGCGGGCAGGCGCTCACTGCCACGATGGGCGTATTGGGCAAGGGCCTGCTCGCGCTGCCCGAGTTCCAGCCCGTCGAAAAGATCGCCGAACGTGTCGTGGGCGTGCTCGGCACGCTGGCCGCGAGCGTGGCGGCGGCCGCGCAGCGTGCCACCTTGGCCCAGCAGGAAAGCCTGAAGATGTCCCTGCTCAAGGCCGTGCGGGACGCCAAGTACGAGCTGCGGACCGCGCAGGCGCGATTCGACGAGGTCGCTACGTCGTCGGCGAGCGGCATCCTGGTCGCCGATCTCGACGGCACGCTGGTCACCGTGAACGCCGCGGCGGGCGTGATACTCGGGCGCGCTCCGGACGAGCTGACCGGATGCGACCTGTTCGAGCTGGTACATCCCGACTACGTGCCCGTTCTGCGCGAGGACTACCGCGCGCTGCTGGCGGGCAAGGTCGAGCGGATCAAGCAGTCGCAGCGGCTGCTGCATCACGACGGCGAGGCGGTTTCGGTGTCGTTGACCGCTTCGCTGCTGCGCGGTGCCGGGGACGAGCCCAGCCACTTCGTCACCGTGGTCGAGGACGGCACCGAGTTGTTCCTGCTGCAGAACGAAATCAGCCGGCAGGCCCTGCACGACGTGCTCACCGGCCTGCCCAACCGGCAGTGTTTCAGCACACGGATGGAGACTGCGCTGGGCGAGGCCGACCCGGAGCTGGGCGTGACGCTCCTGCGGCTGGAGCTGGACGCTTTCGCGGTGGTGCGCAACGGCCTCGGCGAGCGCGCGGCCGAACAGCTGCTGGTCACCGTGGCGCGGCGGCTGAAGTCCGTGCTGGCCAAGGAGAAAGCCCTTCTCTCGCGGTTCGGGGACGCGGAGTTCGCGGTGCTGGTGGAGAACGCGCCAGACACCCCGCCGCCGGGGTGCTTGGTGCGCGAGCTGCGCCAGGAGCTGGCCGAACCGACCTATGTGGACGGACACGGGCTGGCCCTGTCGATCAGCGTCGGCGTGGTCAGCCGGACCGCCGACGGCCGCGACGCCGCCGATCTGCTGCGCGAGTCCCACCAGGCACTGCGCCGGGCCAAAGCCAACGGGCACGGGCAGTGGGAGCTGTCGCATCCCGAGCAGAACCGGATGGACCGCAAGACCGACGAGCTGGCCGCGGTCATGCCGGGCGCCTTCGAGCACGGGGATGTCCAAGAGCGGTACCGGCCGCTGATGCGCCTGGCCGACGGCGCGGTGCACGGGGTGGAAGTGCTGCTCAGCTGGGATCCGCCCGGGGCGGGCGCGCTGTCCGACGAGCGCTGCCGCAGCCTGGCCGAGACCACCGGGCTGATGCTGCCGATCGGCGAATGGCTGCTGAACACCGCCTGCGAACAGGTCGGCTGGTGGCGGCAACGGCTCGACCGCGACCTGCGGCTGCTGGTCAGTCTGAGCCCGCACCAGGCGGCCGATACGGATCTGCTCACCCGGGTGGTCGGCGTGCTGGAGGAGACGCGCTTCCCGGCCGAGCGGCTGCTGGTCGAACTGCCCATGCTGGCCCTGGCCGCCGACCTCGGCGAGTCCAGGGACAACCTGCGGGAACTGTCCGGCCTGGGAGTGCGGCCGGTGATCAGCGTCAGCGGGCTGGGCGACGGCGCGCTGGCCGCGCTGGTCGACCTGCCGGTGTACGGCGTGCGGCTGGACTGCGGGCTGCTGGACGGGGTCGCGCCGGACTCGCCGGTGGTCGACCTGTTCCGGGAGTTGCCGAGCTTGGCGCACCGGGTCGGGGCGGAGGTCATCGTGGACGGTTTGACCACCGCCGAGCAGGCGCGGTTCTGGCGGGACGCCGGGGCTGAGCTGGCGCTGGGTGCGCATTGCGGGGAGTCTTGCCGCGCGGATGAGCTGGCGGACGCTTTCGGGGACCCTGGTTGGCGGAAAGACTAGGCAGTGGCCTAAGAGTGCTTCTCTGCCTGATCAGCCGCGGAGCGAACCGAGGGTGTTTTCGAGGGCGCTGGTGAGGTAATCGGCGGTACCGGGGCCGCAGGCGATGGCGACGTCGCCGTGCGGTCCGTCCAGCAGGTAGGTGAGGACTCTGCCGTGGTCGAGGCTGTCCACCGCGGTCAACGGCATGCTGGCGCTACGGGTGCCGCTGGGCCGGGCGGCGACGAACAACTGGTGGCTGGCGGCCCTTCGCGACTCCATCAAGGTGCGGAGCCGGTCCCCGGGGGAAGTGCGGGTGTAGTCGCTGCTGGTGTCCAATGTGTACGAGTCGCTGGCCCGGCCCTGGTCGTATTCGGCTTTGGGGACGGTGAATTCGGTGATCGTGGCGGCTGGGAAATCCGGCAATTGTTCGACGACCGCGCGGATCAGCTGGTTCGCGCCGATCGTCGTCAAAGTCAGCAGTTCGTCCTCAACGATGACGAGGACGGCGTTGCGGCCGGAGCGGACCGCGAGCGTCGCGCGGTCCCGGTCTCCGCTGCTGGACCAGCCGTAGCATTCCGCCTCGGCGTTGGCGACTGCCAGCATCAGGTCGCGGAATTCCGCGGTGATCCTGTCGGCACGCAAGTCGAAGAAGCCGGGCTCGGCCAGAACCTGACGGGTCAGGGCATCCAAGCGCATGGCGGCGTCTTTTTCGACCCACACGTCGACGACGCCCAGAACCGGATGTGCCGGGCCGATCTGTTCCCATTCCCAGGCTTTCGCGACCGCCAGGCGCGGGACGGTCACCGGGGCGTCGAGCAGCATCACGTTGTTGTCCCCCCCACTGCCGTTCGATGCTGTCTATTCGCCGATTACCGGCGGCGTCGCTCTGCCGTCGTAGCCGAACAACGAGTTCGGGTCGGCTTCCTGCAAGTAGGACGCGGCTTTCTTCTCCTCGTCCTCTTCGCCTTTGCCGCCTTTTCCCGCGCCGCCTGCCATGGGCATGCCGTTGGTTCCTTTGGCTCCGGGCGCACCGGTGCCCGGTCCGCCGCGCATCCCGCGCTCCGGCTCGCCGAACCGGTTGGCTCCGGTCGACTTCCCTGCCTCGCCGGGGCCGCTAGGTCCGCCGCCGCGCGCGGACGTGCCGGGCCGGCTGCCGCCGGTACTGGGTGTTCCCGTTCCGCCGATGGGTCCGAAGGACCCGGGCATGCCGGTGAGCTGGCCTGGATTGTGGTAGCCGCCGGAACCGCCGGGAGCGTAGCCGGAAGTAGAGCCGCTGGGCCCGAACTGCACCGGGGTGCGGTCCATGCCGGGGGAACCGGGCGGGACGTAGCCGGAAGTGCCGGTGCTGTCGTCGCCGTGCGAGACCGGGGGCGGATAGGCCGGAGGCTGACTGTCGCCGGGAATGGCGCTGTGCCAAAGAGGCATGGTGCTCAGTCCCGGCGGGGCCCCGGCTGCTGGACCGGGCTGATCGGCCGGACGGTAGGCGTCGGGGTTGTGGAGAGGCGTGGCGACCTGCTGCCGGTGGTGCTCCCGTGTGCCGCTCTGGCCGGGGTCCTTGGCCGGTGCCAGGTGGTAGGTGCCGTCCGAGGAATCGGGGACCTGTCCGTAGTCGATGGGCATTTTCCGGGCGTGGCCGTCGCTGGTTCCGGTGAATCCCTGATACACGGCGTTGTTCTGTTCGACGGCCGCGTTGCGCGCGTTGATCTTCTTCTCGTTGTCGGTGTCCCAAGGCGTGAGGACGTCCCACGCCGACCGGCTGGGTGGGTCGTCGGAGACGTCCTGCAGCGAATCTCGAGCCGAGGTGAACGCATGCGACTGGTCAGCGAGCGTGGCCTGGCTGTCGTGCAGCGCCACCGACGCGGACGCCGCGACATCCGCCAGCGGGCGCAACGATCCCCTGGCCGCGTCTCCGCTCTGCCCTGACCAGGCGCTTTCCAGACGGCCGACTGTTGTCAGAGTGTCGGATTCGATGCCGTGCTGCTCGGCGGACTGGAGTGACGCGGTGTGCTGCGCCCGTCCGAGACTGTCCGGTCCGGGGCCCGCTTTCACCCGGCGCACGAGTTCGCCGGGCAGGATGATCAGGCCTTCGGCCTGCATCTGCTTCAGGACCGCCAGGTACGAGTCGGTCAAGGACGACATGCTCACGCGCCGCCCTTCAACGTGGTGACGGCCAGGTCGGCGACGTGCTGGGCGTCCTGGCAGGGATCGGCGCCCTTCCCCGCTTGAGAGTCGGCCAGTTTCACATCTACCTCGAAAGCGGCGTCGTCAGCGATGCCGATCGCGACGCTGCAGCGGCCGGTTGGCCGGTCGTCGGTCGGCCCGTAAGCCACCACGGGGTAGCCCTGCACGGGTGCGAGTTCTTCGAAGAAGCCTTCGTTCTTCTTCGCGTAAACGTGGCCGAGACCGTCCTTCCACGCGTACACGAGTTGCACGCCGATGCCTGAGCCGCGGCTCGGATTCGACCACCGGCATTGTTTGGCGACTCCCGTGTCCTGCGACGGCTGCACCTCAGGCGATACACCGGAGAACAACGTCTTCACCTGTGCCTCGGTCAGCACCTTGCAGGGATCGCCCTGGACGAGAGACGCCGGCAGCGGACTCGCGACCTTGGGAACCTCTGACGAAGGCCGCTGTGCGTCGCTGCTCGGCGATCCGGTACTGGGCAAGGGATCGGGTTTCCCCCCGTTGCCGCCGCAGGCGGCCAGTCCGGCGGCGAGCAGCAGCGCGAGCAAGGGAACGCGGAAACGGGTCGACCGCATCAGAAGCGTCCCTCGCCCTGCTTGCCGATGTCCCGGCCGGCCTGCTGGTCGTGTGCGTCGTGGATGCCCAGCGCGTCTTTCATCTTCTGGATGATCGAGCCGAGGTATGCGCTTTGCCGCATCAGGTGGCCGCGGTAGTAGTTACCGGAGTTGTTGCTGGCGTCGGTGTTCCGCAGCGAGGCCGGGTCCTTCCCCGGCGGGGTGATGGTCCACATCGGGACGGCCTTTTCGATCTGGGAATCGATGCGCGCCCGCAGGTTCTGAAGGTTGTCGAGTTCGGCGGTCATCGCGTCCTTGCTCAGGTAAAAGCCAGGTGCGCCGCCGCCGGAGGAACCACCGCCGGCTCTGGGCGTGCCGTCGGCGAGGAAAAAACGCGCTCCCGCGAGTGCCCCGGCGAGCGTCCCGACGGCACCGGTACCGCCGGACGGCGTCATGTGCTCAGCCATCTGCATCCTCCCCTTGCGTGGCTGGCTCGAACCATAGCTTCGCTAGGCGGGACCGGTGGTATTCAGCCGGAAATCGGAATATGCCACCGAACTTGAGGGCCGATCGGGTTAACGGGATCCGATGTCGATTATTGGCATCCGGCTAAATCTTTCGGGTGAATGCTCGTCCAGGTGGGGTTGCTTCGCATTTCGCAATATTGGCGGCTGGGCAGAACTGTAATCGTGACGGCTGTGCTCAGCCGAGACCGTCCAGGAACGGCCGATGAGCGTTCTGGAACTCCCACTTGTAGTACCGATCCCAGTTAACCGACCAAGTCATCAACCCTCGCAACGCAGGCGACGGTCCACCGCGCAAGGTGTACGACCCGCAGCCGGTTCCATGGGCCAAGCAGGTCACGGCGGTTTGGACTTCGGCAGGGGCGACGTAGCCGTTTCCGGCGCTGACCGCGGCGGGCAGGCCGACGGCGATCTGGTCTTCGCGGAGGCCTGGGAAGGTTTGGCCGGTGTTCGCGACCTTGAAGCCGGACTTGAGCATGTCCGTCATCGCGATCAGGAAGTCCGCGCCGCCCATGGTGTGGTACTGGTTGTCCAATCCCATGACTGGGCCGGAGTTGTAATCCTGGACGTGCAGCACAGTCAGGTCGTCGCGCATGGCGTAGATGACTGGCAGGTAGGCACCGGTCCGGCCGTCGCCCCCGCCGGCGCCGCCGTAGAACTGGTAGCCCACCTGGACAAAGAACGTTTCTGGGGCCATCGTCAGGACGAATTTGGCGCCATAGCGGGCTTTCAGGGTCTTCAGAGCCGAGATCAGGTTGACGATCACTGGTGTGGTCGGGTTGTGGAAGTCTGTGTCGCCTGAGTTCAGGGACAGGGACTGGCTTTCGAAGTCGACGTCCAGGCCGTCCAGACCGTATTTGTCGATGATCGCTGCGACGGAGTTGACGAAGTTGTCGCGGGCGGCGGTGCTCGTCAGCTGGACTTCGCCGTTTTGGCCGCCGATCGAGATCAGGACCTTCTTGCCCTGCGCCTGCTTCGCGCGGATGGCCGCGATGAAGTCCGCGTCGCTTTCCACGCCGGGGCATTCGGTGGTCGAGCAGCGGTTGAAGCGGACGTCGCCTGAGGTCACTGACGTTGGTTCGGCGAAGGCCAGGTCGATGATGTCCCAGGCGTTCGGGACGTCGGCGAGCTTCATGTACCCGGAGCCGTTCGCGAAGCTTGCGTGGACGTAGCCGATCAGCGCGTGTTTTGGCAGGCCGGCGCTGGTGCAGCCGCTGGTGGTCGCAGAAGCTGCGGGGGTGTGCGCGGATTCGGCTTTGTCGTTGAAGGCGGTAACCGAGTAGCTGTGCGAGGTGCAGGCGGTGAGGCCGGAGAGCGTCGTGGACGTTCCGGTCACGGTGGCGCGCAGGGTGTTGTCCTCGTAGACGCGGTAGCCGGTGACTGTGCCTGCGGCCGCGCCCCAGCTCAAGGCGACCGACGTGTCGGTGACGGTGCCGACGGTCGGGGTTCCCGGGACGCCTGGTGCGCCGGGGGTGTCTCCGCCGGGGCCGTCTAGGACTACGTCGTCCGCGTAGTACGTGCCGGCGCCGTACCAGCCGTGCAGGTACAGCTCGGCGGAGGTCTGGGTCGCGGTGGTGGTGAAGGACAGCGAGAGCTGGCTGTACGTCGAAGCGTTCGTCCAAGTGGAGGAGCCACCGGTGACGCCTAGGTACACCGGTGAGCCTTGGACCCACGCGGAGACCGAGTAGGTCGTGCTCGGGCGCACGGACACGGTTTGGGTGCATTGTCCCTGGTCAGAAGCGCCGGGGGTGACGGCCAGGGCGTAGCTCCCCGAGTGCACCGGCGTCTTCACGGCCGCGCCTGCCGGGCACGTCCAGCCGGAGGTCGAACCGGCTTCGAAACCGGGGTTGGCGAGCAGGTTCGCCGCCTGTGCCGGCCCGCCGACGACAAGTCCGGCGGCGGCTAGCAGGAGCACGACGAGGAAACGAGCACGCTTCATTGCGGTTCCTCCGGTCCGATGCGACCCCCTGGCTAGCTATTGTCTAGACCACTCACGAGGTTGTCCAGACCTATTTGACCGACGAAAGTCGGCTTTCCGTCCCGGGATCAAGCGCTGAGGTCGAAGCCTTGGACGTACCAGGCCGCCTCGTGCTTCTGGACCTTGAAGGTGAGACTGAACGAACCCGTGTTTCCGGTAGAGCCGATGAGTTCGAGGCTGCGCAATGTGCGGCCGTCGAGCTTGACGGCGGTGTCGGGCACGGTGACCTGGTCTCCTGACGCGCTGACCTCGTCGACGGTGACTTTGCCTTGCGGCGGCAGGGGGACGCCCGGTTTGGCCCAGGCATCGTGCAGCGATTCCGCGGCCTTGAGCGCCTCGGGGCTCTTGCACAGCGTCTTGGCGTCTTTGCCGGGCGGAAGCACGGGCGCACTGGACAGGCAGGCTTTCGCGTAGTGCTTTTGCAGGATCTGGGTGACCCAGCGTTCGACCGCGACCTGGTAGGTCGGAGCGCCGGAAGCGGGCGGACCGGACGGCTTGGGGGCCGTGCTGGCGGGCGGGACGGCTGAGCCGGTCACGTCGGTCGAGCCGCACGCGGCCAGGCTCAGCAGGATCGCTGGTGCTGCGAGCCACGTTTTCGCCGTCACGAAATCCCCTTGGTTATGCCGGATATGGGCCTCGAGCGTCCGGGCTCGGCCGCGGGGAGGTCAATCAAGTCTGGCCAGGGGTGCCTGATCGGGCACGGGTACTGACCTGCTCGTCCGGCGGTGGTAGTGCCACGTCACGGCGGCCAGCAGCGGTCCCCAGGCCAGCAACGGCAGGTAGATGACGTTGATCAGCGGGTTCGCCCAGGGAGCGCCGGCCATCTCGGCGTTGAAGGTCGTATACACGTAGAGCCCGCCGTAGACCGTGGTGCCGACGGCCCCGATCGACGAGACGATGACGACCTTGGCGGCGTCGACCGGTTTGCCGCCCGCGAACGGGATCCAGCGTGGCCAGGTTTCGCCCCACTGCTGGATCAGGCCCAGGGCCAGGAAGCCGAGTCCTTCGGACAGCACGGTGAGAAAGACCAGGTAGAGCGATCCCCAGCCGGGGGTTTGCATGGCGGTCAGCTCCGATTCGGCCAGTCCGAACGGGATGCCCACGGCAAGGCCGAGCCGCCAGAGCCCGGACGGGACGTTCAGCAGGGCGACGGCGTGCGCCGACCACCTCGCCCATCGCGGGACTCCGGGGAGGCTGCGGAATGCGGTGTTGTCCATGGCATTCAGCCTCGCCGCCGGTGCTGAGCGGCGGTTCCCCCTGGAGTTTCGGGTTTCTCCTTCTCGCGGGGGACAGCTGTCGGAGTGATTCGGCGGCGGAGTACCGACTCGCGTCGGTAATTCCTCACGATCTTCGGCGTTACAGTGACCAGGCGAGGGGTTGCGGCCGGAGGAGTCATGGAGCTGGAACTGCGCCACCTGCGCGCGCTCGTGGCCATCGCCGACGCGCACAGTCTCGTTCGCGCGGCCAAGGCGCTGCACGTTTCGCAGCCGGCGTTGTCCGGGTTGCTGCGGCGGGTCGAACGGTCGGTCGGCGGAAGTCTGTTCGCGCGGTCGCCGACGGGATGTGTGCCGACGGCGCTCGGGGAGGACGTGGTCGCGGACGCGCGCGCGGTGCTGGCCGGGATGTCCGCGCTGACCGAGCGGGCCGGTGCGCGGCGGGAGTCGGCGGAGGCGGTGCGGATCGGCGGGTACAGCGGGTTTCTGCATCTCTCGTTGGCGAGGTGGTTGCGGGATCAGCCGTGGTGTCCCGCGGTGCGGGTGCATGAGGAGCAGGACGAGGCCCGTACGGTGGCGGCGCTCGCGGACGGCGAACTTGATCTCGCGCTCGTTTACCTTGCGCCGCTTCCGGATCGGATCGTTCCGGACGGCGTCGAGAGTGTCGTGGTGCAAGCGCGCGAGCCGGTTTTCGCGATTCTGGCTGAAGATCATCCGCTCGCCTCGGGCGAGAACATCTCGCTGGAGGAGCTTGCCGCGTATCCGTGGGCGGACGATCCGCCGTGGACGACCCGGTGGTCGGCGTACCTGCAGGAAGTGTGCCGGCAGCGAGGGGTCGTGCTCGACCAGCCGCATCGGCCGCAGTGTCTGGCCACCTTGCTGGATCTGGTGCGCGAGGGCATGGCGGTCGCGCCGGCGTTGGCGACTCGGGAGGACCGGCAGGGCGGCATCGTGGTGCGGGCGATCGAGGACGCGCCGCTGTGGCAGGAGCTGCGGTTGTGTTACCGGCCGGGCACGGCGGTCGCGGATCGGGCCGGGGAGATATCTCGGAAGGTGGCCGGTGATTACGCCAACCGGCAGGGGTGCAGTGCCGCGTTCGACCGCTGGTGGCACGCACTCCTGCCGACCGGGGCTTAGACGGTGACGCGCCAGTTGCTGTTCGGCGTCGGCACCTCGAACTGCAGCGACGAGCAGCTGTAATCGCTGGGGTTCGGGTTGGCGGTCGGCTGCAACGGCGAGTTCGACTCCGTCGCGGGCGTCCACTGGCCGCCGATGCGCAATTGCAGCTGGCTGGATTCGAAGACCTTGCCCTTCGCGTCCGAGCAGTAGTACGCCTGGCCGGTCGACGGGTCGACGGTCGAGTACAGCTCGAAGATGTCCCAGCCCTCGTTGAGGGTGCTCTGGTCGCTGCCGCTTTGGGTGAACAGGTCGTCCCATTTGCTGGTCTTCACGTTGTAGAGCGAAGCCGTCCAGCTGTTGGCGCCCGCGTCGGTCTGGACTTCCTGGACCGTGAACGCCGGGTGTCCGTCCACAGTGGACGTATAGTTGGACAGGAACGAGCTGTCCAGCGGGACGACCTTCGCGGGTCCGACCGTCCCGCACCAGTCCCAAGCCCAGACCTGACCGCCCTGGTCGAGTCCGTACGCGGTGACCACTTCGATGCAGGAATGGCCGGTGGGCTTGACGGTCGGGGCGTAGACGACGTCCGCGCTGTTCGAGAGCCGGAGGTCGGGGACGATACTGTGCGTCACGAGAATTCCGTCCGCGCCGCTGGACAGCTGCGGTTCGGGGCCCCAGAAGGTGTGCGCTTGCGCGTCGAGCCGCGGTTTGACGCTGCGGCCGGCTTTTTCGCGGCGCAGCTGGAGGAACTTGTCCGCCGCGCTTCCGGCGGCGGCTTTCGCGGCGGCACCGGTCAGCCCGGGCACCACCCCGCTGTCCGGCGCCGCGGAAACCGGCGGGCTGCCGGCGACGACAGCCGCGGCCGTCAGGGCGGAAGTGAGCAGGGCAAAGAGTTTCCGCATCGATGCATCTCCTCGTCGTAGGCGAAGGAAACGCGCGGAAGGAAAAGGATGTCCGTCCGCGGGACACGGATGTTAAGTCGGGATTTTTGGTGCCAGGCACCGACTTTCGACGGTGTGTTCCGATCAGTGCAGCTCAGCGAGGGCATAGGTTTTCCCGCGCGCCGCGGGTTATGCCGCCAAGTGGAGTAATCAGCGCGGCTTTGCCCGGACGCGGATGCGTTCGCCCTGCTTGCCGAACAGGCTGAGGATTTCGACCGGTCCGTCGCCGGTGCTGCCGAACCAATGCGGGATCCGGGTGTCGAATTCGGCGACCTCGCCTGCCTTGAGGACGACGTCGTGTTCGCCGAGCACGAGCCTGCCCTTGCCGCTGAGCACGTACAGCCACTCGTGGCCGGGGTGCGTGCGCGGAGCGGGCTCGCACTGGGTGGCGTCGAAGATCATCTTGAGCGACTGCAGCTGGCCGGGCTGCCTGGTGAGCGGCACGACGGTCCGGTCGCTGCGGGTGACCGGTTGCAGCGGGGAGGTGCCGATGAGCTCGTCGATCGGGATCCGGTGGGCGCGGGAAATGGGGAGCAGGAGTTCGAGGGTGGCCTTGCGCCGGCCGGATTCGAGGCGGGAGAGGGTGCTGATGGAGATGCCGGTGGCGGTCGACAGCTCGTCCAGGGTGCAGTTCCGCTGCCGCCGGAAGAGCCGGAGCCGGGGGCCGATCTCGGCGATGATGTCCTCCACCCGTCTATTGCAGAAAGCCCGGCGGCGCGTGTCAAGCGATTACGGGGCCGGGATCACCGGAGGTTCCGTCATCCACGGCGGTGCTTCGCGGACCTCGACCGGGACGTCGTCGCGATATCGGACTTGCGACTTGACGACGCCCTGCCGGGTCCAGTGCGTCCAGACACCGTCCTGCTTCCCGTCGGTGTAGCTCCCGTGCATGCACGCTTGAGGGCCTTCGCCCCAGTACACCGTGTACTCGCCGTGGAATACGCCATCCGGGCGCAGGCTCCAGATTTGCCTGAAGCCGTTGTACTGCTTGTCGACCACTGCCACGCGAACCAGCATGACACTCCTGGCCGCAGGACTGAACGCAATTAGCCCGACGGCTATCCGCGATCGACCGCGGTCGGATGTTTTGCCCGCGCGGCCGCCCTAGCGTGGTTCGCATGATCCCGGCTGTCGCCCTCTTCTTTCTCGCTCCGCTGGTCGGCGAGTACCTGCTGGGCAACACCCCGGTGACCGATGTCGGCTCGCTTTTCCTGTTCGCGCCGATGTACGGCGGCGGCGCGTTGCTGATCCGCGAGGTCGCGCGGCGCACCGGGCGCGGTTGGGCGGCGATCGTCCCGTTCGCGGCGGCGTACGCGCTGCTGGAGGAGGGGCCGATCGACATGATGCTGTGGAACCCGGCCTACGGCGGGGTCGATATCGGGGCTGTCTATGCCGAAACGTACGTCCCGGCGCTGGGGACGAGCGTTCAGATGCTTCAGGACGTGCTGACCATGCACACGGTGTGGAGCATCTGCGTGCCGATCGCCATCGTGGAGGCCTTCTGCCGGGACCGCACGCAGCCGTGGCTGGGCAAGGTCGGGCTGCCGGTGGTCGCGGCGGTGTTCGTGGCCGGGTCGGCGGCGTTGTGCGCGATGCAGATCTCCTCGACGGGGTTCGTCGCCTCGGCCGGTCAGCTGGGCTGGGCGTTCGCGGCCGTCGCCGGGTTGGTCGTGCTGGGATTCTGGCTGGGCAGGAGGTCGGTACCGGCTCGAGACGGTGTCGCTCCCGCACCCGCGGTCGTGGGGGTCGCGGCGTTCGGGGCGACGAGTCTGGTGTGGTGCCGGGAATTCCTGCCCGAGGAGGTCTCGCAACGGGTGGTCGCGGTCGGGTGGTGCTTGCTGGTCGCGGCGGCGGTCGCGCTGGTGTTCCGGTGGTGCCGGTCTGCCGGGTGGGGTGCGCGGCACCGGCTCGCGCTCGCCGGGGGCGCGCTGGTCACCTACGTCTGGGTCGGCTGGTTCCACGCGCGCGACATGGACATTCCGCGGACAACGGCCCTGCTGAGCACCATCGGGTTCGCGATCGCGGTGGCGGTGTTGTTGACGGCGGCCTTCAAACGGGCTTCAGCGGACCGACTCTAGCGCCGCGTTCACGAACGAAGCCACCTGCGGCCGCCGGTCCTGTTCGTTCCAGGCGAGCACCAGCTGGCTGGGCGGAGCGTCCTCGATCGGCACGCAGACGACCCCCGGCGGGACCTGGTCGACCAGCGACCGCGGCAGCACGCCGACCATCCGTTCCAGCGAGATGAGGTGCAGCAGCTGGACCACGTCGGCCACCTCCGGCCCGGTTCCCTCGACCCCGGGAACCCCTTTCCACGACGGCATCGTTTCTCCGTCCAAATCGGACAGCCGGACAGCCGGGCGCTGGGCCAGCCGGTGCGCGGCGGGGACGATGGCGACCCGGTCCTCGAAGTGCAGGGTTTCGTAGGCGAGCCCGGTCAGGTCGTCGAACGGGATGAACAGGAGGCCGACGTCCGCGCGTCCGCTGAGGAGGAAATCGGTGCGGTCGGCGGGGCCGCTGAAGAGGATGTCGACCTGGTGGGCTTCGGGATGGCGGGAGTACTCGGCGAGGATTCCGGACAGCAGTCCGGCGTCGCCGCCCGGTTTGAGCACCAGGCGCAGATGGCTTTCCCCGGCGCGGCGGGCGTTGCGGGCGGCGGCGCTGACCGCGTTGAGCGCGTGCCGTCCGTGTTCCTGCAGCGCCTCGCCGGCCGCGGTCAGCTCGACGTGGCGGCTGGAACGGGCGAACAATTGCACGCCGAGCCGGGTTTCGATGCGCTGGATCGCCTTCGACAACGCGGGCTGGGCGATCGACAGCCGCACGGCGGCACGGCCGAAGTGCAGTTCGCTGGCGACGGCCAGGAAGTACTCGAGTTCGCGCGTCTCTAGCTCAGCCATGCCTCCAGGTTATCGCCGAATAGCGAATCGGTCTTGGACGTCCGGCCGAAACCGGGGCAAAACTTGAAGCATGATCACGCACACGATGATTGTTTCGTTCGACCAGCCACTCCCCGACCCCAGGCTGGATCAGTACCTCGGAGATATCAAAGAGGCCATGCTGGCGACCGGGTTCGCCGAGTCGGTCGAGACCCGCCGCCACCTGCCGATCCCTGGCGAGGACGCCATCCCGGCGCTCATCGCGACGGCGATCGTCCAGGTCACCGTCGCCGATCTCGACACGCTGGCCAAGAGCTTCACCGCGCCCGAACTGCACGAGGTGATCGACCGGTGGCAGGCGCGGCATTCGTACCGCGTGGCCTGGGCGAACCACGAGTCGCTCTCGTGAGCGGGCGGCGTGGGCTCGTCACCGGGGCGGGCAGCGGGATCGGCCGGGCGGCGGCGATCGAGTTCGCGCGAAGCGGGGCGGCGGTGGCCGTGCTGGACATCGACGAAGCCGCGGCGGCGGAGACCGTCGAGTTGATCAAGAAGGACGGCGGAGAGGCGCTGGCTGTCCGGGTCGACATCGGGGACGAGCCCTCGGTGCAGGCGGCGATCAAGCAGACGGTCGAGGCGTACAGCGGGCTCGACTTCGCGGTGAACAACGCCGGTTTGTCGTCGCACAAACGCGTCGACCAGCTGACCCTCGCCGAGTTCGAGCGCGTGGTGCAGGTGAACCTCTCCGGGACCTTCCTCTGCATGAAGTACGAACTGCCGCACCTGAAGGGCGGCGCGATCGTGAACGTCGCGTCCAACGGCGGGCTGTACGCGATCCCGAACGCTCCGGCTTACGTCGCGGCGAAGCACGGGATCGTCGGCCTGACCAAGGTCGCGGCGGTGGACTACGCGGCGGAAGGCATCCGCGTCAACGCGGTGTGCCCGGGGCCGACGCGGACGCCGGGGTTCGACAACTGGGCTGGCGACCCCGACATGATCGCCCGGCAGGAGGCGATCACTCCGCTCGGCAGGCTGGCCACGCCGGAGGAAGCCGCCGCGGCCGTGGTCTGGCTGTGCTCGGACGCCGCGTCGTACGTCACCGGGACCACGTTGTCGGTCGATGGCGGACGACGGGCGTAGTTCCTAGAGCTCGCCCGCCAGGAGCCGGGCGGTCTCGGCGGGGGATTCGACGGGGAAGTGGTGGCTGCCGAGGTCGACCAGCTCGATCCGGACCCGGTCGCCGTAACGGTCGATCGCCTCCTGGGCGATGATCGAGCGCACGGCGAACAGCACGACCGGCTGGGCGGCTTCGCGCAGCGCCGCATCCATGTCCCAGCGCGCCAGGCCTTCGAGCGAGTGCAGGCCGGCGGGCTGGCGTACAGAGCCCATCTTCTTGGTGTACGAGTCCACTAAGGACGGATCGGTGCCTTCGGGCGAGCCGGCCTCGACCATGCCGCGCATCGCACCGGCGAAGTCCTCCCGGAACGGCTGCAGCAACGCTTGGACGTCCGTCTCGCTCTGCGCGGGGAACAAGTTCAAGTAGTGCAACGCTTCGAGCGCGATGACCTGGGTGATCGTGTCCGGAAGCTGGCGCGCGGTCTCGACCGCGACCGCTCCGCCGAGCGAATGCCCCGCTACGACGGAGGAATTGACCGACTCGGCGGCCAGCACGGCGGCTACGTCACGAGCGAATTCCGCCATGGTCCACGTGTCGCGCTCCGACCGCGAGTCGCCGTGCTCGGCCAGGTCGACGGCCAGCACGCGGACGTCGGACGGGAGATGTTCGATGATCGTGTCGAAATCCCCGCGGTCGCAGCCCCAGCCGTGGATGAGCGTCAGCGCGGGCCCGTCGGCGGGACCGGTTGCGGTGTAATGGATTCTCGTGCCGTCCGGACGGCTGGTTTCGCGGTTCATGGTGGCTGTTCCTTCGCAGACGGTCTCAGAAAGCGCGGTGGTAGCGGACGGGCCAGGATTCTTGGGGCTGGTTTCGCAAGGCGAGGTACGGATCGCGCAGCAGCGGGCGTCCCATCAGGACGGCGTCGGCCTTGCCCTCGCGGATGACCTGGCCCGCTGTGGCGAGGTCGGTGATCTGGCCGACTGGCGCGACAGCCAGTCCGGACGTTTCCTTGAGCGCGGCGGCGAAATCGACGTTCAAGCCCTTCCGGTCCGGCGGCCGGGCGCCCCGATCGCGCACGAGCACGCCGGAGGTGACGTCGAGAAGGTCGATCCCGATGGCCGCCAGTTCCTTGGCGAACTCCGCCGCGTCGTCGAGCGTGATGCTCTCCTCGACCCAGTCGGTGGCGGTGATGCGGACGAACACCGGCTTGTCCTCGGGGAACGCCTCCCGCACGGCGCGGGCCACGCGCAGCGGGAGGCGCATCCGGTTCTGCGGGCTCCCGCCGTACTCGTCGGTGCGCTGATTGGACAGCGGGGACAGGAACTGGTGCAGCAGGTATCCGTGCCCGGCATGGATTTCGACGGCCTGGTAACCGGCCAGCTCGGCCATCCGGGTCGCGTGCGCGAACTCCTCGACGACCTGGTCCAAGTCCGCCGAGGTGGCCGGGCGGGGCATCGCCAGGTCGCCGAACGGGATCGCGGACGGTGCGATCAGGTCCCAGCCGCCCTCGGCGACCGGCACCGGTCCGTTCTGCCCGTCGCCGACCCACGGGACCTGGTGCGATCCCTTGCGGCCGGCGGCGTTCAGCTGCACCGCGGGCACCGCGCCGTGGCTGGCTACGAACGACGTGAGCCTCCGGTGCGCGAGTGCCTGTTCCTCGTTCCAGATCCCGAGGTCGGCGACCGTGCACCGGTTGTCCGGACTGATCGCGGTGGCCTCGACCATGACCAGCCCGACGCCGCCGATCGCTCGGGAGCCGTAATGCGCCAGATGCCATTCAGTCGGCAGACCGTCCGGGCCGGCCGCGTACTGCGCCATCGGGGACATCCAGACGCGGTTGCGGAAGGTGACGTCGCGCAAGCGCAACGGGGTGGCCTCCGGGAAGTCCGCGTTGGACGCGCTGAACTCGCTCATGCCACCACACGGTACGCCTCATTCCGCAATGCGGCACATACTGTGTCAGTTGGCGGCAAGCAAACGGCTGACCTCGACCGCGGCGGCCACGACCAGCGGCGCGAAGGCCTTCTCCCGCGCGCGGGTGTACCGCGTGTCCGGAACGGCGAGTGTGATGGCTGCCACCGGCTGTCCGGCCGGGTTCGTGATCGCCGCGCCGATCGACGACACCTGCGGGCGGAACCACGACGAAGACCCGTTGAGCGCGTACCCGCGCTTCGCGGCCTGTGCGATGTCATGACGGAGCGCGGCGAAATCCGGTGCCGGAGTCTTGGCGAACTCCGGAAGCTCGTGGGTGAACAGCTCCTCGACCTCGGATTCGTCGAGCAGTGCCATGATCGCCGTGCCGCCGGAGGTAGCGAGCAACGGCACCCGCGTGCCGACATCCAGCACGACCCGCACGACCTGGTCGGTGTCCTGGCTAGCGACGACGACGAGACTGTCGCCGTCGCGTTCGGCCAGCATCACCGTCTCGTTCGTCCCGGCCGCGAGTCGCTTGACGATCGGGTCGGCGACCTCCTTGAGGTCCGGCTTCCCGCAGTCGCGCAACCCGAGCGCCAGCACCCTCGGCGCGACACCCCAGCGCGCCCGCTCCTCGTCCACGACCTTCAGCCATCCGGCCTGCTGAAGCGTGATCAGGCCGCGCTGGACGGTGCTCTTCGGGATCTCCGTGCAGCGCGCCAGTTCGGAGACGCCGACCGGCTGTCGCTGGGCGACCTCCTCGAAGACTCGCAGCGTGCTGAGGACGCTGTTCATCGACCGGACACCCGGCTTGTCGGCTTCTTCGTCGCGCATGTGCCTCATCGTGGCACAGCGATACGATGGGGGCGCGCGTCGCAAGGGGAGGAAGCATGACCGAACCGTGGCAGTGGAGCGAGCAAACCTGGCGCGACCACGTCGGTCGCGTGCGTGCCGGGCGGCCGTTGCGGCCGGAATCCTGGCCGGGCGGCGCGAAGGTGGCGGTGGCGTTGTCGTTCGATTCGGACCACGAGACGCTCGCGCTGCGCGACGGTCACGTGCTGCCGGGCAAGTTGTCGCAGGGGGAGTACGGCTCGCGGGTCGGCGTGCCGCGGGTGTTGAAGCTGCTTGAGCGGTTCGGGGCGCCATCGACGTTCTTCGTGCCCGCGGTGTCGGCGTTGCTGCACGACGGCGAGGCACAGTCCTATGTGGACGCCGGACATGAGGTCGCGTTGCACGGCTGGATCCATGAAATCAATGCTCAACTGCCGCCCTCGGCCGAACGCGAGCTCACCTTCCGGGCCGCGGACACCTTGGAGCGGCTCACCGGCACGCGTCCAGTCGGCATCCGCACCCCGTCCTGGGACTTTTCCGAAACCACCCTCCCGATCATCCGCGAACTGGGCCTGGCGTACGACTCGTCACTGATGGCGGACGACGACTGCTACGAACTCCTCGCCGACGGCGAACCGACCGGCGTCGTGGAGCTTCCGGTGGAATGGATCCGCGACGACGCACCGTATTTCACGATGAATCGCTTCGGCTCGCAGCGCCCGTACACCCCGCCGAGGGGAGTGTTGTCGATCTGGCGCGACGAGTTCGACCTCGCCTTGGCCGAGGGCGGCCTCTTCCAGTTGACGATGCATCCGCACGTCATCGGGCATCGTTCCCGGATCGCGCTCCTTACCGAACTGCTCGAGCACATCGCTTCGCACGACGGGATCTGGTTCGCTACGCACGCTCAAGTCGCGGACTATGTTTCGGAACCCGCCGCCAGTGGATAGCCGCCACGACAACGCCGACGACCGCGGCTAACGCTCCGGAAAGGACGAACGTCGTGCCCATTCCGACGGCGTCGATCACCGGCTGCGCGATCAGCGGCGACGAGAACTGGCCGAGGAACAACGCGGACGTCAGCAATCCCAGCGACCTTGTCCGCACGCCGGGCGCTGCCGTCGAGACCAGCCAGCCGTTCACAGTCGGATTCTGCAGCCCGATCCCCAGTCCGACCACGACCATGCCCAGCGCGGCGGTCCACAACGCGCCCGCGGTGCCGAGCACGACCAGCCCGACGGCGAACGCGGCGAACATCGTGATCGCCAGCGTCGGGAAGGACCAGCGGGCACGCAGGCGGCGGAAGTTCAAGCCCACCAAGGTCATCACCAGATTGACCGCGGCGATCAAGGCTCCCGCGACAGCCGGTCCCGCGCCGCCGACTTCGGCCAGCCAGAACGGGGCCTGCGTCGGAACGGTGTAGAAGACCACGACGCCGATGAAGATCAGCGCGTACAACCCGAGCAATCGTGGCTGCCACGGTGACGCGGCTGTGGTGGTGTCTGTCGGATCGGCTGGCTGGACGGGTGCGTCCGGCACGAATCGCAGCACGAGGGCCAGCATCGGAATCGCCAGCAGGTAGATGGCGAACGGCCCTCGCCAGTCCGCCGCGGCCAGCAAGCCGCCGAGCAGCAGGGCGACGACGCCGCCGAAACCCATTGCCGCGCCTTGCAATCCGAGTACACGGCCGTGCTCGTCGGCGTGGTGGTGGTCAGCGATCAACGCGGTCGACGTGGTCATGATCCCCGCGATGCCGATCCCGAGCACGGCCCGTCCGACGAGCAGCGCGGGGAGGGAATCCAGCAGCAGGCCGGATCCGCCGCCGACGGTGTAGAGCGCGAGGCAGGCGACCAGCACCGGCACGCGTCCGGTCCGGCCGCTCAGCTTGGCCAGCAATGGGGCGGACACCATGATCGCCAGCCCAGGCAACGTGAGCACCAGCCGGACGAGAAGCTCCGCGTGCGGTTCGGCGGCGAAGTGCTGTTGCATGCCGGGAAGCGCTGGCGTGATGGTGGCGCTGGCCATGATGGTCATGGTGCTGACGCCGAGCAGCGTCGCCAGCAAGGACTTTGGTGGGCGCCGCACTCCGGCGTCAGTCGTTTCGGTCACGACGCCGAAGGTAGAACTTCAACCTAACTCGAAGTCAACGCCGCGACCGTGCTGGAAAGGTGACTGGCTCGAGCTTGGCGGTCACGCGGTGGACCTGGCCGGGCACGGCCAGCTCGGGGCGGCGGATCTCCTGGTACTCGTCGAGATGGGCGAGCCGCCGCCCTGGTATGCCTAGCCCTACCTTCGAGACTACGGGCAAACCGATCGAAGCCGGACAGCGCGCTGGCTAATCTGGATCGCGTGGCTACCGTCTCTCCCCTCGCGAAACCGCGCACCGTACTGGATGCCTTGGCGCGGCGGACGTTCCTGATTTCCTCCTGGCCGTGGCGGGCGTTGCTGTACGGCCTGAGCACCGGCCCGATGACGCTGCTGTTCGGGCTTCCGTTCGGGTTCTGCCTGCTGCCGCTCGCGGTGCTCGTCAACCGCGTCGTGCACGGGCAGACCTCCGACCTGGGGCTCGTCGCGGCATTCTCGGTGTTCGGGATGCTGCTGTTCCTGAGCGCGGGGCCGGCGTGGGCGGCGGTGGTGGCCGGGGTCGAACGGCAGCGGCTGCGCATGGTCGACCTCAACCCGGTGACTGTCCCCTTTGGACCAGCCAGCGAACCGGGCTGGTGGCCCCGAATGCGGGCGCGGTACACCGAACCGGCGTCGTGGCGCGAACTCGGCTACGCGGTTCTGTTGTGCACCGCGATTCCCGCGTTGTACGCGGTGGCGGGCATGGTCGCGTTGTTCGCGGTCGTTTTGGCGGCCAGTCCGCTGCTCGTGAACGCGAACGACACAATTTCCATTGGCTTCACGGAGGTTTCCACTCCGGGAGGAGCCGTTCCGTACGCGCTGGCCGGGGTGGTGTTACTCGTACTGTCGGGCTATCTGCTGTCCGGATGTGCTGGCCTGCACGCGATGTTGGCCCGTGCGCTGCTCACCGACAGCGCGGCCGAGAAGCTGCGCGGCGAGCTGACCGAGGTGTCGCAATCCCGGACGCGGCTGCTGTCGGCCTTCGATGCGGAACGCAAGCGCATCGAACGCGACCTGCACGACGGGGCGCAGCAGCGGCTGGTCGGGCTGAGCCTGCAACTGGGGCTCGCGAAGGTCGATCTGCCGCCGGATTCGGCCGCGGCGAAGGCGGTGTCGGACGCGCACGATCAGGCCAAGAAGCTGATGGTCGAGCTGCGTGAGCTGATCAACGGAATCCACCCGCGAGCGCTCGCCGAACTCGGCTTGCCCGCCGCGTTGGAGGAACTCGCGGACGGTTGCGCGGTGCCGGTCACTGTTGATGTGGCGGTGCCGTCGCGGTTGCCGGAGCCGGTGGAATCCACCGCGTACTTCGTGGTGGCCGAGTCGCTGACCAACGTCGCCAAGCATTCCGCGGCCAGCTGCGCCTCGGTGACGGCCAAAATTGTCGGTCGGCTCCTTACTATTGAGGTATGGGACAACGGGGCTGGAGGTGCTGATCCGACACGAGGTACCGGGATCACCGGGTTGAGCGACCGGGTCGCCGTGCTGGGCGGCCGGATGTGGGTGCGCAGTCCGGTCGGCGGGCCGACCGTCGTGCGAGCGGAGCTGCCGTGCTGAGGGGAGAGCCGATGCGGGTCGTCCTCGCCGAAGACGAGGTGCTGCTGCGCGAGGGATTGTGCGGGTTGCTGGAACGGTTCGGCTTCGAGGTCGTCGCCGCGGTGGGCGATGCCGAGGGGCTGCACACTGCTGTGCGCGAGCACGATCCGGACCTGGTGCTCACCGACATCCGGATGCCGCCCGGACATTCGGACGAGGGCTTGCGCGCCGCGGTCGAGCTGCGGCGCACGCGGCCGGAGCTGGCCGTGGTGGTGCTGAGCCAGTACGTCGAACACCACCACGCGGCCGAACTGCTCGATTCCGCCGAAGGCCGCGGGGTCGGCTATCTGCTGAAGGACCGGGTGGTCGACGTCGAGGAATTCGTCGGGACGCTGCGGCAGGTCGTCGACGGCGGGACGGCGGTGGATCCGCAGGTGGTGCGCCAGTTGCTGCGCCGCCGAGCCGACCCGCTGGCCCGGCTGTCGGCGCGGGAGCGGGAGGTCCTGTCGCTGATCGCCGAGGGCCACTCGAACGCCGCGATCGCCCGGCGGCTGGTGGTGTCGGACGCGGCCGTGGGCAAGCACGTCGGAAGCATCCTGTCGAAACTCGACCTTCCGCCGACGGACGACGGAAACCGGCGAGTGCTGGCAGTGCTGGCGTTTCTGCGCGGGGGCGGCTGAAACGGTGCGAGCGCAGCACAGTCCGCGCTCGCACCGCTTCATCGATCAGGCGGCGTTCACCACTGCGGTCAGGCTGGCCGCGAGTACGGAACGGTCCCGTCCAGCTGTCCACTGTGTACCGCTGTCAGTGCGATACTCCAGCAGCGTCAACGCTTCGCTGTCGTTGCCGGAGCCGATGCTCGTTTGGTGCAGCGCCACGATGTCGACCTTCCGCCCATGCGCGCCCAGCGCTGCGGTGAGTGCTTCGACCGGCCCGGTTCCGGTGTGAGTGGTGGTGTGCTTGGCCCCGTCGACGCGCAGGGTGATACTGGTGTGCTCGTCGCCTGAGTTGTCGAAGCGGGACAACGTGATTGCCGGATTCGGCTGGAGATAGGCCGCTTCGAACAGTTGCCACAGTTCGGTCGCCGTCACCTCGTGGCCGGAGTCGTCGGCGTGGTCCTGGACGCGGCGCGCGAACTCGATCTGCAGCCGACGCGGCAGCGTGATCCCGTACTCGCTTTCCAGCAGGTAGGCGATTCCGCCCTTGCCGGACTGCGAGGTAACCCGGATCACGGCGGCGTAGTCACGGCCGAGGTCGGCCGGGTCGATCGGCAGGTACGGGACGCGCCAGTCCAGTTCCCGAGCGGGCACGCCGGTTTCCGCGGCGCGCGCGTGATGTTCGGCGAAGCCCTTCTTGATCGCGTCCTGATGGGTGCCGCTGAACGCGGTGTGCACGAGGTCGCCGACGTACGGATGCCGCGCGTGGACCTCGATCCGGTTGCAGTACTCGACGGTGCGGCGGATCTCGTTGATGTCCGAGAAGTCGATCATCGGGTCGACGCCCTGCGCGTGCAGGTTGAGCGCCAGTGTCGCCAGGTCGACATTGCCGGTGCGCTCGCCGTTGCCGAAAATGCACCCCTCGACGCGTTCGGCGCCGGCCAGCACGGCGAGTTCGGCGCAGGCGACGCCGGTGCCGCGGTCGTTGTGCGGGTGTACGGAGAGGATCACCGAATCGCGGCGGGCGAGGTTGCGGTGCATGTACTCGATCTGGTCGGCGTACACATTGGGCGTCGCGATCTCGACGGTCGCCGGCAGGTTCAGGATCACCGGACGGTCCGGGCTCGCCTGCCACGTCTCGGTGACCGCGTCGCAGACCTCCAGCACGTAGTCCGGTTCGGTCAGGTTGAAGACCTCGGGGGGAGAACTCGAAGCGGACGTTCGGCAGGTCGCCAGCCGCGCGCAGGACGTCGCGGGCGCCTTCGAGGATCAGTTCTTTCAGCGACGCCTGATCGTGGCCGAGGACCACTGTGCGCCAGGTCGGCGCGGTGGCGGTGTACAGGTGGATCACGACGTCGTTGCGGATGCCGCGGATGGACTCGGCGGTGCGCTCGATCAGCTCGCGCCGCGCCGGGGTGAACACGACGATGGTGACGTCGTCCGGTGCCAGGTCGGTGTCCGCGAGCAGCCGGACGAAGTCGTAGTCGGTCTGCGAGGCGGACGGGTAGCCGACCTCGATTTCCTTGTACCCCATGCTGATCATCAGCTCGAAGAACTGGCGTTTGCGCGCCGGGTCCATCGGCTCGGCCAGCGCCTGGTTGCCGTCGCGCAGGTCGACCGGCACCCAGAGCGGGGCTTGGGTGATCCGGTTGCCGGGCCAGGCGCGGCCGCTGTTGGGGACGTCGACGCGCTGGTAGACGTCGCGGTAGCGGTGCGACGGCATGCGGGAGGGTCGCTGCCGGTTCCAAACGGTGTTCATCTGCGGTCCTTCAGGTGGTCGGAAGCCGACCGGCGCGCGTGCTCGCCCCACGGCGGGGGGCCGGTCCGGTCAGGCCCCGCCGTGGCGGAGAAGGAGAAGGAAGCGCGTGAACATCGAGGCGGAGCGTAACACAACTCCGCAGACAAGTAGCGGGGTTGGGGCAACTGGCCGCGGCGGGCGGCGCGAGCGCTTAGGATTGGCCCGTGGAGCTGGAATTCGTGCGGACCTTCGTCGCCGTCGTGGACGGAGGGCAGTTCCAGGAAGCGGCCGCGGAGCTGGGGATCACGCAGCAAGCCGTGTCCAAACGCGTCGGTGCGCTAGAGCGCGAGCTCGGGGTGCAGCTGTTCACCCGGACCGCGCGCGGTGCCCGGTTGAGCAGCGACGGCGAGGCGTTCCTGCCGCACGCGCGGGTGCTGCTGGACGCGGAGAAGCGCGCGCTCGCGGCGGTGCGTCCGGAGAAGCGCCCGCTGCGGGTGGACGTCCTCAATCGACGGACCAAGTCGGCGCAACTGGCGCTGAGTTTCCACCGGGCATTCCCCGAGGTGGCGCTGCAGGTGGTGACCACTGGCGCCGAGTTGAGCTTCGACGCCGCCGTCGCCGCGGTCGCGGCCGGTTCGGTCGACGCGGCGTTCCGCGGCGTGCCGAAGCGCGACCTGCCGGGCGGCGTGACGAGCGGAGTGGTGGACTACGACGCGCACGAACTGCTCGTCGGCCCGCGCCACCCGTTCGCCGACCTGCCGTCGGTGCCGATCGCGAAGCTGGTCGGCCACCGGATCTGGATGCCGGGGCTGTCGGCGAGCACGGAATGGGGCGCGTACTACGCGGAGCTTTCCGAGGCGTTCGACCTGACCATCGACGTGTCCGGCCCGGTCTTCGGCAACGAAACGATGCTGGACGAACTGGCGACGTCGCCGGACCTGTCGACCTTCGTGGGCGAGGGCTCGCGCTACTTCTGGCCGGACGAGTACGACCTCCGCCGGGTGCTGGTGGTCGACCCGACGCCGGTGTACCCGATGTCGCTGCTGTGGCGGCGGGAGCCGGCGCATCCGGATGTGCTGAAACTGCGGGATTACCTGGTAATGGGCCAGGAGCCCGGGGACAGGGTTTGGCTGCCTGGCTGGGAGCAGTAGGTCAGAGCGGGTGTTCGTACCAGACGTTCGGCTCGACGTACACGCCAAGATCCTGCTCCGTTGACGCCAGCACGGGTGCGATTCCGCCAGGCACGACGGTGTGTCCGTCTTCGAGGCGGACACCGGTCCACTCCTCCCATTGCGCGAGCGTGCCGGTGACGGTCATCGCGAACGGCGCGACCTTCCGGAACTCCGCGCCGAGCCGCTCGTGACTGCGCAGCCAAGGATCCGTGCCCCGGCCGAGATAGTCCACAATGGACTCCAGGGACGGTTTGCCGGTCGGCCGCACCGGCACGACCAGCTGGGAAAGCCCGGCCCGGCGCGCCCGGTTCTTCAACTCGACGAGCGCTTGCGCGGCAATCCCTTGCCCACGCGCGGCTTCCGCGACGTACGCCTCCAGCGCGACGAGCGTGGTCGGCTCCCGTCCGTCGAGGTGGTCTTCGGCGGCCCAGACGAGCGCACCGTCCCAGCCGTGGTCGGGCAGCTCGGTTCGTTCCGCGGTCGGGAAGGCGACCGGGATCGCCGCCGCTCGCGCGACGGGCACCTCGTCGTCGAGGAGGACCAGGAAGAACTCGGGCCAGCGCGCGGCGATCCGCTTCGAGCTGGCCAACCCGGCAGTGAGGCCTTGACCGAGGAACTCGCCGCCGACGAATCCCAATTGGAGCGCGGGACCGCGCAGCTCAGGCCGAGTGGCAAGGTCTTCGATGCGGATCATGCGGTCTCCCGTCGCTGCCGGGCGCGCCTGTCCGTGCGGGGAACCCTCACGGACTCTGATTCCGTGGGGGTTCCCCGCACGGACCGCAGCTCGGGAAGCGCTGACCTCACCGCACCGGAAGCGCCGACCGCCGCCTCCCCAACGCCGCCGGGTCGAGATTCGCCCGGGTCCCGGCCCGGTGTCCCTCCCGATACCCCGACCCGGACAACCGTCGCGGCGCGGCCGAGCGCAGGTCTCCGTACTCGCGGTCAAAAGCCTGCTGCACCAACGCCGTCCGGTCCCGTACCACCAGCTCCGCCGACTTCCCGCCGGCGACATCGGAGTACGTCCGCGCGGCGTTCTCCTCCGCCACGCTCAGCCGCTCGTGCACCGCACGCGCGAACCCGTGCAGCCAAGTCCGCCGATAAGCCGCCAGCGATTCGCGGAACACCCGCTCTTCGGGACGCACTCGCGTGAGCTGCGTGCTCGCCTGCAGCAACAGGCTGGTGTACAGCAGTTCGACCCGCGCGAGGTCGGTGCGAAAACCGAACACGGTGACCTCTTCGACCCCTTGGCCGACTCGGTGCAGCAGGGTCCGGCAGCGCAGCGGGTAAGCGATGCTGGTGAGCAGGCTGGCCTTGTCGCGGCTGTACGGATTGGCGATCGGCAGCCTCAGCACGGTGATGTCGTCGCCGCTTTGGCCGGACGCGGCCAGCATCGCGTTGTCGATCCCGTGCCGCGCGATCAGTTGCGCCGCTTTGGTGTTGTACAGCTCGGCTTCGGCGGGCGTGACGGCCGGGTCCTCGGCCTTGGCCAGCAGCTTCCGCACGCGCTCCAGCAACGTGTCGTGGTCGGGCATGACCCCCCTCTCCAGCAGGCGCGGCCCGTGCGGACCGGCATGGGGTGCACGGTAGGCGTGGGGTACGACAATATTCGATCAGATGTTCGGGAGTGACACTGGGCGCCCGCTTCGTCGCAGCCGTAGGCTCGGCACGTGTCTCCGCCTGTCACGCTGGACGTCGCGGTCGTCGGCTCGGGGCCGAACGGCCTGGCCGCGGCCGTGGTGCTCGCGCGGGCCGGGTTGTCGGTCGAGGTGTACGAGGCGGCTGCCGAGCCGGGCGGCGGGGCGCGGTCGAAGCACCTGTTCGACTCTGACGTTATCCATGACATCTGCTCGGCGGTCCATCCGATGGCCGCGGCGTCGCCGTTTCTGCGCCAGTTCGATCTCGACCTCTGTCATCCCGAAATCCCGTACGCGCAGCCGATCGACGAGAAGACCACAGCGATCGCGTACGCGGATCTCGAACGCACCTGTGCGCGGCTAGGGAGCGACGGGGAACGGTGGCGGCGCTTCATGACACCGCTGATCGAGCACAGCGCTGAGATCACCGAAGTGCTCCTCGGCGACCTTCGCCACCCGCCGCATCCGCGTACGGCGGCGTACATCGCGACGCGCGCTCTCGCGGCGACAGTGAATCCCTTCAAGAGCAAGGAAGCGGCGGCGCTGATAGCGGGTATCGAGGCGCACGCGCTCGGAAAGCTGCCCTCGCTCATCGGCGGCGGCATCGCGGTACTGCTGAGCCATCTCGCGCACACCACTGGCTGGCCGATTCCCCGCGGTGGTTCGCAACGCATCACCGACGCTCTTGTCGTCGACATCGAGGCGCACGGTGGTCGCGTACGCACCGACGCGCGCGTCGCCGACGTACGCGAGTTAGCGCACGCGCGCGCCGTACTGCTGGACTTAGCGCCCAAAGGCGTACTAGAGCTAGCAGGGCCGCTCCTGCCGGGGCAGTACCGCAAGGCGCTGGAGAAAGTCCGTTACGGACCTGCGGCAGCGAAGGTCGACTTCCTGGTCTCCGAAGAAATCCCCTGGCGCGAGAAGGAACTGGCCCAAGCCGGTACTGTCCACATCGGAGGGACGAGAGCCGAGGTGTACGCCGCGGAAAACGCGGTAGCTGCCGGGAAACGGGCAAGGGACCCGTTCGTCCTCCTCTCCCAGCCGATGGCCGCCGACCCGTCCCGCGGTCTCCCCGGCAAGCAGCCGATCTGGGCCTACGCCCATGTCCCGCAAGGAGATCCGCTCGATCCGACCGCCGCGATCATCCGGCGCGTCGAACGCTTCGCCCCGGGTTTCCGCGACACGATCCTCGCCTCGCGTGCGATCCCGGCGAGCGAGTTCGAGGCCTACAACCCCAATTACGTCGGCGGCGACATCGCGGCCGCCGCGGTCACGATGCGCCAGGTGCTGGGGCGGCCGGTCCCGCGCTGGGACCCGTATCGGACCCCGTTGCGCGGCGTCTACCTGTGCTCGGCCGCGACGCCGCCCGGGCCGGGCGTGCACGGAATGGCCGGTCAGCACGCCGCGGAACGCGTGCTGCGCAACGAATTCGGCTACCGTCCGGGCCGGACCAAGCCGGTTTCGTAAGCGATCACGACCGCTTGCGCCCGGCTGGAGATCCCGAGTTTGGGCATCAGCCGGTTAAGATGCGTCTTCACCGTGGCCTCGCTGACCAGCAGCTGAGCCGCGATTTCGCCGTTCGGCATCCCGGTGCCGACCAGCCGGAGCACCTCGCGTTCGCGCTCGGTCAGCCTGCTCAGTTCCGGCGCGGGCTCGGCAGGCGGCGCGCTCGTGTACGCCTCGACCAGCCGCCGCGTGATCGTCGGGCCGAACAGCATGTCCCCGCGCGCGACCGCCTGGATTCCGGAAATCAGCGTCTCCGGCGGACTGTCTTTGAGCAGGAATCCGGCCGCGCCGGCCCGCAGCGCGCGGTACACGTATTCGTCGAGGTCGAAGACGGTCAGGATCAGCACGCGCGGGTCTTCGGGCCCGGCGAGGATGCGGGCGGTGGCCGACACGCCGTCGAGGCCGGGCAACCGGATGTCCATCAGGATCACCTCGGGCCGCAGCCGCGCCGCTTCGCGGACGGCTTCCAGCCCGTCGCGCGCCTCGCCGACAACCTCGACGCCCGGCGCGGCGTTGAGCAGCGCGACGAGGCCGGCGCGGACGAGATCTTGATCGTCCACCACGAGCACACTGGTCACTAGCGTTCTCCGGAGGTCCGGCCCGGGTACGGGAGGGTCAGCACAACCTCGAACCCCGCCGGTTCGCGAGGCCCGATTTCGATTTCGCCACCGTACATACGCGCCCGCTCGCGCATGCCGACGAGGCCGTGACCGGCGGGATTGCCGTCGGCGCGCGGTCCGCCGCCGGAGTCGGCCACGCGCAGCCGCAGCGCGTCGGCCAGGTACTCGACGTCCAGCGAGGCGAACGAATCCGGCGCGTGCTTCAGCACGTTCGTCAAGGCTTCCTGCGCGACCCGATACGCGCACAGTTGCTGACCGGACGGCAGCGTCCGCGGCGTTCCGGCGACCCGCAGCCGCACCGTGAGCCCAGCCTCGCGGACCCGGCTGACCAGCGCGGGAAGCTCGTCGAGGCCGGGCTGCGGGCGGTATTCGCCCGGCTCGTGATGCGGCGGCCGCAGGACGCTGAGCAGGCGGCGGAGTTCGTCCAGCGCCTCGGTGGTCGTGCCGGTGATCGTGTCGAGCGCGCCGCGCGCGGTGTCCGGCGCGGACTCGAAGACGTACCGCGCGAGGTTGGCCTGCACGGAGATCACCGACAGATGATGCGAGACGACGTCGTGCAGCTCGCGCGCGATGCGCAGCCGTTCTTCCACGACCGCCAGTTCGGCACGGTCGGCACGTTCCGCGGTCGCGTGCAGAGCGAGCCCGCGAAGGTAGACGGAGTGTCCAATGAGGACGGTCGCGGACGCTTGCAGCACCGCGATCACACTGTCGCCGATCGGGTTCACGCTGTCGCTGACGAGCAGCGTGACCTCGAAACCGGCCACCGCGAACAGCGACGGCGGCCAGGCTTGCCGCACCGGATAACGCGCCCACACCGTGTACGCGGCGATCAAGATGTCGGGACGGCCGAGCGTCGCGCGATACCCGGCCAGTGCGAACGCGCCGACCAACAGGGTGACCGCGATCAAGACGCCGATCGGATAGCGCCGCCGGACCGCCAGCGGCACCGCGCCCGCCACCGCGAGCAGCAATCCGGGCAGCCCCGGACGGTCGCCGAGGGAACCGTGATGGACCGCCGCCCCGGCGAAAAGGAATAGTCCGACCGCGGCCGCCAGCAGCGAATCCGTGAGGAGCGGCCGCGCCCGCCAGATCCGCATCACGCGCCCGAAACTACCTTCCTGACCGGCGGTTTCCCAATTACCTACCGCAGGCGCGGCAGGCCGCCTACCGCCAGGGTTTACCGGCGGATGCGGCGAAGGGTGGATCCCGGGGGCGGATCGAGCGGTTACGGTCGGTGCTGAATGGTTATCCATTCCCGCTGCTCGGCGGAGAGCCAGGGGTGGGGAGGATTCCAGGCTCTCCGCTGAGCTTCACCCCAGATACGCGTCCAGCGTCACCGCCAACGCCGATTCCGGCGAAGGCGCGAAGCTCGCTCCGGCCAGTCCGCCCCACAACCACAGCTGCGCGAGACCGTGCAACGCGCCCCACAGCGACGCCGCGACGAGCCGAGGATCCGTACCTGGACGCAGTCGGTCGTCGTCCGCTTCAGCGCGGTCGAGGCGCACTAACTCCGCGAAGGTGTCGAAGACGGCACTGCTGGCCGCGACCAGTCCGGGCTCTTCGGGGTCGATGAGGTCGCGACGGAACATCAGCTCGAACATGGCCGGGTTCGTAACCGCGAAGTCGACGTACGCGTGACAGGCGGCGGTGAGGCGTTCGCGCGGGGTGCCGTCGGGCAACTGTGCGCCACGTTGGAGCAGCTGTGTGAAGCCAAGCGTCGCTACGGCCGACAGCAGCTCCGCGCGTCCCGAGAAGTGGCGAAGCGGCGCACCGTGCGAAACGCCAGCGGCCTTCGCGATACCGCGCAACGTCACGGCCTCGACGCCGGACCCGACGAGCAAATCCGCAGCCGTGCGGATCAACCGCTGACGCGCGCTCATACCTGAGCTTCGGAAAAGGCCACCGGCAGCAGCTCCGGACGCTTCGGCAGGAAGCCGTCGCCAGGGGACCGGCCGATGAGCCGGTTGCGCAGTCGCGTGATCCCCACCGGCAGCACTTCTTGCCACAGCCAGCGCAGGTCGGCGATCGCGTTGCCCTGTGCCGGAACGCCGGGCAACGGCTGCAGCCAACTGCCGTCGTGCGCCACGCCGAGCCGATCGAGCACGTGGCCGGCGACGCGGAGATGCCCGGCCTGCGACAGATGCAGCCGGTCCGGTCCGAAGTAGCGCGAATCGTGCGCGGCCTGGTCCGGCCACAGGTCGACGAGCTTCGCGCCGTAGCTGACGGAAGCCTCGCGGATGGCGTCGTTCAGCGCGGTGACCCGCGGCCGCATCCGCCCGCCGAGCGGCATGCGATGCGCGATGTCGCTCAAGGTAAAGGTGACCACGTTCGGCGCGATCTGCGTGCACTGCCGGATCGCGGTGTCCACGCGACGCGCGACCGTGCGAGCGTCCCAGCCTCGGCTCATCACGTCATTGCCACCACCGAACAACGCGATCAGATCCGGTTCGTGTCGCTCGGCGGTGGGCAGCTGCTCCGCGGTGATCTGGTCGAGCCGTCGCCCGCGAACGGCCAGATTGGCGTAGCGGAAGGAGGTTTCGTCGCGCGCGAGCCGCCCGGCGACGTAATCCGCCCAGCCGCGGTACTGGCTGTGATCCGGGTAGGGATCGTCCAGCCCCTCTGCGCAGCTGTCGCCGACGGCGACGAACGTGTGGAAACCCATTCCGCTCTCCGTAACCCCTGGTTCATCTTGTAGACACTGTCTATCAAAGTAGGTAGACGGTGTCTACACCCGGGGCCCGTTACCGTGTTGACTGAAGCTTCAGTCAAGGAGGTGCGGATGGCAGGCAAACGGGATCGCATCCTGCGGGCCGCGGTGGGCATGATCGCCCGAAACGGCGTCCGGGGGCTGCGGGTCGAGGAGGTCGCCGCGGAGGCCGGCGCGTCGACCGGGCTGATTTATTACCACTTCAAGGACCGGGCCGGGCTGCTGCGCGCCACCCTCGATCACGTCAACGACCGTGCCGAGCGTTACACCGCGCAGGAGGTGCCGGATTCGGCGGACGCGCGGGCCGTGCTGGAACAGACGCTGCTGCTGGAACTGCAGGACACCGCCGAGGTCCGGGAGAACAGCACGGCCTGGGGAGAGTTGCGGGCCAGCGCCGTCTTCGAGGACGACCTGCGGGAGCGTCTCGCCGAAGCCACTCGGCTGTGGGTCGCCGAGATCGCCGAACTGGTCGAGGCGGCGCGCTCGGCTGATGTTGTGACACCTGGTGGTCTCTCCGAACCCGCCGAACTGGTCGAGGCGGCGCGCTCGGCTGACGTCGTGACACCGGGTGGTCCCTCCGAACCCGCCGACGTCGCCGAGCGGCTGACGGCGCTGGTCGAAGGGCTGTCCGAGCGCTGGCTGTCCGGGACTCTCGACCTCCAGCGGGCGCGTGCCCTCGTCCGGGGGGCGATCGTCGCTGAGCTGGGTTGATCAAATTGACTAAATTTTCAGTCAGTGTCAGAGTGAGGCTCCGCTGACCCGCTTGGAGCTCACTCGATGACGCACGAATTCGTTTCCCGCCGTACCGCGCTCACCGCCGCGCTAGGGCTCGGCGCCGCGCTGGGCGCGGCCGCGTGCGGCGCCGAAACGCCAGCTCCGGCCCCGGCCGCACCCCCGTCGCCGGGCAGCAGCGGCGCGGCGTCCGCCGGCCGCGTGTTCGGGGCCGAATGGGAGAACCACGCCCGCACCCTCATGGCCTGGCCTGCTTCGGACGGCATCTGGGGTCCTGACCTGCCCGCGGTCCAGGCCGCCATCGCCGGGCTCGCCCGGGCCGTCGCCGGTTTCGAAAAGGTCGTCCTGCTGGCCGGTGCCGAACATCGCGACGCCGCCCAGAGCGCGGTCGGCTCCGACGTCGAGGTGGCCGAGATCCCGGTGGACGACCTCTGGGCCCGGGACACGGCCCCGGTCTTCATCCGGGACGCCGGAAAGCTGACCGGCGTCGATTTCGGGTTCAACGGCTGGGGCGGCAAACAGCAGCACCCCCGGGACGGCGCGGTGGCCAAGGCCGTGCTGGAGAAGTACCGGCTGCCCCGCATCGCGGCTCCGCTCGTCGCCGAGGGCGGCGCGCTGGAGACCGACGGCCAGGGCACGCTCCTGGTCACCGAAAGCTCGTTGGTCAATGACAATCGCAACCCGGGCAAGGACCGCGCGCGCGTCGAAGACGAGCTGAAACGGACGTTGGGCGTCACCACCGTGATCTGGCTGGCCGGGGTGAAAGGCGAGGACATCACCGACGCGCACGTCGACTGTCTCGTCCGCTACGTCGCGCCCGGTGTCGTCTTGCTGGACAAGCCGTTTCCCGGCGCCCCGGCGGACGTCTGGTCGCGTGCCGCCGAGCAGGCGCGCGGAGTGCTGGCCGGCGCCGCCGACGCGGCTGGCCGGAAGCTCGAAGTCGTCGACTTGCCCCAGCCCGACCCGGACCGGATCACCGGCCGGGGCGAGGCGTTCGTGTCGTCCTACGCCAATTTCTACGTCGCCAATGGCGCGGTGTTCCTGCCGAAATTCGGCGACGAGGCCGCCGACGACCGGGCGCGCGGCATCCTGGCCGAGCACTTCCCCGGCCGCGAGGCCGTCCTGGTCCCGATCGACGCGATCGCCGCCGGGGGCGGCGGAATTCACTGCTCGACCCACGACATGCCCGGCTGATGGGGAGCCGCCCGGCGCTCAAGCGTTTTTGTCGGTGCCCTGCGCCACTATGGCGGAGTGACTGCATGGAGAGATCAACTCAGCACTCTCGCTCAAGACCGGCTGCCCGCTGAGGTGGCGGCGAAATGGATCGAGCTGTTCCAACCCGGGATCCGGCTTGCCGCCAAGGGCACCGGACCGCGCGTGGGGCAGCTCGGCGGAAATCCGGCGCTGCCGGATGCCGTGGAATGGCCGATCTGGGCGGAGAAGGAGCCGCTCACGTTCGTCGCCGCGGTGGATTGCGCGTCACTGCCGCGCGAGTTCTTGACCATTCCGCTGCCGGAGACGGGGACGCTGCTGTTCTTCTCGTTCGACGGACGCTACGAACCCGATAACTACCAGCACATTCTGCCCGGCGATACCGGCGGCTATCGAGTGATCTTCGTGCCCGCGGGCACCCCGGTCGCCGAACGAACGCCTCCGGCCGACCTCGAGCCCTACCCACGTCGTGACGTTTTCGCGGAGATCGTGGCCACCGCCCCGGAAAGCGAGCACGTCCTGCTGGACCAGACCACGACCGCGAGCGGAGTGTCCTTGGCTGAAGCCGTCGAGGCAGGCCCCGAACCTGAGCGGATCGGTGCCCGGGTGTTCGGAAACCTCACCTGGGAGGTCAACGAAGGCACGCCGCAACATCAGATCGGTGGCTTCGCCACACCGGTCCAGGACGCTGTGGAGAACGAGATCGCGGCGGAGGTGCTGGAAGGCGGGTGGCAAGATCCGCGGCTCAAGGAAGAAGCGGCCCGCTGGGTGCTGCTCGCGCAGTTCGACAGTGACGAAGAAACCGACATGATGTGGGGCGACGTCGGGATGTTGTACTGGCTCATCCGGACCGACGATCTCAAAGAAGGCCGGTTCGACGCCGCCCGCTGCTTGATGCAGTGCGGCTGACGCTCAGCCCGAACGGAAATGGACCATGAAGATCTTGGTGGTGGGCGGAAGCGGCCTGCTGGGCCAGCACGTCCTCGACGAACTGCGGAAACGCGGGCACGAGACGACGGCGGTCGCGCGTACGGCACGTGAGGGAGTCGACCGGACGCTCGACGTCTCGAAGGCTTCGCACGACGAACTGCGCGAAGCCCTCGACGGACACGACGGCGTCGTCTTCGCTGGCGGCATGGATGATCGCGCGGTCGGACGCGGGCCGGTCGAGCCTCGGCTGCGTGCGGGGAACGTCGCACCTGTCGCCGCGTTGTTGCGCGCGGCGCGCGAAGCAGGCTGTACGCGGGCCGCGGTGCTCGGGTCGTATTACACGTACTTCGACCGCGTACGCCCGGAGTGGGGGTTGGCTGCGAAGCATCCGTACGTGCGCAGTCGGCTGGAGCAGGCCCGCGTCGCGCGCGAAACAGCGGGGCCAGAGTTGCCGGTGGCGGTGATCGAAGTGCCGTTTGTCTTCGGTGTCGCGGAGGATCGGGTGCCGCAGTGGTCGGTGCCGATCGTGAAGTGGGTCCACTCCAACTCGCCGCTCTTCGCGCCTCCCGGCGGGACTGCGGCGACGAGCGCGCGTGGAGTCGGGGTCGCGACGGCGGATGCGCTGGAGGCGGCGTCGGGCGCGGATGTCCCGGTGGCGGAGGAAAATCTGCAGTGGACGGACATGTTCGCCCGGCTGGCCGCGGCGGCGGGACGAACGCGTCCGGTGCGGTCGATGCCGTCCTGGCCGGTGCGCGGGGCGTTCAAACTCGGCGGATTTCTCAACGAGCTCAGCGGGAAGCAGCCGGGGTTGACGGTGCAGCACATGGACGGGTTGTTGTTGCGGGAGTTGTATTTGGAGCTGAACTATCAGGCTCCGGTGGACGACGCGATCCGGGAAACTGTTGCTGCGCGGTAAGAATCAGCCCAGCCGGGCGCGGTGAGTCCGCACCGCGGCCAGCCGCGGGTCCGAGAGTGAGAGCACCGCGGACAACGCGTCCAGAATAGCCAGATCGTCAGCCCCGCAGGAGGTTTCCCAGAACGACCACAACGTGTCCGCATCCCCGCTGTTCAACGCCAACTGCCGGACCTGCGCGCTGATCGACTCGCGTTCCTCCAGGATCGCGGGCGACTCCGACTCCGCGAGCAGCGGACCCTGGAACGACCGGACCGCCGCGGCGGCGTCGCCGGTGCGCAGGGCGGCTTTGGTGCGCAGGAAATCCGCGTCCACGGTGGCCGCGAGGCGGTACGGGCGTGTCTGCAACACCCCAGTGCCGAGCTGGGTGCGCAACCGGTGGATCTCGGCGCGCACGGTCACCGGGTTGCCAGCCTCGCCGTACAGCTGCAGGGCCAGCTTCTCCGCCGACAACCCGCGCGGCTGAAGCGCGAGCAAGGTCAGCAATTCGGCGTGCCGCAAGGTGAACGGGATGTCTCGACCGTCCACAATGGTCGATCCGGGGCCGTCGGTGAGGTATTCGAGCGACAACCGGCGGCGGGTCGCGGAGCCGGACGTGGCGATCCGCAGGAGGTAGCCCTCGTCCAGCGGGTCGACGATGGCGATCCGGCCGTCCGGCAGCGTCACGGTGCCGCCGCCTTTTCGTACCTCCACAGCGGACGGAAGGGTGCACGACTCGGCGGCCAGCACCCGTCCGCCCGCCGAAAGGAGTGCGCCGGGGCGGCCGCGCAGCGACGCCAGGTGTGGCATGTTCGCTCGCCGCACCTTCTCGTCGCGGACTGCCAGCTGGGCGCGCAGCCGTCCCTCGGCCAGCTGGGCCGTAGCCGTGACCAGCGACAACATCGCCGGATGCACGGTGCGGAGCGGGCCGCTGACGTCGATCGAGCCGAGCAACGCGCCGGTGTCCGGGTCGCGTACGGGGGCCGCCGCGCAGGTCCACGTGTGATAGCGGCGTACGAGGTGTTCGGCTGAGTAGATCTGCACCGGCTGGCCGGTCGCGAGCGTCGTGCCCATCGCGTTCGTGCCGATCGCCTCTTCGCTCCACCGGGTGCCTTCGGTGAGCGCGACCTGGTCCGCGCGCAGCAGCACGCCGGTCGCGCCCTCGCGCCACAGGATCAGCCCGTTCGCGTCGGTCACGATCATCATGTGCTCGGCGTCGTCGGCGATGCTCACCAGCATCTCGCGCAACAGCGGCAGCACCGGGGCCAGCGGATGCTCCGCGCGCAGGTCGGTGAGTTCGTCCGCCTCGAAGATCAGCGGGGCCTCGCCTGCGTCCGGGTCGACGTGCGCGGCCAGCGAACGCTCCCACGACGCCGACACCACCGAGCGGGGCGAGCGCGGCGCGGTGGCCCCGGACAGCACCGCCTCGCGGACATGCCGGAGCAGCCGCGCGTACGACTCCGGATCGCGCAGCAGGTCGGGTTCGGGCAGCTCCGCCACGTGAACGAGAGTAGAGACCCTGGTCACACCGCTGCAACGTTGGCGCAACGTTGCCCGGCCTACGGTCGCCGCCGACCGTCACCGACCAGCAACGAGGCAGGGCAAGATGGCCGTATACGCCGCACCGAACACCGACGGCGCCGTCGTCGACTACGAGACCCGCTACGACCACTACATCGGCGGCGAATACGTCGCGCCGGCGGGCGGGCAGTACTTCGAGAACCCGACGCCGGTGACCGGGAAGACCTTCACCGAGATCGCCCGCGGCACGGCGGCCGACATCGACCGGGCGCTCGACGCGGCCGAGGGCGCCGCACCCGCGTGGGGCCGCACCTCGACCGAGGAACGCGCGAACATCCTGCTCAAGATCGCCGACCGGATGGAGCAGAACCTTGAGCGGATCGCGGTCGCCGAGGCCTGGGAGAACGGCAAACCGGTCCGTGAGACCCTCGCCGCCGACATCCCGCTCGCGATCGACCACTTCCGCTACTTCGCCGGCGCGCTGCGAGCCCAGGAGGGCGGCATCTCGCAGATCGACGACAACACCGTCGCCTACCACTTCCACGAGCCGCTCGGCGTCGTCGGCCAGATCATCCCGTGGAACTTCCCGCTGCTGATGGCCGTCTGGAAGCTCGCCCCGGCGCTGGCCGCGGGCAACGCGATCGTGCTCAAGCCCGCCGAGCAGACCCCGGCGTCGATCCACCTGCTGATGTCGATCATCGGCGACCTGATCCCGCCGGGCGTGCTGAACATCGTCAACGGATTCGGCGTCGAGGCGGGCAAACCGCTCGCGTCGAGCAACCGCGTGCGCAAGGTCGCGTTCACCGGCGAGACGACGACCGGACGGCTGATCCTGCAGTACGCCAGCGAAAACATCATCCCGGTGACCGTCGAACTGGGCGGCAAGAGCCCGAACATCTTCTTCGACGACGTCGCTGCGGCCAACGACGCGTTCTACGACAAGGCGCAGGAGGGCTTCGCGCTCTTCGCGCTGAACCAGGGCGAGGTCTGCACCTGCCCGTCGCGCGCGCTGATCCAGTCCGGCATCTACGACCGGTTCCTCGGCGACGCGGTCGAGCGCGTGAAGAAGATCAAGCAGGGCAACCCGCTCGACACCGAGACGATGATCGGCGCGCAGGCCTCGAACGACCAGCTCGAGAAAATCCTGTCCTACATCGACATCGGCAAGCAGGAGGGTGCGAAGGTCCTCACCGGCGGCGAGCAGTCCGACCTGGGCGGCGACCTGTCCGGCGGCTACTACGTGCAGCCGACGGTGTTCGAGGGCGACAACAAGTTGCGCATCTTCCAGGAGGAGATCTTCGGCCCGGTGGTGTCGGTGGCGAAGTTCGACAACTACGACGACGCGCTCAAGATCGCCAACGACACCCTGTACGGCCTCGGTGCCGGCGTCTGGTCGCGCGACGGCAACACCGCCTACCGCGCGGGCCGCGACATCCAGGCCGGCCGCGTGTGGGTGAACAACTACCACGCCTACCCGGCCCACGCGGCCTTCGGCGGCTACAAGGCGTCCGGCATCGGCCGCGAGAACCACAAGATGATGCTGGACCACTACCAGCAGACGAAGAACATGCTGGTCTCCTACTCCGACCAGGCGCTGGGCTTCTTCTGATGCCGCAACGGGTGGACCTGACCCCAGCCGCCGCCGACCTGCTGCGGCGGCTGGTGCCGGTCCACGGACCGGTGATGTTCCACCAGTCCGGCGGATGCTGCGACGGCAGCGCCCCGATGTGCTACCCGGCGGGTGAATTCCGGGTGGGTGCGCACGATGTGCACCTGGGCGACCTGACGGTGGACGGCATCGACGCGGTGCCGGTGTGGATGTCCGGGCCGCAGTTCGAGTACTGGAAGCACACCCACCTCACCATCGACGTGGTGTCCGGACGCGGCAGCGGGTTCTCCCTCGAAGCACCGGAAGGGGTGCGGTTTTTGATCCGGTCCCGGCTGCTCAGTGACGAGGAGTCGGCGGAGCTGAACGGTTGATCGTGGTGCCCGGTGCGCGTTTCCCGCGCACCGGGCATCGCTCGGCTGACCTCCGTGCGATCGAAAACCCTTGGTGCGCTGCAGCGAGGACGGCGTCAGCTGGGAAGAAGCTTCGGCCAGGTTCCAGATGACGCTGCCGTCGTGTCCGGTGCGGGAGTTCCATTTCGACGTTCAGCCCCGGCTCACCGAACGGCTCGCGTTCGCCTTCGTCGCGCCGAAGTCCGGTGTGGACGATTGTCTTCGGAAGTACGGCGCGGACCCGGCCAACCCGAATCTCCGGTGGCCGATCGACGAGTTCGGCCCGCCGTTCGACCTTGCCGAGATGCGGCAGTTCGGGTGGACGTACGACCCCAAGGCGAAGGCGGGCCTCTACACCCATCTTGAGACGCCGTACCACGCGACGTTCGAGGCGTTCGTCAAAGCCGGTGCCGAGGAGACGGTCTACGTCCATAGCCTGACCTCGGGCTTTCCCGATCCGTCCCGGTAGTCGAGCGCGCTTGCTAGGTTCATTCCATGCTGTCGCTGAAAGACGTCTACGTGGGCGAGCCGACCGTACTCGGCCACCAGCGGGACCAGCCCGTTCTGAGCGCCATCCGGAAAACCCGGGTCGACGCAGGCGAGCTGGCGTTGTCCGAGCTGAACCTGGCTGGCGACCGCCAAGCCGACCTCTCGGTGCATGGCGGTCCCGACAAAGCCGTCTACGTCTACCCGGTCGAGCACTATCCGGTGTGGACCGCCGAGGGCTACTCCGTGGCGCACGGAGACTTCGGCGAGAACCTTTCCGTGCACGGTGCGCTGGAGAGCGACGCGCGGATCGGTGACGTCTGGGCCTGGGGCGACGCGCTCGTGCAGGTCGCGCAGCCTCGGCATCCGTGTTTCAAGCTCGCGATGCACACCGGCCGCAAGGACGTCGTGCCCGCGATGATCGACACCAATCGCTGCGGCTGGTACCTGCGCGTGCTGCGGCCGGGCACGGTTCCGACGGCCGGACCGCTCGAGCTCGTGGAGCGCACCGAGGGGCCGACCGTCGCGGAGACGTTCCTGGTCGCGGCGGCGAATTACGCGCGGCTGCCCGAGCCGGGGACGATGCTGGAGCTGGCCGAGCGGGTGCTGTCGACGGACACGTTGCCGGCGGGTTATCGCAAGGGTATCCAGTCCAAAGTGGACCGAGCTAGGGAATCACTTCCAGTCGACCTGGGGTGAGCGGTAGAAGTCGATTCCCTGGGCTTCCCAGCGCGGCGCTTGCTTGGCGATGCGGTCCCGGTAGCCGTCCCAGGTTCGCGATGCCTTGGGCGACCAGCCGATTTCCGCGACGCCGGGCAGGCGCGGGAAGGCCATGTACTCGATGTCGTCGTTGGTCCGGATGGTTTCCGTCCACAGTGGAGCCTCGACACCGGCGACGGACTTCTCTTCGACGCCGGGAACGAGCGTCGCCGGGTCCCATTCGTAGGCGTCGCGGACCTCGACCAAACCGGCCCAATCTTGGCCCAGCTTCGTCGATTCGGTGTACTTCATGTCGAGATAAGCGTGGTTGGCGGGCGACATGATGAACTTGTTCCCGCGCGCCGCGGTGGCCGCCACGTCCGCGTTCGGGCCGCCCTGATCCCAGTACTGCGGCACGGCGGACGTCGGCAGCGGCGCCTTCGCCATCTCGTGCCAGCCGGTGATCAGCTTGCCGTACTTGGCGACCATCGGGGTCACCTTCTCGTAGAAGGTTTTGTAGTCCTCGTCGGTCGTCGCATGTGCTTCGTCGCCGCCGATGCCGATGTATTTGCCGGGCGTGATCGCGGCGAGTTCGCGGATCACGTCTTCCACGAATCGGTACGTGGTAGGCGATTTGATGCACAGCGAGCTGTAACCGACCTCGATGTCGGTGCGCGGCGGGACCGCGACCCCATCGCAGTTCAGCTCCGCGTACACCGACTGTGCGGCATTGGTGTGCCCGGGCATGTCGATGTCCGGCACGACCGTGATGTGTCGGCTCGCGGCGTACGCGACGATGTCGCTGTACTGCTCCTGCGTGTAGTAGCCACCGAGGTCGCCGTACGCAGCCGTCTTGCCGCCTTCGGTCGCCAGCTTCGGCCAGCTCTTGATTTCGATGCGCCAGCCCTGGTCGTCGCTGAGGTGCAGGTGCAGCGTGTTGATCTTGTACTGGACGATCTGGTCGATGTACTTCTTCACCTGCGTAGGCGTGAAGAAGTGCCGCGCGACGTCGAGCATCGCGCCGCGGTGGGCGAAGCGCGGATAGTCGAGCACGCTGCCGCCAGCGATCGTCCACGTCCGGTGCTGCACGGTCTTCGCCTCGATCGCCGACGGCAGCAGTTGCCGCAGCGACTGGACGCCGGTGAACAACCCGGCGGAAGTGTTGGCGCGCAGCCGGACGCCGTTCTTCGTGACGTCGAGCTGATACCCCTCGTCGCCGACGCGCGGATCGGCGTGGCCGAGGTCGAGCGAGATCGCGGACAGCCCCGGGCTCACCGGGACGACCGGCAGCGGGAATCCGGTCGCGGGCCGCAGCAGGCCGCGCAGGTACGCGGCGACGTCGCCGGTGCCGTGCCCGGCGCGGATCACCGTGAGCGGCGTGAGCCGGAAGGAGGCGTCCGCCTTCGCCACGGCGTGCACCGGCACCGGTACGAGGTCGGTCACCTGCCGTTCGCTGGGCGCGGGACTCGCCGCGGCCGGCCCGGGCACTCCCACCGCGGCGAGCCCGAGCACGGTCACCCCAAGCACGGCCCTGGACAGGGTCTTCCTCACGGCATACCTCCGGTCGCGTTCGCGGAGAAGGCGGACTCCAAGAGGTATAGACCACTACCGGGGACGCTGACAACGCCCGAAAGGGTCGGCTGACCCCGGATGTCCCGTTCGCCGGGATGCCCGCCGCGCCCCAATGCCACATTGGGTGCGCTCAGCGCACCGAACGCCACATTGGGTGCGTCGCATGCACCCAATGCCACATTGGGGCGGTGCTCAGGGCCGCAAGATCGCCCGCAACGCGTCGAGCACCGACGGGTCCTCGATGGTCGACGGAACCGCCTCGTCGCGGCCGTCGGCGATCCCGCGCATCGTCTTGCGCAGGATCTTCCCCGAGCGCGTCTTCGGCAGCGCGTTGACCACCGAGACGTCCCGGAATGCCGCCACCGGCCCGATATCGCGGCGGACCAGCGCGACCAGTTCGTCCCGCAACTGCTCCTCGGGCACCTCCACGCCGGACTTCAGCACCACGAAACCGCGTGGCACCTGGCCCTTCAGCTGGTCCGCGACCCCGATCACGGCACACTCCGCGACCGCCGGGTGCGACGCCAGTACGGCCTCCATCGAGCCGGTCGACAGCCGATGTCCGGCCACGTTGATCACGTCGTCGGTGCGGCCCATGACGAAGAGGTAGCCGTCCTCGTCGAGGTAGCCCGAATCGCCGGTCAGGTAGTAACCGGGATAGCGCGACAGGTACGCCTCGCGGTAGCGCTCGTCGTCGCCCCACAGCGTCGGCAGCGAGCCCGGCGGCAGCGGCAGTTTCAGCGTGATCGCGCCCTCGCGACCGGCTGGCAGCTCCTCGCCCGCCTGGTCGAGAATGCGGACATCCCAGCCGGGCACCGGTTTCGTCGCCGACCCGGGTTTGACCGGCATCGGTTCGAGACCGCGCGGATTGGCCGCGATCGGCCAGCCGGTTTCGGTCTGCCACCAGTGGTCGACGACCGGCGTGCCGAGGATGTCGTGCGCCCAGTGGTAGGTCTCCGGGTCGAGCCGTTCGCCCGCCATGAAGAGGGTGCGGAACCGGGAGAGGTCGTACTTTTTGAGCTCGTCCGCGTCCGGATCCACCTTCTTCACCGCGCGCAACGCCGTCGGCGCGGTGAAGAGCGCTTGCACGCCGTGCTCGGAGATGACCCGCCAGAACGCGCCGGCGTCAGGCGTTCCTACGGGTTTTCCCTCGTACAGCACCGTTGTCGCGCCCACCAGCAGCGGCGCGTAGACGATGTACGAATGCCCGACGACCCAGCCGACGTCGGAAGCCGTCCACCACACATCACCGGCGTGGACGTCGTAGAGCGCGCCCATCGACCACGCCAGCGCGACCGCGTGCCCGCCCGCGTCGCGCACGACGCCCTTCGGCCGCCCAGTCGTGCCGGACGTGTAGAGGATGTACAGCGGGTCGGTCGCCTTCACCGGAACCGGATCCACCGGGTCGGCGTCGGCGACGAGGTCGTTCCAGTCGAGGTCAGTGCCGGACAGCTCCGCGGCCGCCTGCTCGCGCTGGAACACCACGACGTGGTCCGGTTGGTGCCCGGTGGTCTCGAGAGCGGCGTCGATGATCGGCTTGTATTCGACGACCCGTGCCGGCTCGATCCCGCACGACGCGGCGAGGATCAGCTTCGGCTTGGCGTCCTCGATCCGCGCGGCCAGTTCCTTCGGCGCGAAGCCGCCGAACACCACGGAGTGCACCGCGCCGATCCGCGCGCAGGCGAGCATCGCGATGACGGCCTGCGGAATCATCGGCAGATAAAGGATCACGCGATCGCCGCGGGTCACCCCGAGCGACGCGAGCGCGCCGGCGAAGGTCGCGACCTCGTCCCGCAGTTCGGCGTAGGTGTAGCGGCGTTTGCGGCCGCTGACCGGCGAATCCCAGATCAGCGCGTCCTGCGCGCCGCGGCCGCCGTCGGCGTGCCGGTCGAGCGCGTTGTAGGAGGTGTTCAGCTCGCCGTCGGGATACCAGCGGTAGAACGGCGCGGCGGACGGATCGAGCGCGCGGGTGGGCCGCTGCGTCCAGTCGATCGCGCGGGCCGCGTCGAGCCAGAACTGCTCCGGGTCGTCCAGACTGCGCCGATACGTCTCGGTGTACGCGCCCACGAGGTCTCCTTTGACTTCAGACGGCCGAATCCGCCCTCATGATGGCCTTTCCCGCAGCGGGTCGCAGGTCAGCCCGGTCCGGCGAGATCGATGCGGTGGATCACGTTCCCCGCGCGACCCGGCAACCCCGCGGAGGCCGTGCGCGTCCTAAGCTGGACCAGGGAGACTGGCCGCGCAGCGGCACGAGGGCACCACTGACAGTGAGGGGAACCAGCCGGTGAGCGGAATCGGGAGCGCGCTGCTCTCGCTCGCGCACACCTTGTTCGGCCCGGGGTTCTGCCCGGGCGACTGGGTGTGGGCGACGACCACAGCGGGTGCGCTCGTCGCGCTCTTCCCGGCGGCCGGGGCGCTGGTCGTGGCGATCGTGCGCAAGGGGACCGGAAACCGGTACGACGCGACCACGCTCACCGTGTTCGGTCTCATCGGCGTGGTCAGCGTGCTGGTGTTTCCGTGGCTCATCTCCTCGGGCATCTCGGAAACCTTCCGCGCGGCCAACGCGGGCGGCGCGAGCGGGCTGTCCGCCTCCGAGGCGTCCACGCTGAGCACGAACTACTGCTCGTTCGTCGGCGTGCAGAAGACCTACCTCGGCGGCGGGTCGAACGTCTTCGAGACGCTCTTCTACCCGCGCGGCCTCAAGCTCTCCTACGCGCTGTACCTGCTCGCGTTCACCGTGCTGCCGGTCGGTTCGCTGCTGTTCGTGATGCTGCAGGCGCGCACCGCTTTCCGTCGCGGACCGAAGTGGCCGTCGCGGTTCTTCTGGATCCCCTTCGTGGTCATGGCGATCGCGTCGGCGGGCATGTCGGCCAACACCGCCGTGCACTTCTGGCTCGGGTTCCTGCCGTTCAGCGTCCTGGGGCTGATCCCGGTCGCGCTGGTCGGGCCGCCGCCGTGGTCGGTGATCAACCGGCCGGAGCCGCGCCGCGACGAACCGCCTGCCGCGCAGCCCCCGCCGCGCCGGGAGCAGCTGCCGCCGCCTCCGCCGCCGCAGAACAAGCCGTACCCGGCCACCGCGCTGGCGTCCGCTCCGGAGCCGCCGCCGGCCGGAGCGCTAGCCGCCGCGCCCGGCATGATTCCGCCGCCGCCCGGCTCGCGCAACGCGGGCAGCAGCCGGTACCGGCGCGTCCGCCAGCTCGGGACCGGCGGGTTCGGCACGGTCTGGGAAGCCGTCGACACGCAGCTCAACCGCACTGTCGCGCTGAAGATCGCGCACGCGCCCGACCGCGACACCGAGGAGCGCATGCAGCGCGAGGCGCGTGCGCTGGCCGTGGTGAACCACCCCAACTGCGTCCGCGTGTACGACCTGGCCGAGGAACCGGACGGGCTCGCGCTCGTCATGGAGTACCTGCAGGGCCGCCCGCTCGCCGAGGTGGTCGACGGACAGGGCCCGATCGACGACGTCGCCGCCGGACGGCTGTGGTCGACGATGGCGGGCGCGCTGGTCGCGGCGCACGAGCGGGGCGTGCTGCACCGCGACGTGAAGCCGTCCAACGTCATCCTCGACCCGGCGGGCATCGCGCACCTCATCGACTTCGGCATCGCCCGCAGCCAGGGCGATTCCAAGATGACCGCCACCGGGATGATGATCGGCACGCCCGACTTCGTCGCGCCGGAACAGGCGATGGGCTCCCCGGCGAGCCCGGCGTCGGACGCCTGGCAGCTCGCCGCCACGGTCAGCTACGCGCTGACCGGCCAGCCGCCGCGCGGCACCCGCGATACGCCGATGGCCGCCCTGATGGCCGCGGCGCGCGCCGATCCGGTCACGCACATGCCGCAGCGTTCGGTGCACGCGCGGATCCTGGCCGCTTCGCTGGATCCGGAACCCCGCCGTCGCCCGACGCTGAACTCGGTGCGACGCGAGGTCGACGGCTGGCTGAGCCGGGCAGGCAAGGCGCTGGACGGACCGGTCACGCAGATCGTTCCGCGCCGCTCGCCGCGCTGAGCCCTCGTGAGTGTTGATCACGGTTCTAGCCGGCATCGCCGCTCGCGAGCCGTTCGGTAGCCGCGGGCTTTCTTCGTTCCCGTTGACTGTCCGTGAGGGGAACCCTGAGGGACTCTGAGTCCCTCAGGGTTCCCCTCACGGACGTGCCCGCAGGGTGGGACGCGGCCAGGCGAGCAGGGGAAGGCGTCGCGTTCCTTGTCGTAGCGGCCGCTGCCGAGAAAGCCCCGAGGCGGCATTCGGGCAGCGGGGTCCGTAGGCAGCTGGAACACTGTGCGCTCTAGCCGGGATTAGCGCTCACGACGGCTTTACCGCCGAAAACTCCAGCCGCTTCTTCGGCTCGCTCTGCACCCGCACCTGCTCGAACCCCGCCGCGGTCAGGCGGGCGGGCAGGGTGGCGGGGTCGAGGACGTTCATCGTGTCCCCGATGTGCAGCAGCCGGAATCCGAAGCTGAGCAGGCTGTCCACGCCGCAGTAGGTGCCGCCGGGCCGCAGCACCCGGAACGCCTCCGCGAAGATCCGGTCCTGCAGTTCGTCGGTCGGCACGTGGTGCAGCATCGTGAAGCACACGACCCCGGAGAACCGGCCGTCCTCGAACGGCATCTCCGCGCCGCTGCCCTCGACAACGTCGACCCGGTCGCCGTATTTCTCCCGCAACAGCCGCGTCGACGCCGGATCGATCTCCAGCGCGGTCAGCCGCGGCAAAGCGTCGACCAGCACCCGCGTGGTGGCCCCGAAACCCGGTCCGATTTCCAGCACGTCGTCGCCCAGTTCGAAACGGGCGAGCCAGTCCGGCAGCACCCCGGCCACCATGGCGGCCCACTTCTTCGAGCTGCAGAGCTTCCGGTGCATCAGGTTCATCGGCATGGACCCGACGCTAGGGACGAGCCGAGCTGACCGGAAGGCGATAGGCTGTCACCTCATGTCGCAGTACGGTCAAACCGGCGCGATGCTGCTCGGCGACCTCCCGATCGCGGCCGGAGCCTGGTTTCCCTGGCACGACCATCCAGCGCACCAGCTCGTCTGGGCCGCGCGCGGAGTCGCCGCGGTGATGGTCGGCGACGCGCAATGGGTGCTGCCGTCCACGCGCGCGCTGTGGATCCCAGTCGGCGTCTGGCATCGCACGGGCGCGGTCGGGAACGCCGAGTTGCGCGGCATCTACGCCGATCCGGAGCAGTGCCCGGTCGACTGGCCGTCCCCGCGCATCGTCATCGTCCGCCCGTTGCTGCGGGAACTGCTTGAGCACCTGTCCGCGGACGGCATCAGCGACGACGCCCGCCGCCGCGCCGAGGCGGTCGCGTTCGATCTGCTGGAGCCTATGGATGTCGCGCCGATCGTCGTCCCCGCGCCCGCCGACCCACGAGCGCGCGATGTCGCCGACGCGGTGATCGCCGACCCCGCGGACTCGCGCAGCCTGGCCGAGCTGGGCCGGGAAGTCGGCGCGAGCGAGCGGACGCTGGCCCGCGCGTTCGTCCGAGACTGCCGGATGACGTTCGGCACCTGGCGCACGCAAGCACGGCTGCGGGCGGCATTGCCGTTGCTGGCGCAGGGTTTGCCGATGACGACCGTCGCGCACCGGGTCGGGTACGCGACGGCCAGCGCGTTCGTCGCCGCCTTCCGCCGGGCGGTCGGGGTGCCGCCGGGCGCCTACTTCAGCGCCACGAAGGCAGCCACATTTCCGCCTGCCAATGTTCGTTCGTGATCGGGATTCCGTTGAGGATCGGCCACAGCCAGGCGAAGTTCGCGACCACCAGCCCGACATAAAGCGACACGACGAGCAGACCGGTGCCTCGGCGTTCGAACCCGCGTTTGGCGCTGCCCAGGATCTGCCCGAGCGCCAGCACCAGCCCGAGCACCAGGAACGGGGCCATCGGGGTGGCGTAGAAGAAGTACATCTGCCGGTCGATGTTGGTGAACCAGGGCAGGTAGCCGGCGAAGTAGCCGGTCAGCACGGCGGCGTAGCGCCAGTCCGCGCGGAAGAACCAGCGCCACAGGCCCCAGCCGAGCATCGGGACGGCCAGCCACCACATCGCGGGCGTGCCGATCAGCATCGTCGCGCCGAGGCAGCGCGATTCGCCGCAGCCGGTGACGTTGCCGTCGTAGTAGTAGAGCATCGGCCGCAGGCCCATCGGCCACGTCCACGGCTTCGACTCCCACGGATGCGGATTGTCCTTGGGCGTCAGCAGGGTCTCGTGGAAATGCAGCACGTTGGCGGTGTAGCTGCCGAGCGAGCGCAGCGCGGGCGGGATCCAGCCGAACATGCCCGGGTCGAGGTTCTTGATCTCGGTGTAGTGCCGGTCGGTCGCGGTTTCGCTGGCGAACCACGCCCAGTACGCCGCCAGGTACATCAGCACCGGCACGACGAGGATGGCCCACAGCGCGGGCGCGACGTCGCGCCGGATCGTGCCGACCCACGGCCGCTGCACACCCGCCGCGCGCCGGGCGGCGACGTCGAAGAACACGGTGAGCAGGCCGAACGCCGCGATGTAGTAGAGCGCCGACCATTTGACGCCGAAGGTCAGCCCGATCATCAGCCCGGCCGCGAACCGCCACCAGCGGAAGCCGAGCTTCGGGCCCCACTGCGATTCGCCGATCCAGCCCTCGCGCACCGCGACGGCCAGCCGTTGCCGCACCTGGTCGCGGTCGCAGAGCACGCAGGCGAACGCGGCGAGCACGAAGAACGCGATGAAGATGTCGAGCATCCCCATCCGCGACTGCAGGTGCAGCACGCCGTCGCAGATCACCAGCACGCCCGCGATGCCGCCGAGCAGCGTCGAGCGGGTGAGCCGGCGCGCGATGCGCACGGTGAGCAGCACGATCAGCGTGCCGGCCACGGCCGACATGAACCGCCAGCCCCAGCCGTTGTAGCCGAAGAGCCACTCGCCGAACGCGATGAAGTCCTTGGCCAGCGGCGGGTGCACGATCAGCTCGTACCCGGCGTTGTCCTCGTACCCGCCGTTGCGCAGCATCTGCGCGGCCTGGGGCACGTAGTGCTTCTCGTCGAAGACGGGACTGTTGTGGTCAGTGGGAAGGCCCAGATTCTGCAGCCGGACGACGCCGCCGATCACGGTCAGGACGAACGTGACGATCCAGCCGCGCAGCCGGTCGGCGGGCAGGGCCCGGCCGAGCAGGGTGGCTTCGCGGTCAGTCGGGGGGCGGCGCGCGTCGACCGGGTCCGGCCGCACGCTCTCGTCGTCGGCACGGGTCAGCAGCGCGGTCACGGGGCCCGATAGTACGGCCTGATCCACTGGTGGCGTCTGGTTAGGCTGACTGCCATGACTTCTGCGTCCGGACGGCTCGTGCTCGCCGCCACCCCGCTGGGCGATCCCGGCGACGCGTCCGCCCGGCTGATCGAGGCGCTGGGCTCGGCAGACGTGATCGCCGCCGAGGACACTCGACGCCTGCGCGGCCTCGCTTCCGCGCTCGGCGTGTCGCCCGCTGGCCGCGTGGTCAGCTTCTATGAAGACGTCGAGACTGCCCGGCTGCCGAAGCTGCTGGAGGCGCTGCACAGCGGCGAGACGGTGCTGGTGGTGACTGATGCCGGGATGCCGAGTGTGTCCGATCCCGGCTTCCGTCTCGTGGCCGCTTGTGTCGAGGAGGACCTGCCGATCACCTGCCTCCCTGGCCCCTCAGCGGTGACGACGGCGCTCGCGTTGTCCGGGCTGCCGTGCGACCGGTTCTGCTTCGAGGGCTTCGCGCCGCGCAAGCCTGGTGAGCGGTCGAAGTGGTTCGCCGAGTTGGCGAGCGAGCGCCGGACCGTCGTGTTCTTCGAATCGCCGCACCGGATCGCTTCCCTGCTGTCGGACGCCGCCGCCGCGCTGGGCGGCACGCGGCGGGCCGCGGTGTGCCGGGAACTGACGAAGACGTACGAAGAGGTCAAACGCGGCACTCTCGCGGAACTTGCCGAGTGGGCAGCGGACGGGGTTCGCGGCGAGATCTCGGTGGTGCTGGAGGGGGCGGCTCCTCGGCAGGCGTCGGTGGCGGATCTGGTGCCGGAGGTGGCGGAACGGGTCGCTTCGGGGGAACGGCTGAAGACCGTCGCGGCCGAGGTCGCCAGCGCGGCCGGGGTGTCTACAAAGGAGCTTTACGCGGCGGTGCTCGCGGCTCGGAAGTGAGTCAGTTCCCGCGCGCGTTGTCTTCGGCTAGGAACTGCAGCCACTGCGGGTCTCCGGGCGCGGCTTTGGTGATCGTGGCCAGCTCCTCCGGCCGCCAAGTGCCGACACCGTCGGTGTGCACGACGTGGTCTTCCGTCAGGCCCTCGTCGGGAATTTCCGTTGTGTTGGCGAGGAACTCGGCGACGGTGGCCGGATCCGCGACGGTGCGGGGAGAAGGAACGGGCACCAGCGCGAGTTCGCAATCCCCGGCGACCACGAGGTCACCGGCCGAGGTCGAGGCCAGCGAGGTCACTGCCGAGCGGAGCAGTTTGTGCTTCGTGGTTCGGTCGCGCTCGACGTCCCACCCCAGCAAGGTGCCAGACGGCGTCCCGATCCACAGCACCCCAGGCCGCGCGCCGAACGCGACGTTGGCCCAGGACCAGGAGGCATTCCGCTTGCGCCCTTTCGGGTCGCGGAGCGAGATCTTCCTGACCCGGCGCAGCGAAGGGAACTCGAACACCAGGACCTGGTGTTCGTAGGTGTTGCCGCGAATCGCCAGGTACCGTCCGTCGGAGCTGAAGACCGGAAGCCCCCAGCAGTTGGATTCCAGAATCAGGGCCCGGTCGAGGAACCGCAGCCGGTCGCCTGGACGGGAGAAGAGCACGAAGCTCGCGCCCTGATCGCTCTGCATCGTGGCGACCAGCCCTCCCGCCGGATGCGCGACGATGCCGCCGTCCCATGTCCGGGCGGGCGAGACGGCCCCAGTGCTGAGGTCGATGACGTCCGAACGGTCGTAGCGATCGGGTGGGGTCGGCGACGTCCACAGCGACTGGCCGTCCGGGCTGAACGCCACGTCGAAGGAGACGGCGATGTCCAGCGCGGAGGTGCCGTCGCGGGTCCAGCGCACCGTTTCCCCGCCGGCGGACACGACCAGTTCCGGCCGCTCCGGATGCCAGGCGACGACGGGCCACTCCGGGAACTTCCCGTACTCCGGCGAATCCGCGCCCACCGCGCCGAATTCGCGAAGCACTCGTTCGGCGTAGTAGAGGTGCACCGCGGGCCGGTCCTGATCGATCCCGGCGACGAGCGGCAGTTTCGGATGGCACACCAGCTTGCCGAGCGAAGCGGTGGGGATCCGGGCGATGGCCTGGACAGCGGTCACCACAAGATTTTACCGGCTGCGCAACAGCATTTTCGCCGCTACCAAAGCCTTTTCCGCGTCCGGCTCCTCGCCGGTGATCGCGTCGGTGTAGATGAACGACTCGCCGACCCGCACGAGCAGATACGCCAGATCCGCCACCGGCAACGGAGTCTCCAGCCGCCCCGCCGCCATCTCGTCCGACAGCAGCGCCTGCACCTTCTCGATGGTCCGCGACTGCACGAGGCTCGCCTTGGTCGTCAACAACCTCAGCGCGCGCTCCGGCTCCCGGCGCAAAAACGCGCGGAACGGCGAGGACGCGTTGACCGTCCGCACGAACGCCCCGATCGCCTCCGCGACGCCGTCCCCGCCGCGACCTGCATAACTCACGTTATCCAGCACCGAGGACGTCTCCGCCCACAGGATTTCGCTCAGCAGGTGATCGCGGCTGCCGACCCAGCGGTGCAGGGTCGCGCGGCTGACGCCGAGGTCGGCGGCCAGGTCGCGCATGTCGACGCGGTCCCCGGCGAGGAACCGGGCGCGGGCGAGGCGGAAGGCCGCGACGGCGTCGGGTCGCGAGGTGCGGGTGGACAGTGGCGTGTCGATGGGTGAGACGTTAGCAGAGAGTGTCCCATGAATGAGACATGTGGCAGAATGTCTCACGACGAGAGGAGCCGCGAAGATGCGTGCTGTGCAGGTGACCGAATTCGGCGGTCCCGAGGTGCTGAAGCCGGTCGAGTTGCCCGATCCGGTGGCCGGGCCGGGGCAGGTGCTGATCGAGGTCGACCGCGTCGGGCTGAACTACGCGGACACGCACCAGGCGGAAAACTCGTATCTCGCCCCGAGCAAACTGCCGCTCGTGCCGGGCGGCGAGGTCGTCGGGCGCACGGCGGACGGCAAGCGCGTGGTCGCGCTGCTCAACGACGGCGGCGGTTACGCCGAGCGCGTCGTCGCAGACGAGGCCATGACCTTCCCGGTTCCGGACGGCGTCGACGATCTGAACGCGCTGTCCATGCTGGTCCAGGGCGCGACCGCGTGGATCATGCTGCGCAAGAACGCCCACCTTGAGCCCGGTGAGTCCGTGGTCGTGCACGCCGCGGCGGGCGGCGTCGGGTCGATCGCGGTGCAGCTGGCGAACGCGTGGGGCGCGGGCCGGGTGATCGCGACCGCGAGCAGCGAGGAAAAGCGCGCGCTGGCGATCGAACTCGGCGCGGACGTCGCGGTCGATTCCCGCGCGGAGAACATGACCGAGGTCCTCCGGGAAGCCAACGGCGGCAAGCGGGTCGACGTCGTCCTCGACATGGTCGGCGGCCCGACCACCGACCAGAGCATCGTCGCGCTGGCTCCGTTCGGCCGTCTGGTCTTCTACGGGATGGCCGGCCGCCGCTCGCCGAAGCCGATCGAATTGCGCAACCTGCTCGGCCACAGCACGACCGTGGCCGGGATGTGGCTGCCGCACGTGTTCCGCTTGCCGGGCAACGTATTCGGCACCGCGCTCAGCGACCTGTTCACGATGGTGCTGGACGGAAAACTCCGCGCGGTCGCGGGCGGCGAATACGCGCTGGAGGACGCCCGGAAGGCCCACGAGGCGCTGCGGTCCCGGGGCACGACGGGCAAGTTGCTGCTCGACCCGCGTCGCTGACCGTCGTGAGTGCTGATCACGGTTCTCACCGCGATCAGCACTCGCGAGGGCTGGCCAGCAAGGACTCCAGCGGCGCCGCTTTGTGCAGGCACTCCTGCCACTCCGCGGCGCTGTCCGAGTCCGCCGTGATCCCGCCGCCGACTCCCAGCGCGATCCGGTCCCCGGCGATCTCGAACGTCCGGATCGCCACGTTCAGCTCCAGCCCCGCCAGCGGCGACACCATCCCGACCGCGCCGGTGTACACCCCGCGCGCGGCCGGTTCCAGCTCGGCGATCAGGTCCAGGGCCCGGATCTTCGGCGCGCCGGTGACCGAACCGGGCGGGAACGTCGCGGCCAGCAGCCCAAGATCGGTCACCCCGTCCGCCAGCACACCCTCCACAGTGGACGCCAGATGCCACACCCCCGGCGCGGGATGCACCGCGAGCAGCTCCGGAACCACGACGCTGCCGACCTCGCACACCCGGCCGAGATCGTTGCGCACCAGGTCGGTGATCATCACGTTCTCCGCGACGTCCTTCGCCGACTGCCGCAACCGGAGCGCGTTGCCGTCGTCTGCCGGACCGCGCCGGGGCAGCGTCCCCTTGATCGGCGACGACCGCACGCGGCGCCCGTGCCGGGCCAAAAACAGCTCCGGCGACAGCGAAACCACCGAACCCCACGCGCCGGCGACGTAAGCCGCCCGCTGCGGAGCGAGCCGTCGCACCCCTTCGGCGAAGAGCGCGGCCGGTGAACCCTCGAACGTCCCGGTGAACCGCGAGCAGACGTTCGCCTGGAACAGTTCGCCCGCCTCGATCTCGTGCACGCACGCCTTCACCGCCTGCTCATGCCCGGACGGCCGCCGCAGTGCACTAGCCGACCACGACAGCTCCTCGGACCCAGATAAAGCCCGCTCCACCGTCGCAAGCTGCGCGTCGGCGTCGCCTTCGAGCGACTCGAACCAGCACACTCCCGCCGCGTCCCAGCGCAGCACGTGATCCGCCCAGCCCCAGGCCGATTCCGGAACACCGGTCGAGCGTCCGGACGGATCCGCCTGGTCGTAAGCCAGAAACCCGAACCACCCGCCACCGATCCGGCCCGGGGGACCCGAAACGGGAGAAACCGAAGGGAACGGCCGCGGAGTCACCGCCAGGAACGGAGCCACCACCGCTCGCGACCCGAACCAGTCCCCGCAGACCGCGGCCGGTTCGGGCAGGCCGTGCGCCCGGGCGTACGCGGACAGCAGGACAAGCACCCGCGAAGGTGGCAGGTCGGTCCGCAGCCGCTGGAAACGCATCGCGCCATTGTGCCGGAAACCGGCGGTGACCAGCGGAAAAGGTGATCAGAGCAGCACATCGGACAGCGCGAAGGGATACACCACCGCGTCCTGTGCCACCGGCCCGTCGACGCCGGGGATGTCCGGCGCGAAAGCGTGCTGGTGCAGCCCGAGCCGCGAATGGAACCAGCCGGGCCGCCCGGGAATGCCGTTGTGCCGCACGAGCCACAGCACCACTTCGGAATCGGCCCAGCGGTCCGGGTGCAGCCGGTGCGCCCAGCAGTCGTGCCCGGCGTACACGAGCACCCGGCGGATCTTCGCGGCGTGCCGCACGTGCTTGATCCACGCCTTCACGAACCGGTCGTCGACGCTTTGCGCGTCCACCTCGAGTGCCGGCGCGAGCGAGCCGGGCGCAAACGCGCCGAGCTTGCTCGCCGTGCGGACGAAATGGTCGGCCTGGTCGTGCACCGCGCCTGGTCGCGCGTAGTGCCGGGCTCCGGTGTGGATGCCTGCGTGCTGGGCTGCGGCCAGCATCCGCTCCGCGCCCGGATCGCTCCAGTTGACGTTCTCGCTGATCGTCACCGAAGCGAATCGCACGTCGGCGCCGCGCACCGCCGCCCAATCGAGCACTTGCTCGCGATGAGTAAGCGTGAGTCCGCGCCCACTCTCCGGTTCCGCCACCACGCACCCCTGACAAGCCCCACGACGGGTGAAAGGCCACCCTACGTCCGGAGTTCCGGAGCGGGGTGACCTTTCCCGGCGTGTCGATAGGCTTTGATCAGGCGTTTTCCCGCTGGAAGGTGCGCGTTCCCCACCACACCGCCACAACGGCCATGACCAGCACGACCACGCCTCCGGTGAACAGCGCGTCCATCGAGAAGTCGCCGCGGAAGCTGTTGCGCTCCACGTCGACCACGTGCCGGAACGGGTTGATCTGCGAGATCGTGTACAGCCACTTCGGGGCCAGCCCGGACGTGATCGGGATGAGGATCCCGGACAGCAGCAGCAACGGCATGAGCACCGCGTTGAGCAGCGCCGGGAACGCCTCCTCGCTCTTGAGCGTGAGCGCCAGCGCGTAGGAGCACGACGCCAATGTGAGCGCGAGCAGGAACACGATCAGCAGGCTCAGCAGCACTCCGCCGAACGGTGCGTTCAGGTTGAACACCAGGTAGGCGAGCAGGATGATCAGCACCGCCTGCACCACCGCCTGCAGCGCGTTCGCCAGCACCTTCCCGAGCAGCAGCGCGGCCCGGTGCACCGGCGTGACGCGCATCCGCTCGATTACGCCGGACCGGTACTCGGCGATCAGCGCGAAGCCCACGAACGAACTGCCGAACAGGGCCAGCTGCGCGATGAGCGCGGGCGTGAGCACCATCCAGCCGTCGACCTCGGACATCCCCTGCGCGCTGAGCGACTTCACCAGCAGCGGGCCGAAGAAGAACAGGTACAGCAGCGGCTGGGCGAGCCCGAGCATCAGCCACGCCGGATTCCGCAGCGCGCCTGCCATGTCGCGGCGGAAAATCAGCCAGGTGTCATGCAGCATCGGACACCTCCGGTTCCGCCGCCGCGGGCTGCTCGGCTTCGCGCAGCGACCGGCCGGTGAGAGTAAGGAATACGTCGTCCAAGGTCGGCCGCGTGACCTGCATGGCGGCCGTCGCGATGTCCTTGGCGTCGAGCGCGCGCAGCAGCTCCGGCATCGCGGTGTCGCCGCGCGGCACCCGGAACCGGATCGACCCCTCGCGCACGGAGAACTCGTGCGCGCCGGGCAGCTGCCGGGCCAGATCGGCGGCGGCCGCGGCGGATCGCGGATCCACCTCGATCGCCACCCCGTCCCCGGAGACCTGCTCCTTCAGCGCGTCCGGATGCCCCTCGGCGACGATCCGGCCGTCGTCGATCACGATCAGCCGGTCGGCCAGCGCGTCCGCCTCGTCGAGGTAATGCGTGGTCAGGAAGATCGTGACGCCTTGCTCGGCGCGCAGCCGCCGGATGTGTTCCCACAGGTTCGCCCGGCTCTGCGGGTCGAGTCCGGTGGACGGTTCGTCGAGAAACACCAGCCCCGGCGAATGAATCAACCCCATCGCGATGTCGAGCTTGCGACGCTGACCCCCAGACAACGTCTTCGTGGCCCGCTGCTCCAGCCCCGCCAGGTCGAGCTGGTCGGCGAGCACCTTGCCGCGCGCGATCGCGTCGGCCTTGCTCATCCGGTACAGCCTGCCCTGCAGTTCCAGCTCTTCGCCGACGCGCGATTCGGGCGCGGTCCCGCCGCCCTGGGCGACGTACCCGATGTTGCGGCGCACTCCCGCCGCGTCGGTCAGCAGGTCGTGCCCGCCGACGGTCGCCGTGCCCGCGGTCGGTTTCAGCAGGGTGGTGAGCATGCGCAGCGTCGTGGTCTTGCCCGCCCCGTTCGGGCCGAGGAACCCGACCAGCTCGCCCTCCTCGACGTCGAGATCGACCCCCCGCACCGCGTGCACCTCGCCACCGGCTCGGCCCTTGCGGCGGAAGCGCCGCTCGAGTCCGCGTGCCGTGATCATGGATTGCCCCTCTCCTCCCAAGAAGATCAGCTAGTCAAGCTTGACTAGCTGACGCGCACACTGTGCCCGAGGAAGGACGGGTTAGTCAAATTTGATTACTCGGGGGCTGGCGGAACGAACGCCGAACCGGGGTCGTCGGCCATCACGTACTCGCCCGCCTCGAGCCTGCCGATCAGCCCGGTGAGCCACTCCCGGCTCGCGCTGGCGATCCCGCCCCACAAGCGGAACAGTTCGGTCACGTGCGGCGGTTTGCCCCAGGTGTCGTCCTCAAGGCTCAGCCGCGACCGGCGTTCCTCCGCCTCGAAGTGGATGAGGTTCTGCTGGAGCAGGCTGATCGTGTACTTCCGCGGGAGCGCGGGCATCAGGCTCACCGCCGCGCACAACTCCGCGTTGCTCGCGCTCGGATCGGACAATCCCTTCGCGATGAGCACCTGGAACTCCTGCTCGCCCGCGTGCGAGAGCCGGTAGGCGACCCGGTCCGGACCGCCGTCGCCCGGTTCGACGTCGATCTTCTCCAGCAGGTCCTCGGCGGCCATTTTCTTGAGCGCGTGGTAGATCGAGCCGGGCTGGACGTTCGCCCACTTGTCCGCCGACCACGACAGCAGTTCGCGGCGCACCTGGTAGCCGTGCGCGCGGCCGAACATCCGCACGACCCCGAGCACCAGCAGACGCGTCGCCGACACCGGCTCTCCCTTCCCCGACCACCACGAAACGCCCTGGAGCGCATCCGTAGGCTAAACAGGTATGAGCACCTCTGTGTTGACCGCGGTGGCCTGGCCCTACGCCAACGGCCCCCGCCACATCGGCCACGTGTCCGGATTCGGCGTCCCGTCCGACGTCTTCTCCCGCTACCAGCGAATGGCCGGCAACCGGGTGCTCATGGTGTCCGGGACCGACGAACACGGCACGCCGATCACCGTCCAGGCCGACAAAGAGGGGATGACCCCGCAGCAGACCGCGGACAAGTACACCCGCCAGATCGACGAGGACCTGCGCGGCCTCGGCCTTTCCTACGACCTGTTCACCCGCACCACCACCGGCAACCACGCCGCGGTGACGCAGGAAATCTTCCTCGCGCTCAACCGCAACGGCTACGTGGTCCCGAAGACCACCCGCGGCGCGATCAGCCCGTCCACCGGACGCACGCTGCCCGACCGCTACATCGAGGGCACCTGCCCGATCTGCGGCTACGACGGCGCGCGCGGCGACCAGTGCGACAACTGCGGCAACCAGCTCGACGCGGCCGAGCTGATCAACCCGAAGTCGCGGATCAACGGCGAGACGCCGAAGTTCGTCGAGACCGAGCACTACTTCCTCGACCTGCCGGCGTTCACCAAGACCCTCGGCGACTGGCTGGGCACCAAGAACGACTGGCGCCCGAACGTCCTCAACTTCACCAAGAACCTGATCGACGACATGCGGCCGCGGCCGATCACCCGCGACCTCGACTGGGGCGTGAAGATCCCGCTGGACGGCTGGCGCGACCAGCCGCTCAAGCGGTTCTACGTCTGGTTCGACGCGGTCATCGGCTACTTCTCCGCGAGCGTCGAATGGGCGCGCCGCAACGGCACCCCGGACGCGTGGCAGGAGTGGTGGGCCAACGCCGACGCGCGCGCCTACTACTTCATGGGCAAGGACAACATCACCTTCCACGCCCAGATCTGGCCCGCGCTGCTGCTCGGTCAGAACGGCGACGGCGATCGCGGCGGCGAGGCGGGCAAGTACGGCAAGCTCCACCTGCCGGACGAGATCGTGTCCAGCGAGTTCCTCACCATGAGCGGGTCGAAGTTCTCCACCTCGCGCGGCACGGTCATTTACGTGCACGACTTCCTGCGGGAGTTCGGACCGGACGCGTTGCGGTACTTCATCTCGGTGGCCGGTCCGGAGACTCAGGACACGGACTTCACCTGGGACGAGTTCGTTCGGCGGACCAACTTCGAGCTGGCTAACGAGTGGGGCAACCTGGTTAACCGGTCGATCTCTATGGCGCACAAGAACAATGGAGCGATTCCGGCTCCTACTGCGCCTGCTCCGGCGGACGAGGAGCTGAAGGCGTTGTCCCGGCAGGCGTTTGAGACCGCTGGTGGGCATCTCGCGCGGTCGCGGTTCAAGTTGGCCGCGGCTGAGGCGATGCGGGTGGTTACGGCGGCTAACCGGTACCTGTCGGATCAGGAGCCGTGGAAGCTCAAGGAGGATCCGGATCGGCGGGATGCGGTGTTGCACACGGCGTTGCAGGTGGTTTCGGACGCGAATACGTTGCTGACGCCGTTCCTGCCGCATTCGGCGCAGAAGGTGCATGAGGCGCTGGGCGGGACTGGGGTTTGGGCTGCTCAGCCTGAGCTGCAGGAGGTTGAGGATCTTGATCTGCCTGGGCGGGTCAATCCGATTCTCACCGGGGATTACGCCAGTGAGAAGGCAAAGTGGGAGTCTCAGCCGATCGAGGTTGGGCGGCCGTTGGAGAAGCCGACTCCGTTGTTTACGAAGCTGGACCCGAAGTTGGGGGAGACGGGGCCGGAGTGGGCTCCGATCGTGACTGACTGAGGTCTCGCGTTCGGCTCGTCGCCTGGCGGCGACATTGCGCCCTGAGCGGGGGCCACCACCCCGAAGGTTCATTGTGCTGACGATTCGGGGGTGCTTGTCAAGGCGGGAAAGATGCCTTGACAAGCACCCCCGAACCGCAGGGCGGCTTCGGATCGGGGTTGGGGGCGGGGTGGGCGCCTCCATGGGTGGGTGCGCGGGCTGCGGTTGAGGCCGGGGCAAGCGCCCCAATGTGGCGTTGGGTGCGTCTGACGCACCCAATGTGGCGTTCGGTGCGTGGGACGCACCCAATGCCACATTGGGGGCACCGCGCAGTAGCTTGGGTGCCATGGGTGACGAGAAGCGCGAACTTCCCCCGATTCCTGATCGGCTGCCGGTGACGGTGGTTGACGCGCACACTCATCTCGACGCGTGCGGGGCGGAGACCGCGGCTGATGTTGCCGCGATGGTTGACCGTGCCGAGCGGGCCGGTGTCGCGCGCGTTGTCACTGTCGCCGATGATCTCGCGGCTGCTCGTTGGGCGGCTGAAGCGTCCACCTGGGACTCGCGGGTGTTCGCCGCGGTGGCTATTCATCCCACGCGCACCAAGGAATTCGGGGTCGCCGAACAGTCCGAAGTGGAGCGGTTGGCGCGTGGGGAGCGCGTGGTCGCGGTCGGCGAGACCGGTCTCGACTACTACTGGGACTACTCGCCGCACGACGCGCAGCAGGCTGCCTTCCGCTGGCATATCGACCTCGCGAAGCGGCTTGGCAAGGCGCTGATGATCCACGATCGCGACGCGCACGAGGACGTGCTTCGCATCCTCGACGAGGAAGGCGCGCCCGAGACGGTCGTCTTCCACTGCTTCTCCGGTGACGAGCACATCGCGCGCCGCTGTATCGACAAGGGCTACATCTTGTCCTTCGCGGGCACGGTCACCTTTAAGAACGCGCGCGGCCTCCATGAGGCCGCACGGATCGTGCCGTGCGGGCAGTTCCTCGCTGAGACAGACGCGCCGTTTCTGACGCCTCATCCCTACCGTGGGCGGCCGAACGAGCCGTACTGCACCGCTTACACCGTCCGCTACCTCGCTCAGCTGCGCGGCGAAGCGGTCCACGAGGTGGCCGAAGCGGTCCGGACCACTGCCGAACGCGCATACCAGCTGCCCGCCTGATTCCGCAGTGTCACAGCGGCTTGCACGGATTGCGACATTCGAGACCGCGCATTCGTCCACCTGATGAGTGACGCAAGTCACGACACTCCGGGGGGTGTTTGCGCAACCTGCCAACACCCGTTACTGTCCCGTGATCGTGCCGGTCGGTTACGCGCAGCGGAGCCGGCTGATACGCCCACCAGTCACGTCAGTGCACGTCGGGGAAGCGGAACCGGGGTTGGTACGACCTGGGACCGTGACGATGGCGCTGGCTGGGGGTGTCGGACTTGAGAGGCGCGCCTGAGGGTGCGTCGCGAACGAAGGACGACGCGCGAGGTACGCGCGATGTCTTGGGAAAGGGAACGACCCGGTGACTGGTAGTCGGCAGGATGACTCGCGTCTTGACGCGGGTTCGGCGTATTTCTCCTCCTCCCCGTCCTCGGTGGCCGTGCTCGACCGCGAGCTCGAGGACACCGCCTACGGGCAGCTTGACTTCTCCGACGAGCTCCGCGTGACCGAGCAGGACGTGCTCGCCGCGCTCGGCCCGGACGCCGACATGCTGATGTCGGAAATCGACGTCGACGTCGACGAGCTGATCCGCCTCATCAACGCGGAAACCACGATGCTTCCGCCGCTCGTCCTCCCGGACGAGGTCGAGGAAGACCGCACCGCCTCCCCGCAGGCCAAGAAGGTCGCGGTCGAGGAAGGGCTGCGCGAGGCGACCAAGACCTGGAAGCGCCGCTTCCTCAAGGGCGCGGTGCTTTCGCTGCTGGTCACCGTCGGCGGTGGCGGCGCGGCGGCGCTCGCGATGAACAAGAGCATCACCGTCGACGTCGACGGCCACCAGCAGACCGTGCACAGCTTCGGCGGCACCGTCGGCGACGTCCTCAAGGACGCGGGCCTGTCCGTCGGCGAGCACGACTCCCTTTCGCCCTCGCCGCAGGCGGCGGTCGGCGACGGCGGCGTCATCAAGCTCGAGCGCGGCCGTCAGCTGAACCTCGTCGTCGACGGCGTGTCGCGGCCCTCCTGGGTCCGCGCGACCACGCTCGGCGAGGCCATGAACCAGCTCGGCATGGGCAGCATGGTTTCCCAGGGCGCGTGGACGTCGATGCCGTCCTCCGGCGACCTGCCGCTCGAGGGCTCGACCGTCCAGGTCAAGACCCTCAAGCACATCACGCTCTTCGACGGCACCAACGCGCCCCGCCAGGTGAGCACCAACGCGGTGACCACCAAGGAGTTCGTCTCCGACCTGAAGCTGAACCTCGGCCCGGACGACGCGGTCGACGGCGGCCTCGACGTCAGCCTCAAGAACGGCGCCGAGGTCCACGTCAGCCGCATGGGCGTGTCGATGGTCAACCAGGAAGAGGCCATCGACCCGGACGTGCAGAAGGTCGACGACCCGACGCAGCTGCAGGGCCAGCAGAGCGTCGAGGACCCGGGCACGCCGGGCAAGAAGCTGGTGACCTACAAGGTCACGAAGAAGAACGGCGAAGAGGTCTCGCGCGAGCAGATCTCGGAGAAGACCCTGGTCGAGGCCAAGGCCAAGATCATCAAGGTCGGCACCAAGAAGCCGCCGGCCCCGGCCATCGGCGACACCGGCGCGTGGGACCGCATCGCGCAGTGCGAGTCGGGCGGCAACTGGTCGATCAACACCGGCAACGGCTACTACGGCGGCCTCCAGTTCGACAAGCAGACCTGGGCGGCTTACGGCGGCACGCAGTACGCGCCGACGGCCGACAAGGCCACCCGCGAGCAGCAGATCGCGACCGCCGAGAAGGTGCGCGACGCGCGCGGCGGCTACAGCGCCTGGGGATGCGGCTACAAGGCCTGAGCACCCTCTGTTTTTCCGGCAGGCGGCCGTGAGCTTCGCGCTCACGGCCGCCTGTTTTCGTACGCCGCGTTGTCGTCGCCGCGACCGCGCTGGGTAGGCTCGTCCGGTGGTGGAACTGCTGGGGCCTGCCGAAATCCGCGGGCTGGCCGATGAACTCGACGTCCGGCCCACGAAGAAGCTCGGGCAGAACTTCGTGCACGACCCCAACACGGTCCGCCGCATCGTCGAACTCGGCGGCGTGCGGCCGGGGGAGGTCGTGCTGGAGGTCGGGCCCGGCCTCGGGTCGCTGACACTGGGCCTGCTCGCCGCTGGCGCTCAGGTCGTCGCCGTGGAGATCGATCCGGTGCTGGCCGCCCGTTTGCCGCGGACAGTCGCCGAGCGCGCCCCGGAGGCCGCGGAGCGGCTGACCGTCGTCGGCGCCGACGCGCTGCGCGTGCGGGCCGCTGATCTCCCGGCTGAGCCGGTGTCGATCGTGGCGAACCTGCCGTACAACGTCGCGGTGCCGGTGGTGCTGCACCTGCTGGCCGAGCTGCCGTCGCTGTGCAGCGGGCTCGTGATGGTCCAGACCGAGGTCGCGGATCGGATGGCGGCCGGACCGGGCAGCCGGACTTACGGCGTGCCGAGCGTGAAGCTCGCTTGGTACGGACCGGCGCGCAAGGTCGCCGCGGTGCCGCGCGCGGTGTTCTGGCCGGTGCCGAACGTCGATTCCGCACTGGTTTCGTTCACTCGGACCGACCCGGTGTCCGGGGTGGATCGCGCGCGGTTGTTCGCGGTGGTCGACGCGGCGTTTTCGCAGCGGCGCAAGACTTTGCGGGCCGCGCTGGCGGGATGGGCCGGTTCCGCGGAGCGGGCTGGCGAGTTGCTCGCCGAAGCGGGGATCGACCCGAAGACGCGCGGGGAGCAGCTCGACGTGCACGCGTTCGCGCGGATCGCGGCAGCCGGGAACTGACCCCCTCTCGCGGCGCTCGCTTGTGACGTCCAACTGCGGCGGCGCGGCGGGTATTCCGGATGCGGGGCGTTGATTTCGGTGCGTGGCTTGATGATCTTGCGTCGTCGCTGATCGTGGGTGATCCCGAGCCTCGCAGCTACTCTCGGTCATCGCGCGAGCGCGGCTGAAATGGCCGGTGACCTGTGACGGGCGGCTCGTCAAGGCCGTGGCATTCGGGGGAGTCTCCTTGCTCCCCGGCCCGGATTGTTCAGTCGCGCCAGTTCGAGGTGCTTCGCTTCGCTGACCTATCTCGACCCGATCGCGGACCCGGCGACCCGGGTGCCGAGGCCCGCGCGCGCCCGTCACTTGACAACGGGAAAACTCTTGTTCCACAAAGCTTCTTGATCGTCCACAGTGGAACAAACTAGTTCGCCGCGGCGGACCGGCGCGAGGGTTCCGCAGGTCGCGGCAATGTTCGGGAACCGAGGTTCCGGGTTTCCGGGTTCTGGACGAGGTGTTCCGGTATGCGGGCACCACCAGACGTGTGATCTGCACCAACGCGCTTGCGTTCAGCCAATGGGATCGGCTTTACTCGAAAGCGTCCATCCCGAGCGACTGAGAGACCTGGCTCGCCGAAGTCGCAGCAACCACCCTCCGCGGGGCAGGTGCTACCGCCAGGACCGATGGAGGCTGTTTTCGATGAAGAGGGTCACCCGCCCGCTCCTGCTGACCCGCCGGCGTGTAGTCGACGAAGGTCGCCGCTCGGTATGTGCGTGTCAACGCTCCATGGTCATCGCCTGATCGTCTTTTCCGCAGTTTCTTGCGCCGTCCACTGTGGACGGTAATTCGATGACGCCTGGCGCGCCCGGATCCGGCGCCGCGCCTCGTTTGCCTGGAGCCCTTTCGTGATCACTGTCGAAAACGTGTCCAAGTCCTTTCCCTTCCACGGAAATCGTGTCGCCGCACTGCGCGACGTGAGCGTTGACGTGCAAGCCGGCTCGCTGTTCGGAATCGTGGGTCCGTCCGGCTCCGGCAAGTCGACCCTCGCCCGTTGCATCGCGCTGCAGGAGCGCCCCGACCGCGGCGTCGTGCGGCTCGACGGCCTCAACACCGCGACCCTCGACGGCAAGCGGCTGCGGGAGATCCGCCGCCAGCTCGGGGTCGTCGGCACCAAACCGGAGCTGCTCGCCGAGCGCACCATCGCGGGCAACATCGCCAGCCCGCTGGAGCAACTCGGCGTCGACGGCCCGCAGCGGCGCAGCCGGGTCGGCTCGCTGCTCGACCTGGTCGGCCTCACCCCGCGCGCCGCGCAGAAGCCGGAAGAACTCACCGACGGCCAGCTCCGCCGGGTCGCGGTCGCCAAGGCGCTCGCCGCCGGACCGGCCGTACTGCTCGCCGACGACCCGACCGCCGGGATTTCGGCGGAAGACGCCGGCGCGGTGCTCGCCGTGCTCGACCGGGCGCGCGCCGAACTGGGCGTGACGGTCGTCGTCACCACGCCGGACGCCGACGTCGTCCGCCGGGTCTGCGACGACGTCGCGGTGCTCGACAACGGCGCGATCGTCGAGCGCGGCACGGTGCTCGACCTGATCTCGACGCCGGACAGCTGGACCGCGCAGGCGGTGCTGCCGTCGATCGAGACCTCACGCGCCCAGTCCGCGAAGTACGACCGCGCGGTCGACATCGTGCTGATCGGGTTTGCGTCGGTGGGTGCGCTGCTGCCTGAGGCGGCCAGCCGCTTCGATGTCGAACTCGCCACTATTGGGGGTGGCCTCACTCGTATTGGGGACACGCCGATCGCTCGGTTCCGGTTGGGGGTGCGCGGGGAGCGGGCTGAGGCTGCGCTGTCGTGGATCTCTGATCGGGGTGCGCATGTGAGTCAGGTGGCTCGTGGGCCGCAGAGTGTGGTTGCTGCTTGAGGGTTTGTTTTAACGTAAGGCGTTCGCGGGCCGCTCCGAGGTGGGGCGGCCCGTGGTGTTTGGGTTGGTAGGGCAGCTCACCAGCTGTGTTTTTGGCGTCGGCTTCGCCGCCGCGGGCGGGATCGCTTTTATGCCGGCGTTTGGGGGCTGCCCGGCGTGAGGGGCCTTCGGCCTGTCACGCCGGGCAGCCCCCAAACGCCGGCGCGATCCCGCGTGGTGGTCCTGATCGCCTTGCGGGTTTTGTGAGGTGGTTGATTTTCGCCACGGCGAATGCGGTCGGCGGTGTCGGGATGATCGGCGGCGCGGAAAGGGTGTGGCGGCTCGCCGGGGTGTGGCATCGGCTGTTCGTGGATCGGCACTGGGGCCGGCTTTTTGGGTCGGGTGTCCGGGATTTTGGGACGGGTGTCCTGAAGTTCCCCGTGAATCCGGGCGGGTTTTTCTCCTGGTGAGCCTTGGCGGGGCGGTGCCACGTAGGCTGGACGGGTGCTCGCAGTCGTTCCACCACCAGTAACCGTCCGGGTCCCGGCCAAGGTCAACCTGCACTTGGCCGTGGGGGACCTGCGGGCGGACGGGTTCCACGAGCTGGTCACTGTCTTCCAGGCGCTTTCGCTCACCGACGAGGTGACCGTCGCGGCCGCGGACGAGCCTGGGCTCGAGGTGTACGGCGAGGGGGAGCGCACGGTGCCCACCGACGGCACCAACCTCGCCTGGCGCGCGGCGTGTGAGCTGGCCTCCTACGTCGGACGGCCGGATGCGGATGCTCCGAAGGTGCGAATCGTGCTGCGCAAGGGCATTCCGGTCGCCGGCGGCATGGCGGGCGGGAGTGCGGACGCGGCGGCGGCGCTGGTCGGGCTCTCGTCGCTGTGGAAGCTCGACGTCACGCGCGACGAGCTGGCCACCATCGCCGGGAGTCTTGGCAGCGACGTGCCCTTCGCGCTGTACGGCGGCACTGCGCTCGGCACCGGTCGCGGCGAACAGCTCGTGCCGGTGCTCGCGCGGCACACGTTCCACTGGGTGCTGGCCTTCGACGAGGAAGGCCTGTCCACGCCCAAGGTGTTCGGCGAACTCGACCAGTTGCGTGCCGACGGGAAGCCGCCGCGGATCGGGTCGCACACGCCGGTCGTGGAGGCGCTCGCGTCAGGGGATCCTCGCCAGCTGGCCCTGCTGCTCGGCAATGACTTGCAGGCGGCTGCGGTGTCGTTGCGGCCCGGTCTGCGCCGCACGCTGCGCGCCGGGGTGAACGCGGGCGCGCTGGCCGGATGCGTGTCCGGCTCCGGGCCCACGTGCGCGTTCCTGTGCTCCGACGCGGAAACCGCGGTCGAGGTGGCCGCGGAGCTGTCCGGCGCGGGAGTGTGCCGGACGGTCCGGGTCGCGCACGGGCCGGTGCCCGGGGCCCGGGTGGTCGGCGGCGACGACGCGCCGCGCAACGCGCCGCCGCGCGTGCACGCCTGAAACCCAGCTTGAATCAACAGTCCACAGTGGAAAGGACCCGGATGGCCAACCTGGTCAACCTGGAATCGGTGAGCAAGTCCTACGGTGTGAAGCCGTTGCTGGACAACGTTTCCCTCGGGGTCGCCGAGGGGCAGCGCATCGGCGTCGTCGGGCTCAACGGCGGCGGGAAGACGACGCTGCTCGAAGTCCTTTCCGGACTGAGCGAGCCCGATTCCGGCCGGGTGAGCCAGGTGCGCGGCCTCCGGATGGCCGTCGTCACCCAGCGCACCGAGCTGCCGACAGGCAGCACGGTCGGCGATGTGGTGCTGGAGCGCTACGGAGCCGAGCACGAATGGGCCGCCGACGCGCGCGTCCGGTCCATTGTGGACGGCCTGGGCATCACCGCGATCGGCCTCGACACCCCGACCGCGAACCTGTCCGGCGGCGAACGCCGCCGCGTCGCGCTGGCCGCCGCGCTCACCGGCGAACTGGACCTGGTGGTGCTCGACGAGCCCACTAACCACCTAGACGTCGAAGGCGTGCGCTGGCTCGCCGATCACCTGCTGGGCCGCCGGATCGCGGTCGTGGTCGTGACGCACGACCGGTGGTTCCTCGACACCGTCGCGAGCCTTACCTGGGAGGTCGCGAACGGCCGGGTCGAGCAGTACGAAGGCGGTTACGCCGACTGGATTTTCGCGCGCGCCGAACGTGCCCGCCTCGCCGCGACCGCGGAGGAGAAGCGGCAGAACCTGGCACGCAAGGAATTGGCGTGGCTGCGGCGCGGCCCGCAGGCGCGTTCCTCGAAGCCGCGCTACCGCGTCGAGGCCGCCGAAGCGTTGATCGCGGATGTGCCGCCGCTGCGCGATTCCGTGGAGCTGATGGCGTTCGCGAAGCGCCGGCTCGGCAAGACGGTGCTGGAGCTGGAAGACGCTTCGCTGCGGGTCGGCGACCGGACGCTGCTCGACCACGTGACGTGGCGGATCGGTCCCGGCGACCGGATCGGTCTCGTCGGCGTGAACGGCTCCGGCAAGACCACGCTGCTGAAGCTGCTGGGCGGCGACGTCGAATCGCCGACCGGTCGGCGGGTACAGGGCAAGACGGTCGCACTCGCGCACCTGCGCCAGGAACTCGACGACCTGCCCGCCGATCTTCGCGTGCTGCAAGCGATCGAGCAGATCGCGGGCCGCGTCGTGTTCGGCAAGCAGGAGATGACCGCGTCGCAGCTCGGCGAGAAGCTCGGCTTCCCGGCCGCCCGGCAGTGGACGCCGGTCGGCGACCTCTCCGGTGGCGAACGCCGCCGGCTGCAGCTGTGCCGGTTGCTGATGGCCGAGCCGAACGTGCTGCTGCTGGACGAGCCGACGAACGACCTGGACATCGACACCCTGCAGCAGCTCGAAGACCTGCTCGACGGCTGGCCGGGCACGATGGTGGTGGTCTCGCACGACCGGTATCTGGTCGAGCGGGTTTGCGACGCCACGTACGCGCTCCTCGGCGACGGCAAGGTCACGCACCTGCCGGGCGGCATCGAGGAGTACCTGCAGCGCCGCGCCCGCGCGAAGGAGGCCGCGCCGCGTCGTGAAGCACCGGCTGCGGAGAAGACCGAGGCCAAGCGCAGCGCGGCGGAAACCCGTGCGGCACAAAAGGAATTGAGCCGGTTGGAGCGGAAGCTGGACCAGCTCGCGAAGCGGGAAGAGAAGCTGCACGCCGCGCTGGCGGAGGCGGCCACCGACCCGGAGAAGCTGATCGAGCTGAACACTGAGCTGAAGGCCGTCCTGGCGGAGAAGGACGACGTCGAGGCGCGGTGGCTGGAGACGTCCGAACTCGCCGAGTGACAATCGGCGGATGGACGACGACGTTCCGCGGCTGTCGATGCTGCGCGCCGACACCACGTCGGTGCTGCGGCTGATCGCGCATTTCGACGCGCTGACCGGCCTCGCGCCCGACGCGGTGGTCCGGTCGGCGGCGCTCGTCGCGGGCTGTCCGGTCGGTGCCGTCCTCGACAGCGAGCCCGTGTGGTTCGACGGCGCGGGCTCGCCGATTTCCGGGCCGCCACTGGACGACGTCCAGATCGACCGGCCAGCGCCGCATCCGCTCGACGTGGTCCTGCTCGACCAGCTCCGCCGCGCCCTGCGCACCATCCAGCCTGGCCCGCCGCTCCGGCTCGGCGAACCCGGCCTGCTGGAGATCGCCGTTTCTCCCCGCGAACAACGCCGGGATCGCTTGCGCGCACTGCACTTGCTCGGTTACGACCTCGACCAGCCGGTCATCGCTCTGGTGCTGGCCGGTGCCCCGGAAGACGGTCTCGACGCACTCGCCCGCGCCGGAGCCGGTCGGCTGCACCACCACCGACTGGGCCGCCTGACCCTCGCGCTGACTCAAGGCGGCCCGGCACCGCGCGAGTTGGCCGGACACTTGCACGACGACCTCGCCGCCCGCCGTCCCGCATCGACCGGCCTGGACCGAGCCGTGGACGTCTGGATCGGCATCGGCGAGCCAGCCGCGCCAGCGGACGCACCCGTGTCCTGGCACCAAGCCCGCACCGCGCTGCGGTTCGCTTCGTCCACTGTGTTCGGTCGCCGAGCCGTGCCATACGGACCACTCGGAGTCCTTGTCCTGCTTGCGGAACTGCCGCCGTCTCAGCTCGCGGCGACCCCAGGCGTCGCGGCGCTCGAAACCCACGCCCGGACACCCGGCGGCGCACTCGACGTCGAAGCGCTCGAGTCGTACTGCGTCTTCGGCGCGCTCCGGCGGACGGCGACCGAATTGAACCTGCACCACAGCACTGTCGCGGCTCGCCTGGGCCGGATCGAAGCCGCGACCGGCTGGCGGCTCGAAGACGCGATGGACCGCTTCCAAGCGACGTTCGCGCTGCTGGCCCGGCGGTTGGTGACGTCGGATCGCACACTGGGCGACGTCGGATAGGCGACGCCCGTCGCGCGGACCGGCCGGATCCGGCGACGCGCGTCGGCTGACCCGCCGGGGCTCGCCAGCGACGATCGAGCACGCGCAACGACGCGCGTTTCCCGGAGGGACGCCCATGATCGACCCCACCCGCACCTGGCAGATGCTCGAACAGCGGCTCGAGACGACCACGAACCCCCGGCACCGGCAGGTGCTCGGCATCGTCCTGGAGCACATGAAGGCCGAGGCCGAGCCGGATCTCGACCGCCTGACGGCGACTGTCAGCAAGGACGCCGCGTATCACTTCTGGGGAGCGAGCGGCGACAACGGACCGAAGGGCCACGACGGCGTCCGCGAGTACTACGCGGCTTTCGTAGCGAGCAACGCGAACCACCTCGAATACCGGATGGACCGCCTCATTGTTGACGATCATGCTCTGGTCACCGAGGGCGATCTGCACATGCTCCTACCAGGCGCGACCGCGCGGCAGGTGGGTTTCCCGGCGGACGACGCCGACGCGGATTACCTGTACGTCAGCAGGCAGCTGATCGTGTGGCCGGTCGACGAGGACGGCCTGATCACCGCAGAAGATTCCTACACGTCCGGGCCGCTGGAATTCCGGAAACTGACCCGCGAAGAGCTGCCGCAGGCGTATCTGGACCAGGTGCGTCCGCAACCCGCCTGACGCCGGACATCCGCTGTTCACGCCGCCGCGGGCGGGGCCGGAAAAACCGGACAGTAATCTGACGCACATGAGTCGGTTTGTGGACACACTCGTCGGGACTGCGGCGGACCGGGGGCAACGGCGCGGCATGGTGACCGGCGAGCCCAAGGAGCCGGTGCGCCGGACCTGGGCCCAGGTGCACGACGAAGCGCGCCGGATCGCGGGCGGGCTGGTCAGCGGCGGATTGAAGCCGGGAAGCGCGGTGGCGGTGCTGGCCGCCGCGCCGGTGCTCATCGCGCCGACCGTGCAGGCGGTGTGGCTCACCGGCGGCAGCGTGACGATGCTGCACCAGCCGACGCCGCGCACCGACCTCGCCGAATGGGCCGAGGACACGGTGAAGGTGCTCGAGATGATCGGGGCCGAGCTGGTCGTGCTGGGCGAACCGTTCGACCAGCTCGCCCCGGTGCTCGAGGGCAAGGGCATCAGCTACCGGCTGATCTCCGGACTGGCCGCCGCCGAACCGCTGGCCGAGATCGTGAAGACCGCGGAGGGCGACACCGCGCTGCTGCAGCTGACCAGCGGATCCACCGCGGAGCCGAAGGCCGTCCGGATCACCTATGGCAACCTGTACACCAACGTCAAGGCGATGGTCGACCGCGCGGAGTTCGAGTTCGACACCGACGTGATGGTGTCGTGGCTGCCGACCTTCCACGACATGGGCATGGTCGGCTTCCTGACCGTGCCGATGACGTTCGGCGTGGAACTGGTCAAGATCACCCCGGTCGAATTCCTGACCGGCCCGCTGATCTGGCCGGAACTGATCAGCAAATACGGCGGCACCACCACGGCCGCGCCGAACTTCGCGTACGCCATCGTCGGCAAGCGCATGGCCCGGGTCGAGGACGACAACGCCTACGACCTGTCGAAGCTGCGCATCGCCCTCAACGGCGCGGAGCCGATCGACGAGACGGCCGTCCAGACCTTTGTGGACGGCGGAAAGCGCTTCAACATGCCGCCCGAGTGCGTGTTCCCCGCCTACGGCATGGCAGAGGCGACGCTGGCGGTCTCGTTCGCGCCGCTGTTCACCGGCCTCACCCTGGACGTCGTCGAAGCGGACGCCCTGGAAGCGGACAACCGCGCAGTGCCGGTCCCCGAAGGCGACCCCCGCCGCGGCACGGACGAGGTGCGCTCGTTCGCCCTGCTGGGCCGCCCCTTGGACGGACTGGAAGCAGACATCGTCGACGAATCCGGTGCAGTTCTGGGCGAGCGGCAAGTCGGCGAGATCCGCCTGCGCGGCGAGGCCGTGACGCCCGGGTACCTGACGGTCAACGGTCCGGTCGACACCCAGGACCCGGACGGCTGGATGAAGACCGGCGACCTGGGCTATCTGGCCGGCGGCCAGATCGTGATCTGCGGCCGCCGCAAGGACGTCATCATCATGGGCGGCCGCAACCTGTACCCGACGGACATCGAACGCGCCGCGGGCTCGGTGGACGGCGTCCGGGCAGGCAACGCGGTCGCAGTCCGCCTGGACGCGGGCAGCCGCCGCGAACGCTTCGCCGTGGTCGTGGAGTCCAAGCTGGCTGGCGACGCCGCCGAGGAAACCCGCCTGTCCAAGGAGATCGCCGCAAGGGTCCGGGACGCGGTCGACATGCGCCCCTTCGCGGTGGTGGTGCTTCCGGCGGGGAGCTTGCCCAAGACCCCCTCCGGCAAGGTGAAGCGGGCGGCTACCGCCGTGCAGTACGCGGAGAAGATCGCTAAAAACGCCGACAGTTGATTTTTTGCCGAGCCGGAACGCGACGAAGGCCGCTGCGAGGGATTCGGGGTCCCTCGCAGCGGCCTTCGCGGTTAGGTCTTATCGGCCGGGCAGTCGTTCGGCCGGCGCCTCGGTGACCACGGGCCAGGAGGCGCGTCCCGCGGTGGCCTCGCTGTGGTCGCGGCTTCCCGGGATCGTCGGGGCCCGCCGTCCGGACAGTTCGGCCAGCTGCGCCTCCGCCTCGTCGAGGAACTGGTCGACCTCGCGCTCGTCATACCCGCGCTTGCCGATCAACGGCTTGGAGAACAGCACGTGGTGGACCTCGGCCGCGGTGAGGTCGTCCTCGTCGGCGATCGTCTTGGCGATCCGCCGCACGAAGTCGTCGACCTCCTGCTTGGCGTAGCCGCGCCGGCCGATCGGGGCGTTACCGAAAGCGACCTCAGCGAGATCCTCGGCGGTAAACGACATGGATCATTCTCCGATTCAGGGGGTCGGGGTGATGCGTTCTCCTGAATCCGTCCTAACTGGTCCCGGCCACCCCGGGAAGCCCGCAGCAGCCCGGACGACTCGATCAGGGCCCCAGAAGCCGCCCATCGAGTGAGAATTCCATCACGCACGGCCACAGCCGCTCACCCACACGCACAACGTCGCGCAGGGTCCAGAGCTCCCCAATGTGGCATTGGGTGCGTAGGACGCACCGAACGCCACATTGGGTGCGTCAGATGCACCCAATGCCACATTGGGGCGGAACCGGGCACAAGTCTCAGGCGGCGTGGAACGCGTTCTGCGCCGCCGCCAGCCCCCGCGAAATCAACGCCTCGGTCGCGTCCGCACACCGGTCGACCTCGAACGGGAGCTCCTTGCGCTCGACCGTCGAGAAATCCTTCAGCACGAAATCAGCCGGATCCTGCCGACCCGGCGGCCGCCCGATGCCGAACCGCACGCGGTAGTAGTCGCGCGTGCCGAGCGATTTGGTGATGGACCGCAGTCCGTTGTGGCCGTTGTCGCCGCCGCCGAGCTTGAGCTTCAGCGCGCCGAAATCGACGTCCAGCTCGTCGTGCACCACGACGACGCCGGAGGGCGGGACCTTGAAGAACCGGGCCGCGCCGACCACCGGCCCGCCGGAGAGGTTCATGAACGACCGCGGCTTCACCAGCACGACGCGGGAGCCCGCGAGCCTGCCCTCGAGCACCTCGGCCCCGCTGCGGTGCGCCTTGAACTTCCCGCCGATCCGGCCGGCCAGTTCGTCGAGCACCATGAACCCGACGTTGTGCCGGTTCCCGGCGTACTGCGGCCCGGGATTGCCAAGGCCGGCGAGCAGAATCTGCTCGCCGGCCCCGGGCACGTCTTCACTCACGAAAGAGAGCTTATTCGGCAGCTTCGGCGGCGGCTTCCTCGGCTTCGGCGTCCTCGTCAGCGGAGCCGCGCGGGGCCTCGTTGACGGCGACGACGAGCGCCTCGGGGTCGGTGACCAGCTCGGCGCCCGCGGGCAGGGTGACCTGGCCGGCGGTGATCTGGGTGCCGGCTTCGATGCCCTCGACGGAGACCTCGAACTGCTCGGGGATGTGCAGCGCCTCGACCTCGACCTGGATCGTGTCGATGTCCTGGGCGACCAGGGTGCCCGGGCCGGGGGTGCCGGAGACGACGACCGGGACGTCGACGGTGACCTTCTCGCCGCGCTTGACGACCAGCAGGTCGACGTGCTCGATGTAGTTCTTGAGCGGGTGGACCACGATGGTCTTGGTCAGCGCCAGCTCGCTCTCGCCCTGCAGGTCGAGCGTGATGACGGCGTTGGTGCCGTTCTCGCGGACGACGCGGGCGAACTCGATGGCCGGCAGCGCGAAGTGCCGCGGGTCCGAGCCGTGCCCGTAGAGCACCGCGGGGATTTTGCCGGCGCGACGGGTGCGGCGGGCGGCACCCTTTCCGAACTCGGTGCGCGGTTCGACGGAAAGACGTACCTCGGACACGGTGTAGCACTCCTTCAATCACACGACGTGCGGCAGGGGGCGGCGGGATCGTCGATCTCTGCTCGGGGGCGGTTGTGCACGGCGGCGAGATTGCGGGCGTGAGCGGACCACGGGGCTTCTCGAGCCGCCGCGTCGATCACGCCGGGCACCTACAGGCGCACCCGCCTCGCCGAGACAACCCGAGAAGTGTAAACCAGCGCGCCCGTGCGGGCGCCCACCGGGTCGGCCCAGGCTCCCCCTCGCGGGTGGGTGACGACACAATTCCCGTGCCGCCCGCCGATCTCGCGGGGGTGGCATGATTCCCGCGAAAGAGGGGCGGCCGACATGCGGGCTAGATGGACTGCGACAGCGCTGGTGCTGCTGGGTGGGCTTCTCGCGGGCTGCCAGGTCGCAGTGACCGGCACGGCGGGACTGTCCGATGCCGACCGGCAGCTGGCCGAGCAGCGCGCGCAGCAGCAGACGGCGATCGACGCCGCGCTGCAAGCGCTGGAGCAGGCACCGGCGCTGCAGTACGACGCGACGCTGAAGGACGGCGCCGGCAACCCGGCGACGCTGACGTACCGCGTCGCGCGCGACGGCAACGGCTTCGGCGCGCTGCCCTTGGAAGGCAAGTCGGTGCGGATCACCGAACCGGACGGGCAGCTGTACCTCGCGGCCGACGCGGACTACTGGAAGTCGCACGGCCTGGAGGAGAACAGCACCCAGTTCGGCGGCGGGTGGGTGCACACCGTCGGGAGCGAACTGCCGGTCGACCCGGCCGCGCGGCTGGCCCCGCCGAAGCTCGCCGGCGAACTGCGCAAGGCGCTCGGCGGTCTCGGCTCCGGCGCTCCGCGGAAGCAGAAGCTCCAGGACGGCACCGAGGTGTACGACTTCGGCGGCGCGCTCCAGGTGACCACCGCCGAACCGCACCGGGTCGCCGGGTTCGCGCCGGCGCTGCTCGACCCGCGCGGAGGCCCGAAGCTGGGCGCGGCGTTCCGCGTCCGGCCGCTCAGCGTCGCGGAGATCAAGCAGTTCCACACCGATTTCAACGCCGCGGTCGACGCGATCGGGCAGCCGTTCGACGGGCTCGCGCAGGCGAGCGTCACGGTGCTCAACGACAAACTCGACTGCCAGGATTACGTCGGTTCCTGCAAGACCACTGTGGACGTTTCGAACAGCGTCGTCGGCAATCAGCCGGGTTCCAAACCGAACGTGCACATCAAGCTTTCGGTGGAGATCAGCGCGGACACGCTCGGCTCGCAAAGCTGCGCCACGGAGGGCGACGCCGCCGCGGACGCGACCATCACGATGTCCTGTTCGGTCAAATTCTCCCTGCCCAACCGGACCGCGAGCTACCAGGTGCTGGCGAAGCCGACGGCGGTCGCCGAGGTGCGTTCGCCGGTCGACGCGAACTCGGTGAAGGCGAAACTGACCACCGCGTTCGCCGCGCTCGGCGGCTGACCTGCACGCTCACCTCGGGGTGCGTTTCTTCCGTTGAAGTAGCCGAAGACCGGTCCTTACCATCGGTTTCGACGAGACGGACTTTCTTTCGAGGAGCGGCACAATGAGCAAGCTGGTGGTGTTCGGCGCAACGGGGTTCGCCGGCGGCCGGATCACCGACGAGGCGCTGCGGCGCGGGCACTCCGTGACCGGGGTCGCGCGCAAGGCGGAGGGCTTGCCCTCCGGTGTTGAGGCGCGGGCGGGGTCCATGCACGACGCGGAATTCGTCGCTTCGGCGGCCAAGGGCGCGGACGTGCTCGTGGTCGCGACGCCGGGCCGCGCGGACGACGAGGGCCGTCGCCTGGTGGACGCTCTGCCGACGCTGGTGGAAGCGGCCCGCGCGAACGGCGCCCGGCTGGCGATCGTCGGCGGCGCCGGTTCGCTGCGCGTCAGCGAGGACGGCCCGCGCGTGATCGACACCCCGGAATTCCCGGAGGAGTACAAGGCGGAGGCGGGCAGCCACGTCCTCGTCCTGGACGCGCTGCGCGAGCTTTCGGACGACGTCGACTGGTTCTACGTCAGCCCGGCGGCCGAGTTCGGTTCCTGGATCCCCGGCGAGCGCACCGGCAAGTTCCGCCTCGGCGGCGACGTGCTGGTCAGCGACGCCGACGGCCGGTCGCACATCAGCGGCGCGGACCTGGCGATCGCGTTCGTGGACGAGATCGAAGAGCCGAAGCACTCGCGCTCGCGGTTCACGCTGGCGTACTGAGCGCACAAACCCGGTGGTGCGGTTTCTTGGCACCACCGGGTTTTCGCTGTGCGTCAGCCGGGGGATCCGGCGGTGCACAGGAATTTCTCGGCGTGCGCCGGGTCGAGTGCGTTGGTGACCAGGTTCCAGACGTTGAGGTCGTAGGCCTCGCCGATGTGTCCGACGGGGTCGAACGGGCAGGTGTCCTGGACGTATTCGTTCGTGACGCCCGGCTCGCGCACGAACGACGTTTCGGTGGGCGTGACCAGTTCGTCGAACCGCGACGTGAGCACGGTGTAGCGCACGCCGGGCTGCGCGACGGGACCGTTCGTGAGCGTCTGGACCGCGCTGCCGTCGGTGATCAGGTTGTCGCAAGCCGGGCAGCCGAACGCGGTGAGCGCCTTGCCGACCTCGTCGCGCGCTCCCAGCAGGTACGCCAGCTTCGTCAGCCCGGCGAACGTGGTGCCGTGCGCGGGCGGCGCGATCGACACCACGGAGCCGATCCGGTCCGCGATGCCTTGCGTCTTCGTGACGTACAGGGACTGGAAGCCGCCCTCGGAGTGGCCGACCAGATCCACTTGCGCCGCACCGGTTTCCGCCAGTACCTCGCCGATGAACTGCTTGATTTCCGTTGCGGAGTCAGCGATCGGGCGAAGTCCGCCGACGACCGGGAATTGCGGGTACGCGCCGTAGGTGCGGCTGAAGGTGCAGTATCCCTTGGCCGCGACGTGATCCTGCAGGTAGTTCAAGTCCTCATAGGACGTCGCGCCGAGTCCGTGCAGGAACACCACCGGACGCGGATGCGCCGCGCTCGGCCGGCACGCGGGATCGTTGACGCCGCCTGCCGTGGCGGCGGTGGCTGGGACGGCGAACGCGGCGGTCAGCAATGCCGCGGCGGCCAGGACGATGCGCAACCTCATCGGAGCGGTCCTTCCCTGTCGTCCTTGACAGAGTCCTTGACACTGGATACCCGTGGGTATTGGATACCTGAAGGTATTGAGCGGGCTGAGCCAGTGTCAACCCCCGGACGAGGGAGAAGCCGATGACCGGCCGGACGCGGCCGACGCGGGCGGAGACCCGGCGGCGCATTCTGGACGCGGCCTTCGCCGTGTTCGGGGAACAGGGCATCGCCGCGACGAAACTGACCGAGGTGGCCGCGGCGGCCGGGCTGACGAAGGGCGCGGTCTACTCGAGTTTCGCGTCGAAAGACGAACTGGTGCTGGCGTTGATGGAAGAGCACGCCGCGCACCGGCTCGAGGCGAGCCTGGCGAGTTTCGCCGAAGCGGACGACGGCGGCGCGGGGCTCGCGAACGTCGCGGCGGTGCTGATGTACGAAATGCGCGCCGACGCGGTGTGGCACCGGTTGCTGGCCGAGTTTTTCGCGATGGCGCACCACGACGTCCGGCGGCGCGACGCATTGCGCCGGCGCCGCCGGGAGGTTCGCGACACGATCGCGCGTGCGTTGAACCGGCTCGCCGAGGGGTTGGACCTCGAACTTCCTTTGCCTGCCGAGGAATTCGCCGTCGTGCTGCTCGCGCTGAGCAACGGTTTGGCCGTGGAAGCCGACATCGACGACGAAGCTGTGCCAGACGGTCTCCTCGGCAAGGTGCTCACGCTGATCGCCGGAGACGCCGTCGCGAAGGTGCAGGCAGCGGCTAGCGACCCCGTAGTTCAGCCACTACCGGAGCGAAAGTCTCCATCATCGCCTCGAAAACGGTGAAGTAGGAGAAGCCGTACCGTTCGCGGTGCGCGATCAGCTGCTGCACCATTTCGTCCACCGTGCCGAAGAGCAGTTGGGGTGCGCGCAGCAGCTCGTCGACGTCCGCCGCGCTGCGTTCCTCGGTCTCGGCATGCCATTCCGCGGCGGCCGCACGGCGGTTGTCGGTGACCACTACGCGCTGGACCAGCATGTTGTAGTCGATCTCGCGGTCCCCTGCGAGAGAACGGAAATACGCGACCCGATCGTCCATCGCCACGTCGTTGTCGAGCACGAATGTGCCCGGCGGACGTCCGCGATCCTGGCGGAGACCAGCGAACCCGGCGATGTCCGCCTGTTCCGCCGCGAGCTTCAGCACGCCGTCGCTGTTGCCCGCGATGAGCAGCTTCGGCATGCCGCCCTCGTCCTCGACGCGCGTGCGCAGCTCGGCGAGCCCTTCGGTGAGGTACGTGATCCGGTCGGCGGCTTTGCGCCACGGCAGCCCGGCGTCGTCGAACTCGTGTTTCATGTGGCCGGAGCCGAGGCCGAGTTCGAAGCGGCCTTGGGTGAGTTTGTTGGTGGTGGCGACATCGCGGGCGAAGAGCGCCAGGTTGTAGAAGGGCACATTGGACACCAAGGTGCCGACCCGCACCCGCTCGGTCACCGCGGCGGCGGCCGTGAGCGCGGGGAACGGGGACAACCGCCCCGGCCCGAGATGGTCGGGCACGGTCAGGTGGTCGTAGCCGAGTTCCTCGGCGCGTCGGCATTTTTCGGTCCACTCAGTGCCGTCGGCCGTGAGCCGCAGGCTGACGCCGAATTCGAATTTCCCCATGACGGTGACGCTAGCCAGTCCCGGACGGGTGACGCATCGGTTTTCGCCGCCGGCGGAACCCGGTTTTTGTCGTACCCCCTCGTTAGCTTCGGAGGCATGGTGTTGTCGAGTGAAGAACGGGAACAGTTTCTGGCCGAACCGCATATCGGCGCGCTCGCCGTGGTGGAGCGCCCGGACCGAGCGCCGCTGACGGTGCCCATCTGGTACCAGTACACCCCTGGCGGCGAGCTGTGGGTGATCACGGAACCGAACTCGCGCAAGGCAAAGGCGATCGAGGCGGCGGGCCGGTTCAGCCTGATGGTGCAACGTCTCGAACCGACGGTGCGGTACGTGTCCGTCGAGGGGCCGGTGGTGCGGACAAGGCCGGGCAGTTACGAGCTGACGTGGGAGATGGCTTCGCGGTACCTGCCAGCCGACAAGGTGGCCGGGTATGTGGAGTACGAGCGGACGCAGTTGGGGGAGCACATGGCGATCCATATGCGGCCGGAGAGGTGGTTGTCCGCGGACATGGGCGCGGTGTGACGGCAACCCGGGTGAGGGGCTTGCGGTGAGAGGCGAAGGGGGAGGGGTGTTTTTGGCTGGTGCCAGTGGCGCGGCTGCTTCGCGGTGACGCGGCTGGGAACGGTCGGTGTTTGCCGGTGCTTGACGTGCTTGGCGTGTCTGCGTTCGGTGTTGCTTGTGCTTGGCGTGCTTGCGTTCGGTGTTGCTTGTGCTTGGCGTGCTTGCGTTCGGTGTTGGCTTGTGCCTGACGTGCCTGCGCTCGGTGCTGCCTGCGCTTGACGTGTCTGCGTTCGGTGTTCCTGGGTTTGGTGTGCCGGGGCGCGGCGTGCCCGGATTCGGCGGGACCGCATGCCTCGTCCCCGGGCCGCCCGACTCGGCACAGCTCAGGCAAGCAGCGCCCTGGCAAACGGGCGCAGTCGTCAAACGACGCGACCCGAGCCAGCTGGTGCGACCTGATTCAGGTCGCACCGCCGACTCGGGCCGCGTCGTTCAGAGCCGTTCGGCAACTGCCGGGGTTCAGGCGTTGCCGTCGAACAGCGAGGTGACCGAGCCGTCCTCGAAGACCTGCTGGATGGCCTCCGCGAGCATCGGCGCGATGGACAGCACCGTCAGTCCCGGGAAGCGCTTCTCTTCCGGGATCGGCAGCGAGTTCGTCACGATGACCTCGCGCGCCTTGCACTGCGACAGCCGCTCGGTGGCCGGGTCGGAGAGGATGCCGTGCGTGGTCGCGATGACCACGTCCGCCGCTCCCTCTTCCAGCAGCGCTTCGGTGGCCTTCACGATCGTGCCGCCGGTGTCGATCATGTCGTCGATCAGCACGCAGAGCTTGCCCTCGACCTTGCCGACCACGCGGTTCGCCACCGCCTGGTTCGGCTTGTCCGGGTCGCGCGTCTTGTGGATGAACGCGATCGGCCGGTCGCCGAGCTGCTGCGCCCACTTCTCCGCCAGGCGCACGCGGCCCGAGTCCGGCGAGACGACGGTGATGTCCGCGTTGCCGTACGTCGACTTGATGTGGTCGGCGAGGACCGACTGCGCCATCAGGTGGTCGACTGGGCCGTCGAAGAAGCCCTGGATCTGCGCGGTGTGCAGGTCGACCGTCATGATCCGGTCCGCGCCCGCGGTCTTGAACAGGTCCGCGATGAGCCGCGCCGAGATCGGCTCGCGGCCCTTGTGCTTCTTGTCCTGGCGGGCATACGGATAGAACGGCATGACCACGGTGATCCGCTTGGCGCTCGCGCGCTTCAGCGCGTCCACCATGATCAGCTGCTCCATCACGTACTCGTTGATGGGCGTGGTGTGCGCCTGGATCACAAACGCGTCGGTACCGCGCACCGACTCCTCGAACCGCACGAACAGCTCGCCGTTGGCGAACGTGTGCGCGGTCTGCGGGGTGATCGTCACGTTGAGGTGCTTGGCGACCTCTTCCGCGAGCTCGTGGTGCGCACGGCCGGAGAAGAGCATCAGATTCTTCTTCGGCGTACCTGACTTCGGACTCATGCTGGCGACTCCCCGTCGGTTCCTGCTGCTGACTCGGACACAACGGTGTCCTGCTGCTGGGCGGCGAGTGCGGCTTCCGCCGCCTCCGCCGCGGGCGTGCCCGGCCTGCGCCGGACCGCCCAGCCTTCGATGGTGCGCTGCGGACCGGCCGACAGCGCCAGAGAGCCAGGCGGGACGTCGTCGCGGATCACCGCACCGGCTCCACTGTAAGCGCCGTCCCCGATCCGCACCGGCGCGACCAGCGTGTTGTCCGCCCCAAGCCGGACATGCGACCCGACGACGGTCTGGTGTTTGGCCACCCCGTCGTAGTTCACGAACACACTGGAACAGCCGATGTTGCTGTGATCGCCGACGATCGCGTCGCCTACGTAAGTGAGATGCGGCACCTTGGTCCCGGTGCCGATTTGCGCGTTCTTCGTCTCGACGAACGCGCCCAGCTTGCCCTTCGCGCCGAGCTTCGTGCCCGGCCGCAGGAACGTGTACGGACCGACGTTGACGCCGTCGCCCAGCTCAGCCCCAGAACCGTGCACGCGGACGACCGAAGCGCCCGCGCCGATCTGAACGTCGGTGAGCGTGGTGTCCGGGCCCACAACGGAGCCCTCGCCGACCGAACAGCGGCCCTTGAGCTGCGTGTTCGGCTCGATCAGCACGTCGCGCGAGAGCGTGACGTCCGCCTCGATCCAGGTGGTGTTCGGGTCCGTGACCGTGACGCCTTCGCGCTGCCAGCGGCGCACGATGCGGCGGTTGTACTCGGCCCCGAGCACCGAAAGCTGCACGCGGTCGTTGACGCCCTCGGTGACCCACGGGTCGTCGACCACGAGCGCGCCGACGCCCTTGCCGTCCTCGCGCGCGATGCCGAGGACGTCGGTGAGGTAAAGCTCACCCTGCGCGTTGTCGGTGGACAGCCGCGACAGGCCATCGATCAGCACGGCCGCGTCGAAGGCGTAGACCCCGGAGTTGATTTCGGTGATCGCCCGCTGGTCCGGCGTCGCGTCCTTGTGCTCGACGATCGCGCTGACCGAGCCGTCGGCGCCGCGGACGATGCGGCCGTAGCCGGTCGGGTCCGCGACCTCGGCGGTGAGCACGGTGACCGCGTTGCCCGCCTTGGCGTGCTCGGCCCGCAGCGCTTCCAGGGTTTCGGTGTCCAGCAGCGGAACGTCGCCGTAGCTGACGACCACGGTGCCGGTGAGTCCCTCCGGCAGTTCGGCCAGCGCACACGAAACGGCGTGCCCGGTGCCCTTCTGCTCTTCCTGCACGGCGGTGGCGACCTCGCGGCCGAGCGCCTCGCCGACCCGGTCGAGTTCGGCGCGCACGGCGTCGCGGCCGTGTCCGATCACGACGACCAGATGCTGCGGCGCGAGGCCGGCGGCGGCGCGCACTGCGTGTTCCACCAGCGGCCTTCCGGCGATCGGGTGCAACACCTTAGGAGTGGAGGAACGCATGCGGGTGCCCTCACCCGCAGCGAGGATCAGCGTGCTCAGCGGGCCGCTCACGAGTCTCCCAACGATTCACCGGTGCGTTGACGAGCACCAACGATCCTACGTGGGGTCTTCAGCGCTCCACGCGGGGTCGGTCGGAGCCGTTTCCCCAGGCCAGCCGCCCATGCCGTCGCCGACCATCGAGTTGGCCGACGCCACCTGGTTGCCACCGCCGCGCTTCGCTTCGTACATCGCCGCATCCGCGCGCGCGAGCACCTGCTCGGCCCGCTCCTGCGGACGCAGCGACACGAGACCAATGGACAAAGTCACACCGTGCGAGAGGTGATGCGGCAGTGTCGCGACGGATTTGGCCGCGCGGCCGAGCGCCATCTTCGCCGCCGACGCCGGTGCGCCGGGCAGCAGCACGATGAATTCGTCGCCGCCGTAGCGGGCCACGACGTCGTCGCCGCGCAAAGCGTCGCGCAGAGTGCTTGCGACAACACGCAAAACGTTGTCGCCCTCGGCGTGCGACTGCTTGTCGTTGACGCCCTTGAACCCGTCGAGGTCGACCAGCGCGACCGCGAGCGGCTGCGCGTCCGCCGACGACGCCAGCGAACGCAGCCGTTCGTCGAGCGCGCGCCGGTTCGGCAGGCCGGTGAGCGGATCCTGCAGTGCCTGCTGGGTGATCGCGCCGTGCTCGGCGGACAGCCGTTCATGCTCGCGGCGCGCGTTCAGCGTGGCGATCTGCGATTCGCGCAGCGCCCACATTTCGGTTTCCAGCGCGGTCGCGTAGTCGATCAGCGACTGGCTCGCGGCGTCCGGGTCGAGCCGGGCGAGTTCGCGGGAGAGGGTGAGCCGCATCGACGGCTGCGAGACGTCCTCGGCCAGCACGTCGCGGGCCTCGCGCAGCACCTGCAGCGCGTCGGTGCGGCGGCCGGTCTGGTCGAGGCAGCGGGCCAGCGCGATCGCGACCAGCTCCTGCTCGTGCGGATAGTGGTGGCCGAGATGCATGCCCTGCAACCGTTCGACGTGCTCGGCGGCCGGGTCGTGCAGCGCGAGCGCCGCGGCCAGCACGCCGACCTGGTCGACCGCGGACACCCCGATCTTGCGCGGGAACAGCGATTCGGCGAACGGGCCCTCCGCGGCCACCGCCATCGACGCGGCGGTGCGGAACTTCTCCGCCGATTCGTCGTACTGCTCGATCCGCTCGAGCCGCAGGCCCCAGCCGAGCAGCATCTTGACCCGGTTCATCAGCTGCAGGGTGATCTCGTGCGGGCTCGCGCTTTCCCGGATCGCCTGGTGCGCGCGGCCGATCACCTCTTCGGCGGCCTCGTAGACGCCGAGCTGGTTCAGCACTATCCAGCAGTCGATGAGCGCCATCGACTGCATGCGGTTCCAGTTGCGGACGCCGACCTGGCGGTCCGGAATCGTGGAGTCGTCGAGAATCGCGAGCGCGCGGGCGATCTCGGTGAGCGCGGCGTCCTCTTGCGCGGCGAGCACGAGCCGGCGCCCGCGCAGCGCGTGCGCGTCCGCGCGAAGCAGGGAAAGACCGTGTCGCCGGGTGTGCGCGAGCATCTCGTCGAGCCGCGGTTCGGCCTCGGCGGCGAGGCCGCGCGTGACGAGCCGGGAGAAGGCGGAGGCGCGCAGCAGCTGGGCGACGAGCGTGGGTTCTCCCCGGCGCAGAGTCTCCTCGAGCAGCTCGTCCATGATCTTGACGATCTCGAGCTGGTTTTCGTGCTCCTGGCGCTGAACGGCCGCGATGAGTTCCCGCGCGCGCCCCACCAGCCACGCGTCCGACATCTCGACCAGGGTCGGGCGACGGGCGCCCGCGGGGTCGCTCGGTTCCTCGCTCAGCCGCCCCCACTCCCATCGCCCTCGCCGGATGTGCAGCTCCGCCGCCAGGATTCGAACCTGAACTGTCAGAACCAAAATCTGAAGTGCTGCCGATTACACTACGGCGGATCGGTCCTGGTCAGGATAGCGATGATCGAGGACGGGGGCGCCAGGAGGGGGAGGCGTGCGCCACAGGGCCGTCCCGGGCACCGGGCAATCGGACTTTTCGGGCCTCCACAGCGCCGGAAACCTCCTGTACCGTAACTTACGACACCGTAGGTAAGGGCACCCTTCGCAAGGGGTTGTGAGAGGAAAGAAGTGAGCGCATGACGGCCACCCTCGATCGTTCTCAGTCAGCGGGCGACCCGCCGAAGGGCCCCAAGCCGATCATCGACGGACAGCGCGGGATCGGCGTTCAGCTGTCGGTGTATTTCGGGGTGCTGCTGCCGATCGTGGCGCTGCTGGTCGCGGTTCCGTTCGCCTGGGGCTGGGGCCTGACCTGGCTGGACGTCGCGCTTTTCGTCGTGTTCTACGGGATCAGCGGGCTGGGCATCACCGTCGCCTACCACCGCTACTTCACCCACGGTTCGTTCAAGGCGAAGCCGTGGCTGCGCGTCGTGATGGCGATCGCGGGCAGCATCGCGTTGCAGGGACCGGTGATCACCTGGGTGGCCGACCACCGGCGCCACCACGCGTTCTCCGACCGCGACGGCGACCCGCACTCGCCGTGGGCGTACGGCACCTCGCCGCTGGCCATCGCCAAGGGTTTCTGGCACGCGCACATGGGCTGGCTGTTCGACCGCGACCAGAGCAACCAGGCGCGATTCGCGCCGGATCTGGTGAAGGACCCGGCCATCCGCAAGGTCGACGACCTGTTCTGGCTGTGGTCGCTGGTGAGCCTTTTCGGACCGGCGCTGCTGGGCGGGCTGATCTCGTGGTCGCTGTGGGGCGCGGTGACCGCGTTCTTCTGGGCCGGTCTGGTCCGCGTGTGCGTGCTGCACCACGTAACCTGGTCGGTCAACTCGATCTGCCACATGATCGGCGAGCGCCCGTTCGCCGCCCGCGACCGTTCGGCGAACTTCTGGCCGCTGGCGATCTTCTCCTTCGGCGAGTCGTGGCACAACCTGCACCACGCGGACCCGACCTCGGCCCGGCACGGCGTGAAGCGCGGCCAGATCGACATGTCGGCGCGGCTGATCTGGATCTTCGAGAAGTTCGGCTGGGTCCACGATGTCCGGTGGCCGACCCCGCAGCGGCTGGCCCGGATCGCGGCCGAGGCCAAGTAGGTTTTCCTTTGCCGGGCTGAGCTTCCGGCGCGCGCTCGTGGATGAACCCCGTCACTCGGCGGGGTTTATTCATGTTCAAACCCGAGGCGACGAGCGGCTCGCCGCGGCCCGACCGCTACCCTGCTGCGAATGGCGGGGAGACGACGGGCGAAGCGAGAAGCAACGGTCACCGGCGCGCGGCCGGCCGCACCGGTCGCCCGGGTGCGCATGACGGGCAGCGAGCGCAGGCAGCAGCTGCTCAACGTGGCACGCGCTCTGTTTGCCGAGAAGGGTTTCGACGGCACGTCGGTCGAGGAGATCGCCGCGCGGGCGAACGTGTCCAAACCGGTCGTCTACGAGCACTTCGGTGGCAAGGAAGGCATTTACGCCGTCGTCGTCGACCGGGAGACGCAGCTGCTGCTCGACCGGATGGTCTCGACCCTCCACGGCGGACATCCGCGGGTGATGCTGGAGCAGGCCGCCGTCGCGTTGCTGAGCTACGTCGAGGATTCCCACGACGGGTTCCGCATTCTCGTGCGCGATTCCCCGGTCGCCAGTTCCACTGGCACGTTTTCGACTGTCCTCAATGACATCGCCAGCCAGGTCGAGCACATCCTCGCGCAGCAGTTCGCCGCGCGCGGGTATGAGGAGAAGCTGTCCGCGCTCTACGCGCAGGCGCTCGTCGGTATGGTCGCGCTCACCGGGCAGTGGTGGCTGGACGCGCGCAAACCGAAGCGCGACGAGGTTGCCGCGCATCTGGTGAATCTCGCCTGGAATGGCTTGTCGCACTTGGAGAACAAGCCTCGGCTGCTCGGCTGAGTTTTCAGCTGCCGGACGGCGCGTTGCTCAGATCCACTACGCAGAACAGATTGTCGTCCGGGTCGGCGAGGACCACGAAGTCCGGCTCGGGCGGGTAATGCGCCCAGTCGATCCGTTGTGCGCCCAGCCCGACAAGTCGTTCCACCTCGGCGCGCTGCTCGTCCGCGGTGTCGGTGTAGAGGTCCAGGTGCAGTCGCGGCTTCGGTTCGGTGGGCGACTCGCTGCGCATCAGGCCCAGCGCGTGCGCGCCGCCGGGGTGGGTCAGCGTCCGCCACGTCTCGCTCGCCCATTCCGGGTCCTCGACGAGCCCGAGCGCTTCAGACCAGAACCGCATAGCGCGTTCGACGTCGGCGACTCCGAGGACCGTTGTCCCGAGCCGCAGCATCAGGCGAGTTTTCCTTGTGCGTGCAGGTCGTCGAGGATCAGCTGCACCGTCGCCGACACCCGGTCGCGGTCGGCGTGGGCGAGCCAGCCGAACGACTCGATCTCGCTGCTCGGCTTCAGTTCGCCGGTGTAGTCCGCGGTGTAGCAAGTCATCCGCACCACGACACCGTCCGCTTTGCCGTGCGCCTGCGCTTCCCAGGCTCCGGCCAGCTGTGCGGACGCCGGATCCAGCGTGACGCTCAGCTCCTCGGCGATCTCCCGAACCAGCGTCTCGACGTCCGACTCGCCCTCTTCGCGTTTCCCGCCGGGCAGGTACCAGGTGTCCTTGCCCGCGGAACGCGCGGCGAGCAGCTTGCCGTCGACTACGTGCAGCCAGGCGACTTTGTCGATGGTGGGCATGTCCGCCACTCTACCTTCGCGCCCGCCGGTCGAGGTCCGAGAGCAGGATGCGCAGGAGATCGGCCAGCTGATCGCGTTCGGCCGGGGACAGTGCGGAGACCAGGGTTTCCTCGTGCTCCAGCAGATCTCCGACGGTTCGCTCGATCAGCTCGTGGCCGTCCTCGGTCAGCTCGACGTACACCCCGCGACGGTCCGAAGTGGACTTCACCCGGCGGACGTGGCCGTCGCGTTCGGCGCGGGCGGTCTGCTGGGAGATCGCGCCTGGGCTGACCCGGCAGCGTTTCGCGAGTTCGCCCGCGCTGAGCCGGTACGGCGGCCCGGCGCGGCGCAGCGTGCTGAGCAGGGTTCGGGTAGAGGCGTCCATCCCGAGCTCCAGCATCGTCGCGCGCCGGTCGTCTTCCAGCAGTTTCGCGATGTGCCAGATCCGCGTGATCACGCCGATGGACGACACCGGCGTGCCCGGCCGCTCTCGCCGCCACGCCTGCTGAATCTCGTCCACTTCGTCGCTTGACGGGTTTTCCCCGCCGCCGGTACCGTCGTCCACAAGAGGTACTTTAGCAATAAAGGACGTGGGGATGAATCGGGACGTAGTAGTGACCGGGGGCAGCACCGGAATCGGATACGCGACCGCCGCGGCGTTTGCCCGGGACGGCGATCGGGTCACGATCACCGGACGGCGCGAGGACGTGCTCACCGAGGCGGCGACGCTGCTCGGCGCGCGTGCGGTGAGCTTCGACGCGAGCGATCCCGAGGCGGTCGAGGCGGCGTGCGAACAGTTGCCGGAACGGGTCGACGTGCTCGTGAACAACGCTGGCGGCAACACGGATTTCCTGCGTTCCGACGGTTCGGGGCTGAAGGCGCTCGATGCTGCTTGGACGGCCAACATCCGGGCGAATCTGTTCTCCGCCGCGTTCGTGACGTCGGCGCTGGGGGAGCGACTGGCTGACCGCGGCCGCGTCGTCACCATCGGTTCGATCGCCGGGCACACCGGTGCTGAGTCGTACGGCTGGGCGAAAGCCGCGGTGGAAGTGTGGAATACCGAAACCGCTCGCCAATTCGGTCCGCGCGGGATCACCGCGAATATCGTCGCGCCGGGGTTGATCGTGGACACGGAATTCTTCCGCGGCAAGCTCTCCGCCGAACGTCAGGAGCGGCTGGTCGAGAGCACGATGACGAAACGCGCGGGCAAACCGGAGGACGTCGCCGAGGTGGTGCGTTTCCTGGCTTCCCCGGAGGCCGGACACGTCACCGGCCAGGTCGTGCACGTGAACGGCGGCGCGTACGTCGGCTGACCGCAAGGCCGGTAACTTTAGCTGCGTCCCCTACCTCAGCTGGGCGTCACACGCAGCACTTTGTCGTTGCTGCCGTTGGAAGTCGTCACGTACAGCGAGCCGTCCGGTCCGCTTCGGGCTGCTCGCAACCGGCCGAATTTGTCGTTGAATTCCGCGGGCAGTGTCACTCCGGTGACCTTCGCGGCGGCGTCCAGGTGCAGCAGCAAAAGCTTCTGTCCCTTCAACGCCACCACGACCAGCGCGCCTTCGTTCGCGCCCCACTGCTTGCCGGTGAGGAACGCGTCGCCGCTGGTCGCTTCGGTGATCTGGCCGGTGGTCCACAGTGGACGGACCGCGTCCGGGAACCGGGTGGTGTCGGTCATCGGCACGCTCTCGTCGTAGCTGGCATCAGTGCCGTCCTTCGACGGGTCCCAGCCGTAATTCCCGCCTGGTCGCAGGAGATTCACCTCGTCGTCGAACGCCGGTCCGTGTTCGGAGGTGACCACCTGCCCGGTGCCCGGCCGGATCGCGACACCCTGCACGTTCCGGTGGCCGTAGGTGTAGATCCGGCGTTCGTTCGGGTCCGCGGAAGACAGGAAAGGGTTGCCGGGCAACGGTTCCCCGGTCTTGGCGTCGATCCGCAGCACCTTGCCGCCGAGGCTGTGCCGGTCTTGGGCCACCGTGGACCGCGCGGTGTCGCCGGTGCCGACGAGCAGCGCGCCGTCGGGAGCGAGCGTCGGGCGGCAGCCGGAATGCCGTCCGCTCGGGTTCACCGGCAGACCGGTCAGCAGGTCGCGCACCTTGGCCGCGCTCGCGCCGTCGTCGGCGAGCCGCCAGGTGACGAGCCGGACGTCCACCGCGCGGCCGTTTTCCTGGTGGGTCTGGCAGGTGGTGAACTCGCGCGACGCCGCGAAGTCCGCCGCCAGGACCAGGCCCATCAGGCCGCCTTCGCCCCGCACGAGGACGTCGGAGAAATCGGCGCGCACGTCGGTCTTCCGGCCGTCGCGGATCAGCGCGAGCTTGCCGGGGCGCTGCGGCACGAGCAGCGATCCGTCGGGAAGGAAGGCGACGTCCCAGCCGTGTTCGAGGCCGTCCGCGACCTCCTGGACGGCGAACTTCCCGGGCTCGGCCGGAGCCGGGACGCTCGCCGGCGCGGCCGAGCAGGCGGCGAGCAGCAGCACTGGAGCGAGCAACGCGACGAGACGCATGGGTCCAGCATGCCCCGATTCAGCCGCCCGGACGTACCAATCCGGATTCATACGCGAACACGACCGCGTGCACCCGATCCCGCAGCCCGAGCTTGTTCAGCAACCGTCCGACGTGCGTCTTCACTGTCGTCTCGCCGATGAACAGCGTCCCGGCGATCTCGGTGTTCGACAATCCGCGGGCGATCAGGCCGAGCACGTCCTTCTCGCGTTCGGTCAGCGTCTCGAGTTTCTGCTCGTCCAGCGGCGTCCGGTGCGCGCTGAGATAGCGGTCGAGCAGGCGTTTCGTCACCGACGGCGACACCATCGCGTCGCCGCGCAGCACGCCGCGGATGGCCACCAGCATCTCGTCCGAAGGTGCGTCCTTGACCAGGAAGCCGCTGGCCCCGGCGCGAAGCGCGGAGTAGGCGTACTCGTCGAGGTCGAAGGTCGTGATCACCAGCACCGAGGTGTCCGGGAGTTCGGCGCAGATCTGCGCGGTGGCCGCGACGCCGTCGAGGACTGGCATCCGGACGTCCATCAGCACGAGGTCCGGCCGCCGCGCGCGGGCGAGTTCGACGGCTTCCGCGCCGTCGCCAGCCTCGGCGACCACCTCCAGGTCGGGCTGGCTGTCGACGATCATCCGCAGCCCGACGCGCACCAGTTCCTGGTCGTCGCAGATCAGCACGGACGTCATGCGGCGTCCGTCCGCAGCGTGGCCGAGACGCGGTAGCCGCCGTCCGGCAGCGCGCCGGTTTCGAGCCTGCCGTGGTACATCGCGACGCGCTGGGCCATGCCGGTGAGCCCGCGCCCGGACCCGGGCAGTCCCGCCGTGACCGGCTGGCGTCCGCCGGAGTTGGTGACTTCGACGTGGATTTCCGGACCGGCGAACGTGACCCGGACCCGGCCGGTCGCGTCGGACGGCGCGTGTTTGAGCATGTTGGTCAGGGCCTCCTGGACGATGCGGTACGCCTGAAGCGCGACACCGGCGGGCAGGTCGGCGATGTCGCCGTTGACTTCGAGGGTGACGTCGCGGCCGGACTGCTCGACAAGCGTGCGCAACTGATCGAGTGTCGGCTGCGGAGCGCGCGCGGGTTCGCCGGCGTGCATCACCTCCAACAGTCGGCGAAGCTCGGCGAGCGCGGAACGGCCGGTTTTGCTGATGGTGTCGAGCGTACGGTCGACAGCGTCCGGATCGTGATGGCGCGCGAGCTTCGCTCCTTCAGCGTTCAGGACGATCACGCTCATGCTGTGCGCGAGTACGTCGTGAAGCTCGCGCGCGATTCGTGTGCGCTCTTCGGCGACTGAAGCGCGACTGCGGGCCTGTTCCTCGGACGCCGCCAGTTCCGTTCTCAGTCGTTCTTCTTCGGCGAGTTGTTCCTTCGTGCGGAAGAACGCGCCGAGCGCCCAAGCCGCCAAGTACAGCGGCACTGCGCCGACGATGGTGAGCGTCGGGTTCAGGGTGTTGACGCCCCAAGTGAATCCCCAGAAAGTGTCCAGCCCGGCGACAGCTACCGCGAAGCCGATGAACCATCTGTCACCGACTTTAACGAGCGTGTACAGCATGACAGCCATCGCGAGGTCGCCACGGCCACGGTCATACGCCCATACCTCGTTCGTATAGACGACAGCTACCCCGATGAGGATCAGGAGCGCGACTGTGCGCGGATAACGGCGGCGCAGCAGCAGAGGCAGCAGAAACAGCATCGAAGCCATGCGGATCTGCCACGTGTCCTGATCCGCGATGTTGGGCCCGAAGGCGATAAAGACGGCGTACAGCGGCAAGTCCAGCAGCCAGCGCTGCTTGCGCCCCCACATGACCAGTCTCCGCACGAAACGAACGTAACGCGAGACCGTCGTCGCGCGCGTCGTTCCGGAGGATGGCCGGGGTCCTCCGAGCGAACGACTTTTCCCGCCGACCGAGCCGATCCGCGACGACCAGGCCGCTTCCTACCGTCGAAAACATGTCGATTACCAGGGAGTTCTTCCGGCACCCGATGCGAACCGGCGCGATCGCCGCCAGCTCGGCACGGCTGGCCGGAGTGATGACGGCAGGGCTGGGCATCGAGAGCGCGCACAGCGTCGTGGAGTTAGGGCCGGGAACGGGGGTGTTCACCGAAGTGCTGCTTCGCATGCTTCAGCGCGACGCGCACTTCACCGCAGTGGAAATCAACTCGCACCTCGTACAGGAGCTACGCGAACGTTTCCCGTCCCTGCGTATTGCGGAGGGCTCCGCAGAACACGTCGCTGCGTACGTGACGATGCCGGTCGACGTAGTTGTCTCCGGTCTGCCGTGGACAGCTATGCATGCCGCGCCCCAAGCCGCGGTATTGAACTCCGTCTGCGAGGTGCTTTCCCCACAAGGCCGCTTCACCACCTTCGCGTACGCGCACACCTCGTGGACACCGCCAGCGCGTCGCTTCGCACGGCTGCTGCGAAGCCGCTTCGCGGTTGTCGAACGCACCAGCGTGGTTTGGCGGAACCTGCCACCGGCGTACGTGTACCGCGCGGCCTTGCCGGTGCGGTCGGGACTGGACCGGTATGGACAGCCTGCTTCAGCCGCTTCTTGACGCTCCCGCGCCGCTCGTCTACCTGATCTGTGCGCTGGTGATCATGGCCGAGACCGCGCTGTTGCCCGGCATAGTGCTGCCGACGCTGTCCACCTTGCTGCTTATGGGTTTCCTTGTGCAGCGCGGGACTCTACAGCTGTGGCCAGCGCTCACGGTCTGCGTCGCGTCGGCGCTCGCGGGGGACCAGCTCGCGTACTGGGAGGGACGTCTGTGGGGCCCGAAGCTGCGTCGGTCGCGCGTAGGGCAGCGGATCGGCACCGCGAAGTGGGACAAGGCCGAAGCGACCGTCGCGCGTTATGGCGTGCCAGCCGTCGTCCTAGGGCGGTGCCTCGCTGGCGTACGCACTCTCGTGCCGCGCGTCGCGGGTTCTGCTGGGCTGTCGTACCGACGCTTCTTTGTCGGCAGCCTGTGTGCGTCGGTGCTGTGGGCGGGTGTGGAGTTGACGTTGGGTCAGGTCACCGGCTGGGTCGCGCCTTGAGCAGCTCGGCGGTCGAGGCGTCGGCGGGCAGGAAAGTTTCGAGGCTCAGCTCCGCGACGGTCACGTCGACCGCAGTAGCGAACTGCGTGATCGCGGTAAGCAGCCGAAGCTCGCCCGCCGAACTGGACAACTGCAATGGCACAGCGAACCCGAGGTGGTCACCCGACGGTTCACCAGGCGACGGCAGATAGCCGGTGAGTTCGTCCAACAGCGCCTGATGCCGTGGATCAGGCCCGTGCGCCAGACCACGACGCGGCCGTTCGAGCACGTGCTGCGCCCAATCAGCGAAATTCTGGATCCGCGGAGCCATCCCACGAGGGTGCAACGCCAGCCGCAGCACGTTGATCGGCGGTTCGAGCAGTTCCGCCGCGACGCCCTCGGTAAGCAGATCGAAGCCGTCATTAGCCGCGACGAGATCGCCGTAGCGATTCACGACCAGCGCCGGATACGGCTCGTGCCCGGCGAGCAGCGCGCGCAGCGACTCGAGCACCGGCGTCAGCGCGGGGTCGTCCAGCCGCGTTTCGGGGTAGACCGGCGCGTATCCGGCGGTCAGCAGCAGGGCGTTGCGCTCGCGCAGCGGCAGGCCGAGCGCCTCGGCGACCCGCACCACCATCCCGCGGCCGGGCAGCGAACGGCCGCGTTCCATGAAGCTGACGTGGCGTTGCGTCGTCCCGGCTTTCAGCGCTAGATCGAGCTGGCTGAGCCGACGGCGGGAACGGGCGTCGCGCAAGGCGTCGGCGAACGTGGTGGGCACCTGCGCGATTCTGGCCGAGGTTTCGGACGTCGGGCCATTCCCCGCAGGGAATTGCCGGGACGCCAGTCCGCGCTGGATCGTCGACGGCGTGGAATTCGGACTTCTTCTTCCTGCCGGACAGGCACAGCTCGAAGCAGGCGGCACCTCGCGTGCCCTCGTCGCGGTGGCCCGTGAAGCCGAACGGCTCGGGTTCGCGTCGATCTGGGCCGGTGACTCGCTTTCCCGGCCGCGGATCGAACCGCTCACCCTGCTCACCGCGGTGGCGCAGGCGACTGAACGCGTCACCGTCGGAACCGCCGTGCTGCTGCCCGCGCACCGCAATCCAGTGCAGACCGCGATGACGCTCGCCTCTGTCGACCTGATCTCCGAAGGACGCCTGGCAGTCGGCGTCGGCGCGGGTTTCCCCGGCTTCAGCGAGCGAGAGTTCGAGCTGTCCGGGGTTGATTTCCGGACGCGGTTCTCGCACCTGGACGACGTGGTCACGCTCTGGCGCGAACTGTGGACCGGGCAGCCGAGCTCGTTCCACGGCAAGGTCCTGAACTACGACTGGCTGCCGCCGGCGATCCGCCCCGCGCGCCCCGGCGGCCCGCCGATCTGGCTGGGCGGCGCGACGCCAGCCGCGCTTCGCCGTACCGCGCTGCGCTACGACGGCTGGCTCCCGTACCCACCGGATCCCGCTGATTACGCGTCCGGCCTCGCGACGATCCGCGCCGCGACCGATCGCCCGGTCACCCCGTCGCTGTTCCTGACCGTCTACGTCGACCCCGACCCGCGCCGCGGCCAGCGCGTCCTGGAGGACTACGCGCAGGCGACGTATCAACGGTCGTTGGCGCAGATCAGCACCATCCAGGCGACCGTGACCGGCCCGATCGAGGAAGTGGCGGCGACCGTGCGCCGATACGCCGAGGCCGGAGCGGAGCACGTGCTGCTGCGCGTCGGCTCCCTGGAACCCGGTGCGGTCGAGCGGCAGCTGCCCCTGTTGGCGGAGGTGATCGCCGGGGAGCGGAAACCTGTCGGTGCCGCGACGTAGGCTGGGATGGTGACCGACGCTGTACTGTCCGGACTCCTCCAAGCCATCCTTCCCGACCCGGCGCTGCGCGGCGTTGTCGAGCGCGCCGGCGCCCCGCTGCTCGAACTGCAAGGCGCTGTCGCCGTACGGCAGCTCGTGGCCGCCGCGCTGGCCGAAGACCCCGAGCGCGGCGGCGCGGGCCGTCCGGTGCTGGCTGTCACCGCCACCGGGCGCGAAGCCGACGAGCTGACCGCGTCGCTCAGCGCGCTGCTCGGCCCCGATCGCGTGGCCGACTTCCCGTCCTGGGAGACGCTGCCGCACGAGCGCCTTTCGCCGCGCGCGGACACCGTCGGGCGGCGGCTGGAAGTGCTGCACCGGCTGCACACCGGCGACGAGGAACTGCGGGTCGTGGTCGCGACCGTGCGCAGCCTCATCCAGCCGATGGCCCCCGGGCTCGGGTCGCTCGCGCCGATCGACCTGGTCGTCGGCGAGGAGCAGAGCTTCGAGGACCTGCTCGAACGGCTTGTCGAGCTGGCGTACACGCGCGTGGACATGGTCGAGAAGCGCGGCGAGTTCGCGGTCCGCGGCGGCATCCTCGACCTGTTCGGGCCCACCGCGCAGCATCCGGTCCGCGTCGAGTTCTGGGGCGACGAGGTCAGCGAGATCCGCGCGTTCGCGGTGTCCGACCAGCGTTCGCTGCCCGGCGAGATCCAGCGGGTCACCGCGCCGCCGTGCCGCGAGCTGCTGCTCACGCCGGACGTCAAGGCGCGCGCGGCGGAGCTGGCCACCACATACGAGGCCGATGCGCACCTGGCCGAAATGCTCACCAAGCTGTCCGGCGGCATCCCGGTCGAGGGCATGGAGGCGCTCATCCCGGTGCTCTGCGAGGGCGAGCTCGCCCTGCTCACCGACTCCATGCCCCGCGGCGGCCACGTGCTGCTGGCCGATCCGGAGAAGATCCGCGCCCGCGCGGCCGACCTCGTCCGCACCGGGCAGGAGTTCCTCGAAGCCTCCTGGACCACGGCCGCGGCGGGCGGGCAGGCCCCGATCGACCTCGGCGCGTCGGCGTACCGCGAGCTGTCCGAGATCGCCGCGCACGCGCAGGACACCAAGCGCCCGTGGTGGACGCTCACCCAGCTGACCAGCGAAGACCCGGACGTCTACCGCGTCGGCATCGAGCCCGCGCCCGCCTACCGGGGCGAGCTGGAACGCGCGATGACCGACCTGCGCGCGCACCTCGCGTCCGGCGGCACCGGCGTGCTCGTCGTCGCCGGACAGGGCACCGCCAGCCGCGCGGTCGAGCAGCTGATGGCGGCCGAGGTCCCGGCGAAGCACGCCGAGGTGCTCGCCGACGTGCCGCCCGCCGGGGTCGTCACGGTCACCTGCGGCGGGCTCGCGGAGGGCTTCGTCTCGCCGGAGCGCGCGCTCGTGGTGCTGTCCGAGGCGGACCTGACCGGCCGCGGCGCCACCGCTGGATCGTCCACAAAGGACTTGAACACGAAGATGCCGTCGCGGCGTCGCGGCGCGGTCGACCCGCTGGCGCTCAAAGCGGGCGACTACGTGGTGCACGACCAGCACGGCATCGGCCGGTTCGTGGAGATGGTGCAGCGCACGGTCGCCGGCGCGACCCGCGAGTACCTGCTGCTGGAGTACGCCTCGTCCAAGCGCGGCCAGCCCGGCGACCGGCTGTTCGTGCCCACCGACCAGCTCGACGAGGTGTCGCGCTACGTCGGCGGCGAACTGCCCACGCTCAACAAGCTCGGCGGCTCGGACTGGAAGAACACCAAGGCACGCGCCAAAAAAGCGGTCAAGGAGATCGCCGCCGAGCTGGTGCAGCTCTACGCCGCCCGCCAGGCTGCGCCCGGGCACGCGTTCGGCCAGGACACGCCGTGGCAGTCCGAGCTGGAAGACGCGTTCCCGTTCACCGAGACCAACGACCAGCTCGCGGCCATCGACGAGGTCAAGGCGGACATGGAGCGCGGCGTCCCGATGGACCGCGTGATCTGCGGCGACGTCGGCTACGGCAAGACCGAGATCGCGGTGCGCGCGGCGTTCAAGGCGGTGCAGGACGGCAAACAGGTGGCCGTGCTCGTGCCGACCACGCTGCTCGCGCAGCAGCACCTGAACACGTTCACCGAGCGCATGCGGTCGTTCCCGGTCACCATCAAGGGCCTTTCGCGGTTCACGCACAAGGCCGAATCGGACCGGATTCTCGAACAGCTCGCCGACGGCGAGGTCGACATCGTCATCGGCACGCACCGGCTGCTGCAGACCGGCGTCCGCTACAAGGATCTCGGCCTCGTGATCGTCGACGAGGAACAGCGGTTCGGCGTGGAGCACAAGGAACACATCAAGTCGCTGCGCACGCACGTCGACGTGCTCACCATGTCGGCGACGCCGATCCCGCGCACGCTGGAGATGTCGATGGCGGGCATCCGCGAGATGTCGACCATCCTCACCCCGCCGGAAGACCGGCACCCGATCCTGACTTACGTCGGCGCGTACGACGACAAGCAGGTCGGCGCCGCGGTCCGGCGCGAGCTGCTGCGCGACGGCCAGGTGTTCTACGTGCACAACCGGGTGTCGTCGATCGAGAAGGCGGCGAAGCGGATCCGCGAGATGGTGCCGGAGGCGCGTGTCGTCACCGCGCACGGCCAGATGAACGAGGACAAGCTCGAAAAGATCATCCAGGGTTTCTGGGAGAACGAGTACGACGTCCTCGTCTGCACCACGATCGTCGAGACCGGCCTGGACATCTCCAACGCCAACACGCTGATCGTGGAACGCGGCGACATGCTCGGCCTCGCCCAGTTGCACCAGCTGCGCGGCCGCGTCGGACGTGGCCGCGAACGCGGGTACGCGTACTTCCTCTACCCGCCGGAAGCGCCGCTCACCGAGACCGCGCACGACCGGCTCGCCACCATCGCGCAGAACACCGAACTCGGCGCGGGCATGGCGGTCGCGATGAAGGACCTGGAAATCCGCGGCGCGGGCAACATCCTCGGCGCGGAACAGTCCGGGCACATCGCGGGCGTCGGGTTCGACCTGTACGTCCGGCTGGTCGGCGAAGCGGTCGAAGCGTTCCGGCGGCACGCGGGCGCGGAGCCGGCGGAGGACGAGGAACTGGCCGAAGTCCGCGTCGACCTGCCGGTGGACGCGCACATCCCGCACGACTACGTCCCCGGCGAACGGCTGCGGCTGGAGGCGTACCGCAAGATCGCGTCGGCCCCGGACACCGCGGCGCTGGACGCGGTTCGCGAGGAACTGGTCGACCGCTACGGCCAGCCGCCCGCCCCGGTCACGCGGCTCCTCGCGGTCGCCGCGTTCCGGCACACCTGCCGGGCCGCGGGCGTCACCGAGGTCGCGGTGCAGGGCAACACGATCCGGTTCGCGCCGCTGCCGTTGATGGACTCGCAGCTGGTGCGGCTGAAACGCTTGTACCCCAAGGCGTTGTACAAGGCGGTCACCAGCACCGTGTCGGTGCCGAAGCCGACCGAAGGCCCGGCAGGCGGCCGCATGGGCGCGCCGGTGCTGCGGGATCAGGAGCTGCTCGACTGGTGCACGAAGCTGTTGGCCCAGCTGACGAAAACCCCGGCGGCGGTGTGAGCGCTGGGGCATAGGCCACGCACCACCGCCGGACATCGGCCACGGCCGCGGCATAACTGACCGGATCGGCTGTGCCACGCCATTGCGGTACGAAATCGGATGCTCGCGGAGATCTCGATGGCGAAGTACTGCCGCGCCCCTCGGTCACGATGGCGAAGTACTGCCGCGCCCGCTCGGTCGTGACGCGCTTTTCGTGGCCGACCGGGAGACGGTTCAGTTCGCCGGGCAAACCTCGAACCCCGGCGGTTGCGCCGTAGCCAGCCGCAACGACACCTCCTCCTCCGGCGTCGGCAACGCACCGCAGCCGGACATCGGCAACGGCCGGGGACGCCGCGGCACGCGAGCCCCCGAACCGCCGCCGCGACCTGGGTACACGAGCAGCCCGCGTTCCGGATCCGGCACCGCGTCGAGAGCGGCGGTCACCGCGGGCAGGCTCCGGAAGCGGTCCCGTTTCTCTTCCGAGGAAAACTCGATCTCCAGCGTCACGCCCCAGTGGTGGACGTGCCACGTCCACTGCTCGGCGCCGTTGGTCAGCGCGGCCTCGGTCAGCCGGTCGCCGTGAGCGCGTTGCCACGCGCTCGCCGCGAAGGCCCCGTCGAGGACTTCGATCGACAACCAAGAGTCCATATGTCGACAATAGCCCGCTGAATGCCTCGATGGTGTTGCGTTTCGAGGGCATGTGAGAGGGTAGGGCCTGTGATGCGGATCATGGGGCGCCGCCGTGCGCTGGGCGCCGTTCTCGCCGGAGCTTTCCTTCTCGCCGGATGCGGTACCGGCCCCAGTCAGGTGGGCACCGCCGCGGTCGTCGACGGTCAGGTCACCACCATCGACCAGGTTCAGGCCCTGCTCGACCGCGCCGTGCAGGAGCAGCCGTACGCCCGGCAGCTCGCCACGCGGCACCAGCTCGACCTGGTCGGGCGCGAGATCGTCCGGCAGAAGCTGCTGCACGAGGTCGTCGTGAAGGCCGCGCGGAAGGAAGGCATTTCGGTCGACGAGGCCACCGTCACCGAAGCCATGCAACAAGATCCGCTCGCGTCGCCGGTGCCCGAGGCCGTCACGCAGGACCAGTCCGCGGCCGTGACCCAGCTCGTCTGGCGGCTGCGCGATCACCGCGAGGCCGTCACCGATCAGTATCTGCAGCAGCGGATCGCGCTGAAGTACCTGCCGACGCTCGCGGTGAACTTCGACTACACCAGCATCGGCGCGCCGACCTCGGAGAGCCAGGCCCCGTCGATCGACCCGAAGGTCGCGCGCGGCCAGGCCATCGCCAAGGCCGAGGAGTACGCGGCCAACCCGGGCGCGATCCAGTCCGACATCCGCGGCGGCGCGCAGGGCAACGTCGGCCAGCAGGCCCCCGCGCTGTCCTCGCCGCAGGACGCCGCGACCGTGCTGTTCGGCGTCCCCGCGAACACCGCGATCGCGTTCCAGCCGAACCCGGCGAGCGCGCCGACCTGGTGGGTCACCGCCGTGGTGCGGAAGCGGTCGACCGACGCGAAGGTCGCCACCGACCAGGTCCAGCAGCCGACCGCGGCCCAGCTGGGCGCGATCGGCGTGCGGATGCTTCAGCCGTATGTCGGCAACGTGGACTTCAAAATCAACCCGCGCTACGGCGTGTGGGACGCAGTCGGCATGAACCTCGCCCCGAGCGCGGCCGAGGTCACCGGCGTGGCCGTGCCGCTGCGCGGCGGCGGTGCCCCGGCGCAGCAGTGACCGGCACCGTAGTCCTGGTCCACGGCGCGACCCTGCCCGCGGCCGCATTGCCCCTGCTTCGCACTAATGCGGTGTACGCCGCGACCGACGTCGATGCTGCGCAGTTCGGCGTTCCGCCAGTGGGCCAATCTTTCGCGGACATCGTCCTGCTCGCCGCTTCCCGCGCAGAACCGACCGCTGCCGCGATGCTCGCCGCCGGCGCGCAACTGATCGAAACCCCCGTGCCCCCGCTCGTGGAAGCGGTCGAGGTCATGGACCGCCTGCGCTCCCCGGGCGGCTGCCCCTGGGACGCCCGGCAGACGCACGAATCCCTGCGGCAGTACCTGGTCGAGGAAACGTACGAACTGCTGGAAGCCATCGAGGACAACGACCGCGCCGCCTTGCGCGAGGAGTTGGGCGACGTCCTCCTGCAAGTCCTGTTCCACGCCCGCGTCGCAGCGGAGCACGGCCGCGCCCCCTTCACCATCGACGACGTCGCGGGCGACTTGGTGGACAAGCTGGTAGGCCGCCACCCCAACGTCTTCGCCGACGCGGCCCGCATCGCGACGGCCGAGCACCAGGAACTGAAGTGGGAAGAGCTTAAGCAGGCCGAGAAGCAGCGTAAGTCCATTGTGGATGGTGTTGCGCTGGGTCAGCCCGCCGTCGCTTTGGCCGGAAAACTAGGCCAGCGCAGCGGCCGGGCCGGGATCCCGCTGGACCTGTTCCCGCAGGACTCCTCGGCCCCCGCCCAGCTGTTCCGTACCGCGGCGACCGCCCGCCGCGGCGGGTTGGATCCGGAGGGCGAGCTTCGTGCGGTCGCGAAGCAGTTCGCCCGCGACATCCGCGCGGCGGAGATCGCGGCTCGGAAGGCCGGGGTTGAACCGGCGACGCTGGAGGCTGAGGGCTGGCGGAAGTTCTGGCCGTCGGCTTAGTCGGTTTCGCTGCTTGGGTTTCTGTCGCGTGCTCGGTTGACGGCTGGGTGAAGTTCGAGCTTGCCGCATGTCTTCTCGGTCGATGTCGAGTCCGTGCTCGCCGCCCGTATTCCGCGTGTCACTGCGCTTTGCGCTAGGCGTTTCGCGGAGCGCCATGCACTCGCGTTCGTCGTCGTTCCTGGCGCTGACGGGCACTTTCGCTTCGCCCGACAGTCGCGTCGAACCAGCGGCTTCCTGCTCATCACCCGTGCCGGTGTTTAGCTTCGCGACCCGCTCACGCTTTCGTCCGCTGACTCTCACTGCCCTGCGGACGTTGACCGCTCTCCGTGCCGTGTCTCAGCTGCGCCGCCTTGCATGACGTGCAGCCACTTCGTCCGATTGACGGGCTGCCCCATTCATCCACGCCCCGCCGTCTCCCCATCGCGATTGCCCCCGGCGGTCAGCACTCGTGCGTTCGCGCCGCGCTGAGGCTCGGCGCTCTCCCATCGCTCAAAGCCCGTGCCTCTGCGTTGCCTCCGTCCTCGCGCCCCTCGGATTGGCCGCTTCGCCCGTCGACTCTCGCTGCCCGTTTCTTTGTCCCGTGCCTCGGCCACGCGGCTTTGCCTGACCCCGCCGCCCTCACTCGATGGACGGAGCCCCACCCATCCGCCCACGCACCCCCTGTCGTCCGGGCACGATTGCCCTCGATGCCCGAACCGCCCCGACTCCGCAAATGTGATCCACATCACTCGCTCATGAGAACCAGAAGCGCGGAGGTGGCGTCTTGCCTGGTGTGAGACACAAGCCACCCAGGGAGCCGGACGAGGAGCACCTCCTCCGGCGCACCGCCCGCGGTGACCGTGCGGCGTTCGAAGAGCTCTACCGCCGCACGTCGCCGTGGCTCGCGATTCGCCTGCGGCACCGCTGTTCCGACGACCAGATCGTCTTGGAGGTGATGCAGGAGACCTACCTGGCCGTGTGGCGCGCCGCGGGTTCGTTCGCGGGCGTCGTCGCCGGCGGCTCCGCTGTGGGCTGGGTGTGGACGATCGCGGTGCGGCGGCTCATCGACGCCTATCGGCGGCGCGCGCACCACGCGCATCCGCCTCCCGCGGCGCAGGAGGCGCTGTCCGCACCGGCTGCCGAGGAGGAGGCGCTCGCCGGCACGGTCGGCGATTCGGTGGGCGACGCATTGCGCAGCCTCGCGCCGGAGCTGCGCGACGTCCTGCAAGCCATGGTGCTCGACGGATTGTCGGTCCGGGAGACCGCGATCCTGCTGGACCTGCCGGAGGGCACGGTCAAAACCCGGGCCCGCCGTGCCCGGATCGCGATGCGGGAGGCGTTGTCGTGAAACCAGGAGTGGCCGGAGAAGGTCAAGCCATGAACCACGTATCCGACCGGATGCTCGCCGATTACGTCGCCGGTCGCGCACTGCCGGGGGACGAGGCATGGGCGATCGAAGGGCACCTGGAGAAGTGCGCGCAATGCCGGGCGCGGCTCGCCGGCGCGTCCACCGCCGAGGTGGCCGGTCTGCTCGACACCGTCTGGGCCGGGCTGGAGCCGGACCTCGCGCACGCACCGCAGCCGATGCCGCGCCGGGCCGCGAGATTGCTGCATTGCTGGGCGACCCCGGTGATGGTGCCGTGGCTGGTGATGGTCCTCGTGGTCGGCGCGCTGTCGGTCTACCTCGACCGGTCACTGCACGACGGGCTGTCGTTCGTGCAGTTGCTTTCCCCGGTACTGCCGGTCTTCGGGGTGGCGGCGGCGTGGTCGCGCGGGCTGGATCCGTCGTACGAACTCACCGCGGCCACCCCGCGAGCCGGGCTGGAGCTGATCCTGCGGCGGACCACTGCGGTCGTGGTGCCGGTGCTCGCGGTGCTGCTCCTCGCCGGATGGCTGGTCGGCGCGCGCATGGGGCTCGGGCTGCTGCCGAGTCTCGCGTTCACCACGGGGACCCTCGCGCTCGGCACGTTCATCGGCGTCGCCTGGGCTGCGTCGATCCTGATCGGCCTGTGGCTCGGCGCGCTGGTGGTGCCGAGCGTCGCGTTCGGGGGCTCGGTACTGCTGGAGACCGCCGCCTGGCCGGGCTGGCTGGCGGCCGCTGTCGTCGCGGCGGTGTTCGTAGTGCTTCGCCGAAACACCTTCACGCAGCTTGCTGCGCATCACTGACGGAAACGAGAGGGGACACCGATGCGGGCCGTGGAAGCCGCCGAGGTCGCTCCGGCGACCTACGCCTGGGAAATCCAAGCCCAGGCGCTCACAGTACGGGTCGGCCGCAAGAAGATGGCGGTCGACGGCCTCGACCTGGCGCTCGGCACGGGGGTGCACGGGCTGCTCGGGCCGAACGGCGCGGGCAAGACCACGTTGATCCGCACGCTGGCCACGGTGCTGCGGCCGACGGAAGGCGAGCTGTCGCTGCTCGGAGAGCCGATCGGGGGGCACTTCGAACAGCGCGGCCTGCGCCGGCGGATCGGATACCTGCCGCAGACCTTCGGCTACTACAAGCGGTTCACCGTTCGCGAGTTCGTCGAATACATGGCGTGGCTCAAGGAAATGCCCAAGCGCGAGGTGCCGGGCGCGGTGCAGCGCGCGATCGAGCGGGTCGGTCTCGCCGAACGCGCCGAGGACAAGATGAAGACCCTGTCCGGCGGCATGGTCCGCCGGGTCGGCATCGCGCAGGCGATCGTCAACGACCCGGTGCTCCTGCTGCTCGACGAACCCACCGCCGGGCTCGATCCGGCGCAGAGACTGCGTTTCCGGGAGCTGCTGCAGGAAATCGGCCGGGACGCGTGCGTCGTCGTGTCCACCCACCTGGTCGAAGACGTCGCCGCGGCGTGCTCGGACGTTGTCCTGTTCGCCGACGGGAAGCTGGTTTTCCAAGGCACGCCGGCGGATCTGGCCGCGGCGGGCAGTGCGGCGGACGTCGGCGACAGCCCGATCGAGCGCGGTTATTCGGCGCTGCTCGGCCACGCGCAGGGGAAGGGGGCCTGGTGATGAGCGTGTTCCGGACCGAACTCCGGCGCACCGTCGCACCGTGGGTGCTCGTCGCGGTCTTGGCGGTGGGTCTGGGGTTCCTGCTGTTCTCCCGAGGACCGTGGAGCCACGGTTCCGCGGCCTGGAACGCCACGTGGCTGACCTCGGTCCGATGGTCCCGCTACCTGCTGGTGCTGGTGTGGCCGATCATCGTCGGGGCCGCGGCGATCCAGGGGATGCGGGACGCCAGGGCCGGCGTCGGCGAACTGTTCCGTTCCACGCCAAGGCCCGCCGGGCAGCGAGGCACGACGCTCGCCTTGGCCGTCGGGCTCGCCGCGGTGGTCGGGTACCTGGTGCTGGTCGCCGCCGGGGTCGGGCAGGTCGTGGCCGACGGCGGGATGTTCACCGCGGCGTGGATGATGCAACTGCTGCTCGGAGTGCTGTCCGTGGTCGCCGGTGCGGCGCTGGGACTCGGCCTCGGGCGGCTGCTGCCTTATCCGATCACCGCTCCGGCGCTCACGGTGCTCGCCTTGGTCGGCGGGCTGGTGCTGCAGATGTCGGGCGAGACCGAACGGGGGGCGAATCCGGCCGTGCTGCTCGGGATAGGGCAGGTGGAGCCGCGCGGTCCGTTCGACGTGTCAGTGCCAGCGGTGCAACTTGGACAGCTGTGCTGGCTGCTCGGGCTCTCCGCGGCCGGATTCCTGTTGCTGCTCGCCAGTTCGGCGCGGGTCAAGGCGTTCGCGCTGCTCCCGGTGGCGGCAGGGCTGGCAGTGGCCTTGCCGCTGTTCCCGGCCGCTCCGGAGAACAACTACACCGTCGACAAGACGGCCGCCGCCCTCGCGTGCGACGGTCCGGTGTGCGTCACGCGGCTGCACGAGGATTGGCTGTCCACTGTGGCCGGTCCTGGCAAAGAAGCCATGAGGCTGCTGGAGAAACTGCCACAACGTCCGAACCGGGTCGAGGAATCGACGGTGTCGTTCCGCAACAACAAAGTGAGTCCTCGAGACCCGGCCCGGCTGTTGATGCAGCAGGACGACTATGCGATGTATGGCAAGAGCGGCCCCAGTCTCACCGCGACGCTGCTGAGTGGCGCCGGGACGCCGCCCTGCCATGCGGCGTCCTACGGAGGCGAGCAGAACGACCGGGAGGACGCTGCGCGCTGGGTAATGGCGCGATGGCTGATCGGTTCGTACGCGCCGCCGCATTCGTACGCACAGCCTCCGCTGCAGACCCGGACGGACCCGGCGTGGTCCGCGCTGAAGGCGGTGCCGGAGGCGGAGCAGACCGCTCGGGTCGCTGCGGCGCGGCACCTTGAGCTGACCTGCACCGGGGACCCGCTGAGGGTTCTCACGGAAGGTGCGCGCTGATGCGGTGGACGGCGCTGTACGCGCGTTCGCGCCACCTCACAGTGGCGTTGGCGGCGGTGCTGCTCTGTGCCGCCGTTCTCCCGCTGCTGCTGGGCGACAGTTGGTCGACGGTCTTCGCGACAGTCACCCTTGGCGCTGCCGTTGCGGTGGCGGGTGTGGGCCTCAGCGGGCAAGACCTCGACCTGGACCGCACGGCCTCCTTCCGCTGGCCGCCACGGCGACTGACGCACCTCCTGGTGATCGGTGTGGTGGCGGGCGGAGTAATGCTTGCCGCACAAGGTCTTGCCGATCTCCCGATAGACTCGAGCTGGATCCTTCGCGATGTGGCCGGGCTCCTCGGCCTGACCGGGTTGGCGGCCACGCTGTTCGGCGGCCAGTTCGGCTGGACGCTGCCGATGGGCTGGGCGATGACGGCGGCGCTCGTCCCGAAAGCCGTTGGCCAGGCCTACGACGTCGTGGCCTGGCCGATGGCGACGGCGGACTCCGCCCAGGCGTGGTGGGTGGCCGGGCTGCTGTTCGTGGCGGGCACGGCGGCGTACACGATGGCGGGTGCTCATCGTTGAGAGCCAGCGGATTGGTGAAGCCAGGCGCAGTCCCGTCCCTCCCCCGGGCAGGGGCGGGACTGCGGACTGGCGTGCCTTCAGACGTTCCGGTTGTTCGGCTTCACCTCAAGCGGTTCGCTGTCGGGGTCCTCGATGCCCATGCTGATGATGCGCTGCGGGTAGATGCGGATGACCGCGCCGTCGAGGTGGCCGTCCGGTTCGAAGGCGTTCGGCACGGCTTCCGCCCGGCCGCGGATCTCCAAGCAGCGGATGCGCATCGGCTTCGTCGAGGGCTGGTCGTCGATCACGATGGCGACCTGGCCGTTGGCCGCGACGTTGCGGTACTTCCGGCTCTTCGTCAGGTTGTACCCGGACACGTCGATGGTCCGCGTCTCCGGATTCCAGGAGAACGCGACCGGGCTGACCTGCAGGGTTCCGTTCGGCTGCTGCGTGGCGACCCGGGCGAGCGGCCGGTCGGCCAGGTAGCTGAGTTCTGCGTCGGTGAACATGCACCTACCGTGCAAGTTCAAGCTTGCTTGAAGTCAAGCGCACGCGGGGGAGCACGTGCTCGGCGAACCGCCGCATCTCCGCCTCAAAGGGCTGAAATTGCAGCATAAACGTCTCGATTCCCAGGTCAGCCCACTCGCGGATCCGCTGTGCGACGGTGTCGTAACTGCCCACCAGCCCGGCCGCGGTGCCGCCGTTCGTGCCTATGTGCGGGTACTTCGCGAACGTCTGAAACATCACCGCCTTCGGATCGGCGTCCGCGACCAGCGCCTCCCAGCGCGCCTTGCCCGCCTCCGCCAGTTCCCACAACGCCGCCAGCTCCGCTTCCGCCTCGGCGTCGGTTTCGCGGGCGACCACGAACGCGGACAGTCCAAATCGGACTGGCGGGCCGACGCGCGGGCGGGCGGCGACGTCCTCGATCAGCCGGGCGACGTTCTCCCTCGGCTGTCCGTTGATGAACCACACGTCGGCCTTGTCCGCCACCAGCGCGCGTGCCGGGTCCGACTCGCCGCCGACATACACCGTCGGCGACGAACCGGCGGGCCGCAGCTGGTAGCCGTCGACGTGAAAATGCTTGCCCTCGAACGAAACCCGCTCGCCGGCCAGCAGGCCACGCACGACGCTGATCCACTCGCGGCCGTACTCGTACCGTTCGTCGTGCTCGGCGAACGGAATGCCGGCTCGCGCCAATTCCGGCTTGAACCACGCGTTGACCAGGTTCAGGCCGAACCGGCCGCCGCTGATCTCCTGGATCTGCAGCGCCTGCTTGGCCAGCACCACCGGATGCACGAGATACGGCTTGATCGCCGCGATGATCTCGATCCGTTCGGTGAGCGCGGCGAGCGCCGCCGCGGACGTCCACGTCTCCAGCTGGTCCAGTTCGTCGCCGAACGGGTTCACCACGTGCTGCGCGATGAGCGTCGAATCGAAACCGAGCCGGTCGGCCTCGACGATCAGCCGCCGGTTGCGTTCCCAGCTCGCGTCCACCGGATCGGCCGGATGATCGAACGGGCCCCACGACCCGTAGACGACCGCCCACACCCCGAACCGCGGCTGTGCCACAGCGACCACGACGGAACTCCTCACCTCGCGCGGATGAACGCGGTCACCGTCGCTTGCCTGCAAGGCACCGGCAACCGGTCCCACGCAGTGGCGGGGCGAGGAGGTTTGTACTGGTCAGCCGAAGAGCCCGGCACCCCAGTCGCTGGTCGGCGTGAGGCCCGGCGGGATCGCGAAGTGCGCGGAACCGGTGTGCTGCAGGTACTCCATCATCGCGTCCTTCGAAGACAGCACCTGCTGCATCGGGACGTACTGCGTGCGCGTGTCCCGGTTGAACGCCAGGAAGAACAGCCCCGCCTCGAGGTGCCCGACACCGTCGGAGCCGTCGACGAAGTTGTAGCCGCGGCGCAGGATCTGCACGCCCTTGCGTGTCTGGCGCGAGGCCAGCCGGACGTGCGCGTCCTCGGCGATCAGCGGCGTCCCACCCGCGCCGCCGACCTGCAGGTCGACCTGGTCGAACTCGCCGGTCTGCCCGAGCGGCGCACCGCTTCCCTTGGAACGGCCGACAATCTGCTCCTGCCCGGCGAGCGTTTCGCGGTCCCAGGTTTCGATGTGCATCCGGATCCGGCGCGCCACCAGGTAGGTGCCGCCGGCCATCCACGCCTGTCCGTCGCCGGCCTGCGCCCACACCTGATCGCGGAGCACGTCGGTGTCCTCGGCCTTGACGTTGTTCGTACCGTCCTTGAAACCGAACAGGTTGCGCGGCGTCTGCTGCGAGCGCGACGTCGACGAGCTGCGGCCGAATCCGAGCTGCGACCAGCGCACCTCGGTGACGCCGAAGCCCAGCCGCACCAGGTTGCGCACCGCGTGCACCGCGACCTGCGGATCGTTCGCGCAGGCCTGGATGCACAGGTCGCCGCCGCTGCGGGCCGGGTCGAGTTTGTCCTTCGGGAACGCGGGCAAGTCGATCAGCTGCGGCGGACGTTTCGCGGCGAGGCCGAACCGGTCGTCGAAGAGCGAGGGACCGAAGCCGATCGTCAGCGTCAGATCGGAGGCGGGCAGGTCGAGCGCCTCACCGGTGTCGTCCGGCGGGGCCTGCGCGGACCCGGCGAGGGCGCCGTTCGGGCCGACCTCCTCGCCCGCGGTCATCCGCCGTGCCGCGGCAGTCCAGGTGCGCAGCAGTTCGCGGAGCTTCTTGGCGTCCTTCGTGGTCACGTCGAGCGCGGCGAAATGCAGGTTCGGCTGCGCCGGGGTAACGATGCCGGCCTGGTGCTCGCCGTGGAAGTCGACCTTGGCCGTCGCGGCCGCGGCAGGGGTGTCGCCACCGAGCCGGTCGAAGCCGACGCCGGCCGCCGCGCCCGCGCCGGCCAGCGCGACCCCCGCGCCGGCCAGCCCGAACAGCTTCCGGCGGGAAACCTGGGTTCCCTCCTCGGTCCCTGCTTGAGAGGTCACCGCGCCACGACCTCCGCGACCTTGCTGAGCGGCTCGCTCAGCGCGTCGACCGCCGAGGCGAACGCCTTGATCTGATCCTGGGAGAGCTCGTTGTAGTACTTGAACCCGTCCCCGGAGCGGGTCTTGTCCAGCAGCCCCTGCACGTTCGCGAACTCCTTGTCCAAAGTGGACACCAGGGTCGCGTCGCGCTCCTGCAGGATCGGCCGCAGCGCCGCGATCGCGCCCTTGGAACCGTCGAGGTTGGCCTGGAAGTCCCACAGGTCGGTGTGCGAGAAGGTCTCCTCCTCGCCGGTGATCTTCTTCGTCGCGACCTCGTCGAGCAGGCCCTTCGCGCCGTTGGCCAGGTCCAGCACGCTCAGCTGCAGCGTCTTGGTCTTGGCGACGAGCGCCTTGACGTCGGTGAGGAGCTTGTCCGCGATCTGCGGGCTGTCCGGCTTCAGGCCGGTGGTCCACAGGTCCTTCTCCAGCCGGTGGAAGCCGGTGAACTGCTGGCCCGGCTCGACGTCGGCCTCGCGGGCGTCGATCGACGGGTCCAGGTCGCCGAACTTCTCCGCGACCGGCTCGATCCGCTCGTAGAACACGCGAGTGCGCGCGTACTCGGCCTTCGCCTCGTCGACCTTGCCCGCCTTGACCGCGGCGACGAACTTCGCGGTTTCGGTCTCCAGCGCCGAGCTGTTGTTCTCGACGTAGGTCGCGTAGCTCTTGGTGGCAGCGATCTTCTGCGCGCTGGCGTTGCTCTGGCCCTGCGCGCCGCCGGTGACGGTGAAGTCGCCGCGGATGCCGTTGCCCGCCATGCCCGGCTTGCACGCGGTCTGGTACTTGCCGGCGTCCGGGACCTCGACGATGAGCCGCCGGTTCAGCCCCGGCGCGATGTTCTCGACCTCGCCCATGATCCGGTCGCCCTCGGCGTAGAGGTAGAACTCGGTGACCTTGGCGCCCTTGTTGGCGATCTCGAACGTCAGGTTGCCCGCGGCCGCGGTCGTCGCCGACACCGAGCAGGCGGTGTCGGACGCCTCGACCTTGATCGGCCCGCCCGCGGCCGCGCCGGAAGGACCGGACGCGGAGTTCGTGCTGTCGCAGGCGGTCAGCGCGACGAGCGCGCCGAGACTGGCGAGCACAGCCGTCGAGGTTTTGCGGATCTGGGGCACGGTCACTCCTTGGCGGCGGCCGGGGCGGCGGGCGCCGCTTCGGTCTTGTTCTTGCGGGCGGGCTTGAGGAACAGCGGCAGCACGATCGCCACGTAGACGACCCACGCGATCGCTTGCAGCACAGTGGTTTGCTGCGAATAGTTGAAGATTCCCTTGAGCAGCGCGCCGTACCAGGAGGTTTCCGGCAGCGTGCTCGACGCGTCGAAGGCGAGCGTGGTCAGGCCGGGAATGAACCCGGCTTCCTGCAGGTCGTGCAGGCCGTAGCCGAGGACGCCGGCGGCGACGAACACCAGCAGCACACCGGTGATCGTGAAGAACTTCGCCAGGTTGAACCGCACCGCGCCGCGGTAGAGCAGGTAAGCGAGCACGATCGCGGCGGCGATCCCGATCACGAACCCGATCAGCGGCTGCAGGGTGTCGGACTGCGCGGTCTGCACGGCCGAGTAGAAGAAGACGGCGGTTTCGAGCCCTTCGCGGCCGACCGCGAGGAACGACAGCAGCAACACCGCCGCCGGACCGACCTTGAGCGCGTCCTCCATCTTGCCGCGCAATTCGGCCGCGATGTGCCGGGAAGCCTTGCGCATCCAGAAGATCATCGCGGTGACGAAGACGACCGCGACAATGGAAAGCGTGCCGCCGAGCAATTCCTGATGCTCGAAACTCAGCTGCGCCGTGCTGTAGGTGAGGATCGCGCCGACGCCGACCGACAGCAGCACAGCCGCGCCGACCCCAGGCCACACGAACCGCAGCGCCTGCCGTCGCTGCGTTTTGACCAGGAAGGCGACCAGGATGCTCACCACAAGCGCGGCTTCGAGGCCTTCGCGCAGCCCGATGAGCGCGCTCGAAAACACCACTGTTCAGCCCTCCTTCGACTACCTGACCTGATGTTTTTAGGTAAGGCTTGCCTGTAAGTCCAGAGGGAGTTTCGCTGAACGGGCCCGGCAAAACGGGCAAAAAGACGTTCTGGCGGGGGTTAGGTTAGGGTAACCGCAGGTCAGAGCGTCGCCGAGAGGTCACGTAACGAATTGTGTGACCTGGATGGCTCAGGCGTCGAGTTAACCATCCGCTTGCCATTCGCCCAGTCCAGCGTCCCTCAGCCGGGTTCATCAGTAACCTGTCCGGGTGGCCGATACCACTCAGCCGACGATCGCCCCGTCTCCGACGGGCCCGCCGCGCCGCTACCCGAGCCGCATCGCGTTCGCGCTGGGTCTGGTGCTGACCGGGGTCGTGCTGGTGGTGACCATCGGAATCCAGAATCCGAACCCGCCCGCCCCGACCGCCGCGGCCGGTCCGCCGCCGGTTTCGCCGAAGCCGGAACCGCGCCCGCAACCCGGCACCGAAGCCCCGCGGGTCGGCCTGGCCGCGCCGCCGGACCGCCCGCTGGTGTCCGACCAAGCGGAACTGGACGCGTGGGCGACCCGCGTCGCCGACAAGACGCGACTGGACGCGCGAGTGCTCGCCGCGTACGGACGCGCGGAAATGTGGATGCAGCGGCAAAAACCGTCGTGCCACCTGTCGTGGGCGACGCTCGCCGCGATCGGAAATCTGGCCTTCGGAACGGAAAAACCCGGCCCCGACGGCACCATGGCGGTCAACCCCGACCGAGCGGAAGGCCCGGACACCGACGGAGGAAAACTCGACGGCGACCGCACCGCAGACCACCGCGTCGGCCCGCTGCGGATCATGCCCGCCGCCTGGCACAAACACGCCCAACGCGCGAACGGCGACGGCAAACCGGCCGACCCCCGCAACCTCGACGACGCGGCTTTCACCGCCGCCCGCTACCTCTGCTCGGGCGACGACGACCTGGGCGCTCCGGAAGGCTGGTGGAAAGCGATGCTGTTCTACAACCCGGCGGTGAACTACGTGCAGGACGTTTTCACCGCAGCCGATTCTTATGCGGCGGAGAGCGTGGCTCCCTGAGCGGATTGGCCGGGTTGGGCAGCTGCTGGTCGGCGGGAAGGCCTGGCCTGGTTGGCCGGATCTTCCTGACTTGGTTGGCTGGGGTGGCCCGACTTGGTTGGCCGGGACTTCCTGGCCTGGTTGGCCGGAGTGGCCTGACCTGGTTGGCCTGACCTGGTTGGCCGGGACTTCCTGACTTGGTTGGCCGGGGTGGCCTGACCTGGTTGGCTAGCGACGGCGACTTGGTTCGATGTTCGGCCGGGGCCGGTTTTGCTGCTGTGCTTGGCTTTTGGTGGTGGGCTGTCAGCGATGTCGCGTCGCGGTCCGCTCAGCGGCTCGCCGGTGTGGCGGTGCGCGGCGCAATGGCCGGTGCGGCAGCTTAGGCCGATTCGGCTCCGCGCGGCGCACTGTGCGCCCGCTGACCCGCTGACCCGCTGACCCACTGGCGCGCTGGTGCGGTGGCGCGTGGCGCGGTTCGTGACTGGGCGCGAGCGGTGACTTGAGCCGGTTCGGCTCGCGGCTGCTCAGTGTGGCGAACGATCCGGTTCGGCCAGTCGCCGGACTCGGTTGCCCGGTCTGCTTCCGGCCGGTGGGCAACTGCCGTCGCACCTAGCCTGATCAGCTGGGATGGCCGGACTTGATCCGTTCGGCGGTCGGCTGCGCCCCGATCCTGCCAGGGCGTCGCTCAGCCGCCAGCAGTCAGTGGGTCGTCAGCGCGGCGCTCACTCGCACCGGCTTCTGGGTCAGGCCCTCCGTGCGCACCGGCTGCTTGCGCGGCTGGACCGGGTGGCGTTCGTTGAGTTCGACGAGCGTCGGGGCCAGTGCCATCAGCACCAGCACGATCAGCCCGGCGGTCGCTCCGATCACGGTCAGCGCGGTCATGTCGGCCTCCTCTAATCGCTCTCTGTGATGACACCAAGGATCGCGCTTCGCCCGGTCTGCCCGGATCGGCCGACCGGCCGAGCCCTGTCGCCGGATGGCCAGGCTTCCCGCTGCCCTGTTCACTTCAGAAGACGCGCCGGAGCCGTGCTGGATCCGGCGGTTGCACGGGAGTGCCTCCGCGCGTGCACATTCGGGACGTGCGGGCTCAGTGGTCGCTCAGCGTGATCCTTGCCCTGACCTCGCTGATCGCCTCGAGATACTCCGGCACCGGGTTCATCGCCGACGCCATCCGCAATTGCGCCAGCGCCTCGGCCAAACGGCCGAGGCGCTGGAGGGTGCGGCCGAGCACGAACCGGGCGTAATGGTCGGTGGGGTCGAGCTCCAGTACGCGGGTGAACGCGCGTTCGGCGCGGCGCAGCTGGGCGGAGTGGAAGTACGCGCGCCCGGCGAGCAGTTGCACGCTCGGCTTGTCCTGCTCGTCGGCGAGGAGGGGTTCGAGCTCTTTGAGCGCGTCGAGCGGGCGCCGCCGTGCGACCAGATGCTCGGCGTTGCGGAACCTGCGGAAGCGCGATTCGCCGTCGGGTTCGGGGGCTGCTGCGGCGTCCGTCATGGTCGCCTCACGATACCGGCGAGGAGGGCGTTGCACGACCGTCAGACGAGTCGTGATGGACTGTTCCGCCATGAGCAGCGATCAGGAACCCGACTACGTGGGACTGGCGCCGTACCTCTACTACAGCGATGCGACCGCCGCGCTCGCCTGGCTGACCAGGGTGTTCGGCTTCACCGAGGAAGTCCGCTTCGAGGACGGGGCGGGCGAGGTCTTCCAGGCCACGCTCCGCGCGGGCGGCGCGCGGCTGCAGCTGGCCGGGGTCGGTCCCGAATACTGGGAGGCCAAGGGGGTCGAAGGGCCGGTCGGGCAGTTGAACGTCGTGTACGTGACCGACGTCGACGCGCAGCACGAGCGCGTGTCCGCGGCGCTCGGCGAGGACGCCGCGCCGGAGCCGCCCCAGGACCAGCCTTACGGCGCGCGGATCTTCACCGTGGCCGATCCCGGCGGCAACAGCTGGACGTTCTGGCAGCAGGTGACCGATCAGGTCGAGCTGCCGTCGGGGTGGCGCGAAGTCCGGCCGGAGGACCAGGCCGCCGACGAGACCGGCGAAGTGCCCGGCTGAGCTGGAGAACACGCAGCGGAACGGCCCCGCACCGGCCTGGCCTCCAACGGGTGAACCCGCTGGGCGGTTACTCTGGGCGGCGTCACCGCAGGCACGACCCACCAAGGAGCAGAGCGTGGCTCTCATCGAGCAGGTAGGCGCGCGCGAGATTCTCGATTCGCGCGGGAACCCGACCGTCGAGGTGGAGGTGGCGCTCGACGACGGCACCCTGGCCAGGGCGGCGGTCCCGTCCGGGGCGTCGACCGGCGAGCACGAAGCGGTCGAGCTGCGCGACGGGGACACCGGCCGCTACAACGGCAAGGGCGTGGAGCGCGCGGTCGCCGCGGTGCTCGACGAGATCGGGCCGGACCTGGTCGGCGTCGAAGCGGTCGACCAGCGGATCGTCGACCAGAAGCTGGTGGACCTCGACGGCACGCCGGCGAAGTCGCGGCTGGGCGCGAACGCCATTCTCGGCGTTTCGCTTGCCGTCGCGAAGGCCGCCGCGGAATCGGCCGAGCTCGAGCTGTTCCGCTACCTGGGCGGGCCGAACGCGCACGTGCTGCCGGTGCCGATGCTGAACATCCTCAACGGCGGCGCGCACGCCGACACCGACGTCGACATCCAGGAATTCATGATCGCGCCGATCGGCGCGGAGTCGTTCCGGGAGGCGCTGCGCTGGGGCACCGAGGTGTACCACGCGCTGAAGTCCGTGCTGAAGGGCCGCGGCCTGGCCACCGGCCTCGGCGACGAGGGCGGTTTCGCGCCGAGCCTCGCCAACAACCGCGAGGCGCTCGACCTGATCCTCGCCGCGATCGAGAAGGCGGGCTACGCGCCGGGCCGGGACGTCGCGCTCGCGCTGGACGTCGCCGCGACCGAGTTCTACTCCGACGGCGCCTACACCTTCGAAGGCTCGAAGCGCAGCGCGGAGCAGATGTCCGCGTACTACGGCGAACTGCTGCGCGACTACCCGCTGGTCTCCATCGAGGACCCGCTGAGCGAGGACGACTGGGACGGCTGGGTCCAGCTGACCTCCGAGATCGGCGACAAGGTCCAGCTCGTCGGCGATGACCTGTTCGTCACCAACCCGGACCGGCTCGAGGAGGGCATCACCCGCCGCGCGGCGAACGCGCTGCTGGTGAAGGTCAACCAGATCGGCACCCTGTCGGAGACGCTGGACGCGGTGTCGCTGGCCACGTCGTACGGCTACAAGTCGATGATGAGCCACCGGTCCGGCGAGACCGAGGACACCTTCATCGCCGACCTCGCGGTCGCCACCGGCGTCGGCCAGATCAAGACCGGGGCCCCGGCGCGCGGCGAGCGGATCGCGAAGTACAACCAGCTCCTGCGCATCGAGGAAACCCTCGCGGACGCCGCGCGCTACGCCGGCGACCTCGCCTTCCCGCGGTTCAGCGCGGAGGCCTGAGGGGCACATGGCCGACCGGGGGAGGGCGCGCGGCCGCCGCGGCGGCCGGGCCACGGCGGGAAGCGGGTCCAGCAGGGCCCGCCGTCCCGCATCGGCCCGGCGCCGCACCGGCGCGGGCACGACGGAGACGACCAGGGCCCGGCTTCGCCGCGGCCTCGCGGCGAAGCGCGCCTCCGGTGCGGCCAAGGTGCTCGGCATGTCGACCACCCGGCGCGCCGCCGTGGTGGCGATCGTGGTGTGCGCGCTGGCGTTCACCGTCGCGGTCCCGTTGCGCACCTACCTTTCCCAGCGGTCCGAGGTCCGCGACCAGGAAGCCCAGCTCGCCCAGCTCCAGCACGAGGTCGCCCAGTTGCGCGACCGCAAGGCCCAGCTGAGCGACCCGGCCCAGATCGAGGCGGAAGCCCGCCGCCGGCTCCGGTACGTGAAGCCTGGCGAGACCCCGTGGATGGTCCAGCTGCCAGAGGACCAGCCCGGTTCGCCGACGGCTGCTCAGCCTGGGCAGCAGCCCGCTCCGCAGGCGCCTTGGTACGAGAACCTGTGGGCGCAGGTCTCCGGGGGTTGAGGTTCCCGGCCGGTTGGCTTTGGGGTCGTTAGGCATGCTCCTTGCGTGTTGTGGGTGCTGATACTTCTCTCGCGGCTGGGCTGGGGTTCCGTTCGCGTGGGCTGACTTTTGTTCCGGTGCCTTGATTTCGTGGCGAAGCTTCGGCTGCCATCCACGTTAACCACATCGCAAGGGCCCCGGAGGCGGCTGAGGCGAGTTGTCCACACGGTGTGCGGGTTGTGGACAACTCGGCCGTTTCGGCGGAGGTCGCGAGGGGTCGGACGGACGGCGGCATTAGCCTGGAGAGCGTGAACAGCAGCACGGAGACACCCCGATTCGAGCCCGTCACCGATGCCGACCGGGAGGTCATCGCGCAGCAGCTCGGACGGCCGCCGCGGGCGTTGCGGGCGGTGGCCGCCCGGTGCCCCGGCGGGCATCCGTCGGTGGCCCAGACCAGTCCGCGGTTGGAGAACGGGACTCCGTTCCCGACGTTGTATTACCTGACCTGCCCGCGGCTGTCGTCGATGGTGGGCACGCTGGAGGCGTCCGGCGTGATGAAGGAGATGACCGAACGGCTCACCACCGATCCCGAACTCGCGGCGACTTACCAGCGCACGCACGAGACGTACCTCGCCGAGCGGGATGCCATCGAGTCGCTCGGGACCCAGGTGACCGCGGGCGGGATGCCCGGACGGGTGAAATGCCTGCACGTCCACCTCGCGCACACGCTCGCGGCCGGCCCGGGAGTGAACCCGTTCGGCGACGAGACCCTCGCCTGGGTCCGCGAACAGGGCTGGCCGACCGGCGACTGCGCCGGGTAACGCTCCGGTCTCGGGCGCGGATAGGCACAGCAGAGGCCGGTGCCCGCCTGGGTGGGAATGCTTCGCGGCGCGCACCGGAGCTTCACACCGAGCAGGCGAGCCTGGGCGCACCGCCGGGCGCGCCGGGGAGGGGCGGAAAGTGCGGGTGCCACGCAGATCTCGGCGGTCGGTGCGTGCTGAATCGTCTCCTGGTGCGGACGGCCGGGTCGAGCCGGTGGTGGACGGTGCGGGTGAGCGGGGCACCGGTGGTGAGTTAGGTGCTGGCGATGAAGTAGCTGGCGACGCGGCGGCTGGGGAGTCCGGTGCTGGCGATGCGGCGGGCGGTGAGTTCGGCGCTGAGCGTGGGGCGGTCGAGGAGCCCGGTGCTGGCGACGCGGAGGTGGGTGAGTTCGGCGCTGAGCGTGGAGCGGCCGGGGAGTCCGGCGCGGGCCACGAGGCGGGCGGTGAGTTCGGGGCCGATGCCGTCGGTGACGGGATCGCTGCGGGTGGCGAGACCAGTGCGGGTGACGAGACCAGTGCTGACGGCGAGACCAGTGCTGACGGCGGGGTTGCCGATGCGACCGGCGACGGGGTCGTCGAGGGGACTGTTGTTGGCGGCGGGATCGGCGATCGCGCGGTTGTCGCTGTGGCTGACAGCGGGACCGCTGCTGGCGGCGATGCAGCTGGCGGCGACGGGATCGGTGAGGGTGGCGCTGATGGAGAAACCGCCAGCGCGACAGTCGGTGGAGGCCGCGTCGATGAGGCGGTGGCGGGGGCTGAAGTAGCGGGCGAAGACGGCGAAACCGCCTCTGGATCGGCTGGAACCAAGAAGAGAACCGCCGTGTTGGTCGGGCCGCCGCTGGATAGGTCTCGGTGGGTGCGGGTTCGGGCTCGGCGGGGGCGTTATCGGGCTCGGCGAGTGGCGTCGCGGCATCGGACGGTTGTCGCGGTGCTCGCCGGGGTTCTTGGGGTGCTTCCGGCGGTCGTCGGTGCGGGGGTGGTCGTCGGGTGGGTCGGGCGGATGCCGGTGGTGCATACGGCGGACGTTATGCCTGATCAGGGGTACGACCCGGGGATTCGCGGCGTCGCGGTCGACGGGCGGTTGCCTGATGCGCCGGCGCCGATTCCCCTGCCTGCGTATGACCTTCCGGACGGGCCGCTCGGGATTCCGGCTACTGCGCTGGCCGCGTATCGGCACGCGGCGGAGGTCTTGGGGAAAGAGCAGCCGGGATGTCATATCGACTGGGCGCTCATCGCGAGCATCGGGCGGATCGAGTCGGATCACGCGCGGGGCGGGTACGTCGACGCTGCGGGGACGACGCTTCAGCCGATCCTCGGGCCTCAGCTCAACGGGACTGGGCCCTACGCGGCGATTCCGGACACTGATCACGGCGTGCTCGACCACGACCCGGTTTGGGATCGTGCGGTTGGGCCGTTCCAGTTCATTCCGGCGACCTGGCGGATCTACGCGGCTGACGGCAACGGTGATGGCAAGGCTGACCCGAGCAATCTCTTCGACGCCTCGCTCGCGGCGGCGCGGTACCTCTGCTCTGGTGGGCTTGATCTGGCCAATCCGGATCAGTTGAGGACCGCGATTTACCGCTACAACAACTCCGATGCGTACGTCACCACGGTCATTCTCTGGGCGGAGGCCTACCGGAAGGGCGTCGCGCAGGTGCCGGACAGTCCGGTTCCGGTCGGGGCGCCTGGGCCGACGGCGTCCAGTGCCGCGTCGCCAGCGAATCCGGGGGATCGGCCGAGAACTACCGAGTCGTCGTTACCGCCGGTCTCTACTGGGGCTCCGTCGGTGACGCCTACGGGGACGACGCTGCCGGGCAGTTCGTCCGGGAGTCCGTCGGGCAGTCCGACTGAAACGTCGACCAGTTCGACGTGCGGATCCACCACGCCTACGACGACGACCACTACGACGCCGACGGAGACCTGCACCTCGTCGAGCAGCACTCAGGCGAGCAGCAGGGCGTCGGCTGCTGGCTGACCAGCGAAACCAGCGAAACCGGCGACCAGATCTCCTCCGGTAGCCTCGCTTACATCATTACAAAGCAGGGGAGCCGATGAGTCTTCGTCAGTTCGAGTACGCCTTGGCGGTCGCCGAGGCGGGGTCGGTGACTGCCGCGGCCGAGCTGCTTCACGTCGCTCAGCCGTCCGTGTCGCAGCAGATCCGCGGGCTTGAGCGGGAACTCGGCGTGCAGCTCTTCTCCCGCACGCCCACGGGGCTGGTGCCGACCGTCGTGGGGCGGGCGTTTCTCAAGGACGCTGAAGTCGCGGTAAGGGCGGCGCGGCGGGCGCAGGCGACGGCGCGTGCGGGCGCGGACGAGCTGGCCGGCGAGTTGCTCGTCGCGGCGCAGATGGGGTTGGGGACTCGGCAGTTGCCGGGCGCGTTGGCTGCGTTGCGAAGGCGGTTTCCGCGGTTGGCGGTGACCGTTTTCGAGGAGCCGAATCCGGCGGAGCTGGAGCAGTTGGCGCGGCGTGGGGTACTGGATCTCGCGTTGCTCGGGTCGGCCTGCGATGAGGGGTTGTACGAGGGGCATCACCTTGGTGACGAGGAGTTCGTGGTCGTCCTGGGGACCGGGCATCGGTTGCTCAAGAAGGACCGGATCGCGTTGCGGGAGTTGGAAGAAGAGCAGTGGATCCGGTTCGATCCGGACAGTGCGCTCGACGGTCACCTAACAGAAGTGTTGCGCGACAACGGGCTGGAGCCGACGGCGGTCGCGCGGGTGTCGCAGACTTCGACGGCGGTGCGGTGGGCCGCGCACGGGCTGGGCGTGACGCTCGTTCCGGCGTCGGCGGTGCCGGAGGGGCATGAGCACCTCGTGCGGCCGGTGTTTCCGGTCGTGGCCCAGCCCGTCGTCGCGGCGGTGCGGCCCGGGGCCGGGCCCGCGGAGATGGCGTTGCTCGAGTTCCTGCGGCAGGAAGCCTGGTACCAGTCCGAGGCTCCGGCCGCCTGAAGCGTCAGAGTTGCGTGTCGCCTCCGTCTACGACCAGTTCGATGCCGGTGGTGAAGGTGGCGTCGAAGGCCAGGAAGGCGACGGCACGGGCGATTTCCCCAGGGGTGCCCAGCCGTTTCATCGGGTTCGCCGCGGCTCGGGCGGCCTTGAACTGTGCGGCCTCCTCGGCAGACATTCCGGCTTCCAGGATCTCGGTGTCGATCGGGCCGGGGCTGATCGCGTTCACCCGGATGCCGCGCGGGAGCAGTTCGGCGGCGAGGGTGCGGGCCATCGATCGCAGGGCGGCTTTGCCCGCGGAGTAGACGCTGGTTTCGGCAAGGCCCATGACGTTCGCTGTCGAGGTGGTCAGGACGACGCCCGCGCCGGAGCGCAGCAGGGGTGCGAGCTTCTGCACGGTGAAGTACGCGCCCTTGACGTTCACCGCGAACTGCTCGTCGAACTGCTCCTCGGTGACCGACTCGAACGGTGCCGTCCGCGCGATCCCGGCGTTGGCGAACAGGGCGTCGACCGGGCCGGGGACCTGGGCTGCCAGTGTGTCCAGGTCGGAGAGCGACGCCACATCGCCGCGGACGGCGGTCGCGCGGTCACCGAGTTGGGCTAGCGCGGCGTCGAGGCGAGATTGCGAGCGGCCGGTGATAATTACTCGAGCGCCGCCGTCGGCGAACAGTTTCGCGGTGGCGAAACCCATTCCGGTGCTGCCGCCGGTGACGACGACAGTTTTGTTCTGGTAAGCATTCATCGCGGGTATTCGCCTCCGTCGACGGCCAGACCGCTCCCGGTCAGCCAGTTCGCTTGGTCGGACAACAGGAAGAGCACGGCGTTGGCGATGTCGTCGGGGTCGCCGTCCCGGCCCAGCGGGACGCCGGGGAGGTCAAGACCGCCGGACGACAGGCTCGCCCACTGCTCCCGCGTCGCCACGCCGCCGGGGGTGGCGGTCCGGCCGGGAGACACGGTGTTGACGCGGACGCCGGCGGGTGCCAGTTCGGCGGCCAGGCCTTGGCTGTACGCCTCGAGCGCCGTCTTCGCGGCGACGTAGTGCAGGAAGGGCGGGAACGGCGGGCGGATCGCGGCGGTGGAGATGTGCACGATCGAGCCCGATCGGCGCTCCCGCATGCCGGGGGCCAGCAGCGCGTCCAGGCGGACCGCGGCCAGGAGGTTGACCGACAGCGCGTCCTGCCATTCGTCGTCGGGGATCTCCAGGGCGCTGGGGTGCGGACGCGCGCCGCCGGCGTTATGGATCAGCAGGTCGACGCCGCCGAGGACCTCCTGCGCGGCGGAGGCGATCGTCTGGGCACCGGCCCGCGTGCGGACGTCGGCCTGGACGAAGGACGCGCCTTCCGGCGCCGGACCGGCCGACCGGGCGGTGGTGAGCACCGTCGCGCCCGCGGCCAGCAATTGCGTCACGATCGCCGCGCCGATTCCGCGGGAACCGCCGGTGACCACTGCGCGCTTTCCCGCTATCCCGTAATCGGGCATGCCAATGAACCTCTCGATAAAAGAAGAAGAAAACCGCCGCGAAATGAAATGCGGCGAACACGTCAACCGTACGGCCGGAAAAGAGGGAAAGGCAAAGACCAAATGTCGGTCAGGGGGCATAGGGCCCGCCTATGCCCGCCTCGCCTGCGAAGCGCCGCAGACCAAGTAAAGTCGGAGGTATGCCTCGGGTAGCTGCGATCGACTGTGGGACCAACTCCATCCGTCTGCTCGTCGCCGAGTTGACGCCGCGCCACGACGGCACGGTCGACCTGCGCGACCTGCACCGCGAGATGCGCATCGTGCGGCTCGGCCAGGGCGTCGACGCCACTGGCCGGCTCGCGCCGGAAGCGCTCGAGCGCACCCGCGCGGCGCTCGCGGACTACACCGTCGCCGCGCGGCGCAAGGGCGTCGAGAAGGTGCGCATGGTCGCCACCTCGGCGACGCGCGACGCGAGCAACCGCGACGAGTTCTTCGCGATGACCCGCGAGACGCTCGGCGTCGAGGCCGAGGTGATCAGCGGCGACGAGGAAGCCCGGCTGTCCTTCACCGGCGCGGTCGGCGAGCAGGACCCCGAGGACGGGCCGTTCGTGGTCGTCGACGTCGGCGGCGGCTCCACCGAACTCGTCCTCGGCACCTGGAACGGCCGCGAGGCCGAGGTGATCGCCGCGAAATCCGTCGACATCGGCTGCGTCCGGATCACCGAGCGCGCGCTGAAGGGCGACCCGCCGACCGCCGACGAGGTCGCCGCCGCCCGCGAACTGGCCCGCGGCATCCTCGCCGAGGCGTTCGACGTCGTGGACGTCGCGAAGGCTCGCACCTGGATCGGTGTGGCCGGCACCGTGACCACGTTGTCAGCGGTTTCGCTGGCGCTGCCCGAGTACGACTCCGAGCGCATTCACCTGTCGAAGCTGACCCATGGCGAGATCGACCGGGTCGCGCAGGAGCTCCTCGCGGCCGACCGCGAGACCCGCGCCGCGAACCCGGTGATCCACCCCGGCCGGGTCGACGTGATCGGCGGCGGCGCGGTCGTCGTGCAGGTGCTCGCCGAGGAACTCGCCGCGCGCGGTGGTCCGGACCAGTTGGTCGTCAGCGAGCACGACATCCTGGACGGCATCGCTTTGTCGCTCGCCTGAACGCTCCGCAATGCCCCGGTGACCACGCGCGCACCCCGCGTCCGAACCCGTACCAAAATGACCGAACGTCATCTACCTCACTTCGTTGTGGGCTGACTGGGTGACGGTCGGCGTTGTTATTCATGTGCAACCCGGTGATCCGGTTACGAAGGGCCGATCACGCTAGCCTCCATCTCGCTATTCGGACGCTAGAAACGGAGGGGACATGCGGGGTTCATCCAGGCTCTGGAGCGCGGCCGCAGTCGTGACAACCTTGTCACTGCTCCTGACTGCCTGTGGGGGCGGCGGATCCAGCAGCGGGTCGTCGGGGGAGGCGGATCCGAACGGGACCTTCACGGTCTACGGCACGGAACCGCAGAACACACTGATCCCGACGAACACCAACGAACTCGGCGGTTCCAAGGCCGTCGACCCGATGTTCTCCGGACTCGTCGCGTACAAGGGCGAAAACGGCGAGCCGTACAACTTGATGGCGGAGTCGATCACCACGACCGATTCCAAGGTCTTCGACATCAAGATCAAGCACGGCTGGAAGTTCCACGACGGCACCGAGGTCAAGGCGAAGAACTTCGTCGACGCCTGGAACTACGGGGCCAACTCCGCGAACGGCCAGATCAACAGCACGTTCTTCGAGAACATCCAGGGCTACTCCGACGTCCACCCCGCCGACAAGACGGCGAAGCCGACCACGGACAAGATGTCCGGCCTGGTCGTGAAGGGCGACTACGAGTTCCAGGTGACCCTGGAAGCGCCGTTCTCCGTTTTCACCACCAAGATCGGCTACACCGCGTTCGCGCCGCTGCCGGACTCCTTCTTCAAGGACCCCGCGGCCTTCGCGAAGCACCCGATCGGCAACGGCCCGATGAAGTTCGTCAGCCGCACGCCGAACGTCGAGATCAAGCTGACCCGGTTCGACGACTACCAGGGCTCGGACAAGGTCAAGTTCAAGGACCTCGACGACAAGATCTACGCCAGCCAGGAAACCGCGTACCAGGACCTGCTGAGCAACAAACTCGACTTCATCGAGACGCTGCCGCCGTCCGCGCTCACCGCGGACAAGTACAAGACCGACCTCAAGGACAACCTGGTCACCGGGCACCTGCTGGGGATCAGCACGATCGCGGTGCCGTACTACGTGCAGGGCTACAACAACCTCGACCTGCGCCGGGCCATCTCGATGGCGATCGACCGCACGCAGATCACCAAGACGGTCATGCACGACACCTACGTCCCGGCTGACGGCTACGTCTCGCAGGGCATTCCGGGCTACCGGCCGGGCGTGTGCGGCGAGTACTGCAAGTTCGACCCGGCGAAGGCGAAGGAACTGTTCGCGAAGTCCGGGTTCAAGGGCAAGCTCACCATCGCCTCGAACGCCGACGGCGGCCGCAAGGAGCCGCTGGTGGCCGCGTGCAACAGCATCAAGAACACCCTCGGCGTCGAATGCGACTTCGTTCCGGCGACCGACTTCGGCCAGTGGCGCAGCATCGTGACCGGGCACAAGCTGACCGGCATGGGCCGTTCCGACTGGTCGGCGGACTATCCGTCCATTGAGGACTTCCTCAACCCGCTCTACCGGACCGGGGCCTCGTCGAACGACTCGACCTACTCCAACCCGCAGGTCGACGCCCTGCTGAAGCAGGCAGACTCGACGGCGGACAAGGACGCCGCGGTCAAGCTGTACCAGCAGGCCGAGGACCTGGTCGCGAAGGACCTGCCCTCGATCCCGGTGTGGGACGAGAAGGGCGTCGCGGCCAAGTCGAAGCACACCAAGACCGTGGTCCTCGACTTCCGCCGCCGCGCGGACTACTCCTCGGTCGAGGTCCTCAAGAAGTGATGCGCTGACTCGTCCGTTCCCACCACGCGGCTCGTGAGTGTCCGCGCCGGCCACAAGCAGGCGCGGGCACTCGCGGGCCCGGCGCGCACTCCTAGGAACCACGCATGATTCGTTACGTCTTGCGCCGACTGCTCCAGTTGATCCCGGTGTTCTTCGGCACCACGTTCCTGATCTACGCACTGGTGTGGGCCGTGCCGGGGGACCCGTTCTCCGGCAAATGCGGTCAGCAAGCCTGCCCGCAGGCCTACATCGACCTGATGACCGAGAAGTTCCACCTGAACGACAATCTGATCGTCCAGTACTTCAAATACCTCGGGAGCCTGTTCAGCGGCGACTGGGGCGAGACGTTCAACGGCTCCTCGGTCGGCGAACTGATCTCCACCTCCTACCCGATCACGCTGCGCCTCGCGCTCGTCGCGGTGCTCATCGAAGCCATCATCGGCCTCACCGCCGGCGTGCTGACCGGCTTGCGCGGCAAGGGTTTCCTCGACAACCTGGTGCTGGTCTCGACCACGTTCCTGATCTCGCTGCCGGTGTTCGTCACCGCGATCGTGCTGCAGATCGTGCTCGGCGTGAACCTGGGCATCATCGACGCCAGCGTCTCGGACGATCCGAGCTTCGGCGAGCTGATCGTGCCGGGTATCGCGCTCGGCAGCCTTTCGATGGCTTATGTCGCGCGGTTGACGAGAACGTCGATCGCGGAGAACCGGCACGCCGACTACATCCGCACCGCCATCGCCAAGGGACAGCCCAACAGCCGCGTCATCGGCATCCATTTGCTGCGCAATTCGGTGATCCCGGTGCTGACCTTCCTCGGCACCGACCTCGGTTCGCTCATGGGCGGTGCGATCGTGACCGAGGGCGTGTTCAACATCAACGGTCTCGGCGGGCTGATCTTCCGCGGCCTCCAGAACCGGGAAAGCGCGACCGTCGTCGGCGTCGTCGTGCTGCTGGTGCTGGTGTATCTGCTGATGAGCCTGATCGTGGACCTGCTCTACGCCGTTCTCGACCCGAGGATCCGTTATGACTGACCCGAATCTCGTCGGCGGCGGAGGAGTCGACGCGGCACAGCTGTCGCATGTGGACAGCTCGGCCGACGTCGGTCCGAAGAAGCCGCGCAGTCTCTGGGGCGACGCGTGGCGGCAGCTGCGCCGCAAGCCGACGTTCGTGATCTCCGCGCTGATCATCCTGCTGATCGTGCTGATCGCGATCGCGCCGGGGCTGTTCTCGCATCGCGACGCCGGTTACAGCGATCTGACGCACGCCAACGAAGGCCCGTCCGCGGACGCCTGGTTCGGCTACGACAACCAGGGTTACGACGTTTACGCGCGGACCATCTACGGGGCCAGGGCTTCGCTGCTCGTCGGTGTTTTCGCCACGCTGCTGACTGTCCTTTTCGGATCGTTGATCGGCATCGTCGCGGGCTACTACGGCCGCCTCATCGACAGCCTGCTGTCCCGGCTCGGCGACGTTTTCGCCGGGCTTCCGTTCGTGCTCGGCGCGATCGTCATCCTCACCACGTTCAACGCGCCGGGCACAAATCCGGGGCAGGTCACCATCATCGTGCAGGTGGTGTGCTCGATCGCGGTGCTGACCTGGCCGGTGGCGATGCGCATCATGCGGTCCGCGACGCTGGTGGCCAAACAGCTGGACTACGTCAAGGCGGCCCGCGCGCTCGGGGCCAGCACGCCGCGGATCGTGTTCCGGCACCTGCTGCCGAACACGCTCGCGCCGGTGCTCGTGTACGCCACGATCGCGCTCGGCGCGGCCATCGGAGCCGAGGCGACGCTGGCGTACCTCGGCATCGGGGTGCGGCCGCCGGTGGTGTCGTGGGGCGTCATGATCAGCGACGCCCGCGACTATTTCCGCGCGGTCCCGCACATGCTCCTGTTCCCCGGTGCGTTCGTCACCGTCACCGTGCTCGCGTTCGTGATGCTCGGCGACGGTATCCGCGACGCGCTCGACCCGAAGTCGAGGTAGCCGCGATGTCCACAGTGTCCAATGCGCCTGGTCCGGCGGCCGAGAACGAGCTGCTGCTCGAGGTCGAAGACCTGCACGTGGAGTTCCGCACTTCCGACGGCGTGGCCAACGTGCTCAACGGCGTCGGCTATTCGGTGCATGCCGGGGAAACCCTTGCCGTGCTTGGCGAATCAGGTTCCGGCAAGAGCGTCACGGCGCAGACCATCATGGGAATTCTCGACACTCCGCCGGGCGTGATCACCGGCGGGTCGATCCGCTATCGCGGCGAGGATCTGCTCACCGCGCCGGAAGACCGGCGGCGGCAGGTGCGCGGTGCGGAGATCGCGATGATCTTCCAGGACGCGCTTTCGGCGCTGAACCCGGTTTTCACCGTCGGGTTCCAGATCGAAGAGCAGCTGCGGGTCCGGCTGGGCATGTCCAAAAAGGACGCGCGCAAGCGGGCGGTCGAACTGCTCGACCTGGTGCGCATTCCGGCGGCGGAACGGCGGGTGAAGGACTATCCGCACCAGTTCTCCGGCGGGATGCGGCAGCGCGCGATGATCGCGATGTCGCTGGCCCTCGACCCGGATCTGCTCATCGCGGACGAGCCGACGACCGCGCTGGACGTGACCGTGCAGGCGCAGATCATGGACCTGCTCGCGGACATCCAGCGGGAACGGCGGATGGGGCTCGTCCTCATCACGCACGACCTCGGCGTGGTCGCGGAGGTCGCGGACCGGATCGCGGTGATGTACGCCGGGCGGATCGTGGAACAGGCCGACGTGCGGGAATTGTTCAGCTCGCCCGGGCATCCCTACACCGCCGCGCTGATGGACTCGCTGCCCCGGCTGGACCTCAAAGGACAGACCCTGGAGACGATCAAGGGCCTGCCGCCGAGCCTGCTCGACATCCCGGCCGGATGCCCGTTCCATCCGCGCTGCAAGCGGGCCGAGGGGCGGTGCCGCGACGAGCGGCCGTCCTCGCACACGCTCGGGTTCGGCCGGGTCAGTGCGTGTCACTTCGCCGAGGAGGTGGTGGAGAGCCGTGGGTGAGCCGATTCTCAGCGTCCGCGATCTGGTCAAGCACTTCCCGGTGCGTGACGGTGTGCTGTTCAAGCGGACCATCGCACACGTGAAGGCCGTCGACGGCGTGTCCTTCGACCTGCAGCCCGGCGAAACGCTCGGCGTGGTCGGCGAATCCGGCTGCGGCAAGTCGACGCTCGCCCAGGTGCTGATGCGCCTGGAGGAGCCGACCAGCGGGGCGGCGACGTTCGAGGGCCGCGATCTGTTCAAGCTGCGCGGCGCGGAACTGCGGCGGATGCGCCGGGAGATCCAGATCGTGCTGCAGGACCCGTACACGTCGCTGAATCCGCGGATGACCGTCGGCGACATCGTCGGCGAGCCGTTCGAGATCCACACCGACGTCGCGCCGAAGGGTTCGCGGGCGAAGAAGGTGCAGGAACTGCTGGAGGTGGTCGGGCTCAACCCCGAGCACGTGAACCGGTATCCGCACCAGTTCTCCGGCGGGCAGCGCCAGCGCATCGGGATCGCGCGGGCGCTGGCGTTGCGGCCCAAGGTGATCATCTGCGACGAGCCGGTGTCCGCTTTGGACGTTTCGATTCAGGCGCAGGTGATGAACCTGCTCGGGGAACTGCAGGGCGAGTTCGGACTGTCCTATGTGTTCATCGCGCACGACCTTTCGGTGGTGCGGCATCTGTCCACCCGGGTCGCGGTGATGTACCTGGGCAAGATCGTCGAAATCGGGACCGAGGACGAGATTTACGAGCGACCGTCCCATCCCTACACCCAGGCGCTGCTGTCGGCGGTGCCGGTCGCGGACCCGGCGGTGCGCGGGCAGCGGCAGGTGATCCGGCTGGAAGGCGACGTGCCGAGCCCGATCGATCCGCCGTCCGGCTGCCGTTTCCGCACGCGGTGCTGGAAGGCCGCGGACATTTGCGCGACCGAGGCCCCGAAGCTGGAACCCCGGACGGACGGGCATCTGTCGGCTTGTCACTTCGCCGAGGTGAGGTCGGTGGTTCCGTAACGCCTCGTGAGTGCTGATCACGGTGAGAGCGCACAGTGTTCTGGCTGCCTGCGGACCCCCGCTGCTCGAATGCCGCATCGGGGTTTTCTCGGTAGCGGCCGCTATGACAAGGAACGCGACACCTTCCCCTCCTCGCCTGGCCGCGTCCCGCCCTGCGGGCACGTCCGTGAGGGGAACCCTGAGGGACTCAGAGTCCCTCAGGGTTCCCCTCACGGACAGTCAACGGGAACGAAGAAAGCCCGCGGCTACCGAACGGCTCGCGAGCGGCGATCCCAGTTAGGACCGTGATCGGCACTGACGAGTGATTCCTCCGGTTTGCCGATTGCCGCACGCAGTGTCCGCTATGTACGTTGCATTGTCGGTTTTCGTGAGGAGGACTCGTGAAAAGACCAAGATTGCTCGCTATGGCGCTAGCGGTGCCATTGTTCGGTGCGGTGTCCGTCGTCGCCCTTCCAGCGGCGTCGGCGCAACCGGCCGGACCGCTGACGGAATTCAGCGTCCTGGCGCGGGACGGCCAGAGTGTCGCCGCCGCACAGCAGGCCGTGCGCGACGCCGGCGGCACGATCGTCGCGACCAATACCGCCGTCGGGCTCATCACCGCCACCGCGCCCGCTACTGGCTTCACTGAGCGGGTTTCGGCCAATCGCGCGGTATTCGGCGCGGCCAAGGCGAAAGCGATCGGCAGCGCGCCGAAGGCGGGCAAGAAGGAGAAGCCGGACGCGGTCGAGAAGGAAGGCCGCGGCAGTGTTTCGCGCAAGGCCGCGGCGAACAAGGCGGTCGGCACCGATCCGCTGGACGACCAGCTCTGGGGCCTCAAATCGACCCGCTCCGACCTCGCGCGCACCAAGCAGGCGGGCGACAAGCGGGTGAAGGTCGGCATCATCGACACCGGTGTCGACGGCAGTCACCCGGACATCGCGCCGAACTTCGACAAAGCCGATTCGCGCAACTTCACCAAGGACATCGTCGCGGACGTCAACGGCACCGTGGTCGACGGGCCGTGCGAGTTCCGCGGTTGCGTCGACCCGGTGGACCACGACGACAACGGCCACGGAACGCACGTCGCGGGCACGATCGCCGCGGCTGCCAACGGATTCGGCGTGTCCGGGGTCGCGCCGAACGTGACGCTGGTGAACATCCGCGCCGGACAGGACGCCGGATTCTTCTTCCTGCAGCCGACAGTCGACGCGCTGACGTATTCCGGCGACGCGGGAATCGACGTCGTCAACATGAGCTTCTACGTCGACCCGTGGCTGTACAACTGCCGTTCGAATCCGGCGGATTCCGCCGCGGAACAAGCGGAACAGCGCACGATCATCGAAGCGACCACGCGGGCGTTGAACTACGCGCACCGCAAGGGCGTGACGATGGTGGTCGCGCTCGGCAACCAGCACGACGAGCTGGCCGCGCCGCACGATGACGTCACGAGCCCGGACTACCCGGCGAACGGGCCGCATCCGCGCAAGATCGACAATGCTTCGTGCTTCTCGCTGCCGGTCGAAGGCCCGCACACGATCGGTGTCGGCTCGTTCGGCCCGACGCAGGCGAAGGCGGACTACTCGAACTACGGCACCGAGCAGATCTCTGTTTCCGCGCCCGGCGGCTACTTCCGCGACGGTTACGGCACGCCTTGGTACCGGACGGTCGAGAATGAGATCCTGTCCACGTACCCGCGCAATGTGGGTGTGGCGGCAGGAAACATCGACGCAGCGGGCAATGTGACACCGGCTGGGGTCGCACTCGGTGTGCAGAAGGCGACTGCTCCCGACGGTCGCGTCGGCTATTACCAATGGCTGCAAGGGACTTCGATGGCCGCCCCGCACGCGACTGGCGTCGCGGCGCTGATCATTTCCCAGTACGGCAAGAAGACCGGGCATTCGGTCTCGATGGATCCGGACGCGGTGCAGCGAGTGCTGGAAGGCACGGCGGCACCGATCGCGTGCCCGGTTCCGCGCACGGTCGACTACCTCAAGGAGGGCCGGGACGCTTCGTTCACTGCTACTTGCTTGGGTGACGCGTCGTTCAACGGGTTCTACGGACATGGTTCGGTGGACGCTTATTCCGCGGTGACGCGGGGATCGGCGTTCCTGCGCTGAACGAGCGGCGGTGGGGCGGGTGTTCCGCCCCACCGCCTGTTTCAGTACTGCCGCAGCCGGTCCATGATCTTGTCGGCCGCCTGTTGTTGTTGCGGGGTAAGCGATCGAGTGGCGTTCGTTTCCGCGCCGCAGAATTTGTCGGTTTCCGGTCGCGTGCCGTGCACGAGATAGCCGACGGCGGCGTTGAAGCCGCAGCTGTTCAAGTACGGGAGGACGGCACCGTGGCCGCCTTGGTCCACAGTGACCATTCGCGCCCGGTTGCCGAATGCTTCGCGGGTGTCCTGCGCGCCGGACAGCGGCGTCGCCGGGTCGCGCAGGTTCTGGACCAGCAGCAGGTTCGACGGTCCTCGGTCACTGAACCGCACTGGTTGTTCGATCGGCTTCGTCGGCCAGTACGCACACGGCCCGACGTTCGCTGTCGAGCCGCCGACGAGTGGATACGCGACCCGGTCCTGGGCGACATTCCGCTGATAGGTCGAAATCGACCTCGGCCACGCGTGGTCCCCGCACACCACCGAGAGCTGGGTGCCCACCTGGCTTTGGATCGGACCGCCGATGCTCGGCAGCGAACCGGGCGGGGGAGCCTGATCCTCGAGGGCGGTTTGCCACAGCTGCGCGACTAGCGGGAACTCCGAGTCCCGGTAGATCAGGCTCTCCGTCGCCAGCCGGAAGAGCGACCCGTCGAACCCCCATGCCGGATGCCGGTCGAGTTTGTCGGCGAGCTTGGAGAAGGTCGCGGTGACTTCGGCGGGGGTGGCGCCGAGCCGGTAGGAAGAATCGCGTACGGCGGCCCACTTGGCGAAGTCCGGGAAGCGATCCTGCATTCCTTCTCCGAAGCGCCGTGCCGCGGTGATGTCGTACCCGTCCGGTCCGAGAACACTGTCGAGCACGACACGGTCGGTCCGGTCCGGGAACAGCGACGCGTATACCCCGCCGAGGTAGGTGCCGTACGACAGGCCGAAGTAAGAGATCTTGGGCTCGCCGAGCGCGGCCCGGATCTGGTCCATGTCCCGCGCGGTGTTCGCGGTGGTGATGTACGGCAGGACCGGCGCGGATTTCGAAGCGGCGCATTGCTGTGAGATCTGCTTGGCGGACGCCGCGGCCGCCACGACTTCGGCGGGGTTGTGCGCGTACTTCGGCACGATGGTGAGGAGCTGTTCCGGCTTCAGATCGCAGTTCACCGGGCTGCTGTGGTCGACTCCTCGCGGGTCGAAGCCGATCAGGTCGTACTCGGCGAGCAGGCTCGCCGGCAGGCCGAGCTGGAACATCTCCAGCGGGAAGGTCAGGCCAGTGCCGCCGGGGCCACCGGGGTTGAACAGCAGCACCCCGCGCCGTTTCGTCGGAATGCCGCTGGACAGCCGGGAGATTTCGACGCTGATCTTCTTGCCGTCCGGATTCCGGTAGTCCAGCGGCACTTCGATGGAAGCGCAGTGCAGCAACGGAGACGTGATGTCGGCCGGACACTTTCCCCAATTCACCGTGGGTTCGGCGGACGCCGGAACCGCGGTCGCCGTCAAGGTCGCGGCGGCGAGTACAACGAGCAATTGCTTTCGCACGGGTTTCCTTTCCTCGCGGACAAACGGCGGTGGGGCGGGAAGCCCGCCCCACCGCCGGTCATCGTGGATTCATTACCGCCGCAGCTGATCCGTCAACTTCTCGGCTGCCTGTTGTTGCTGCGGGCTGAGCGATCGCGCGGCGTTCGCTTCGGCACCACAGAATTTGTCGATTTCGGGCCGGGTTCCGTGCACGAGGTAGTCGGTGACGGCTGCGAATCCGCAGCTGTTCAGATACGGGAGGCCGACGCCGTGCCCGCCCTGGTCCACAGTGACCATTCGCGCCCGGTCGCCGAACGCCGCGCGGGTCTCGAGCGCGCCGGAGAGCGGGGTCGCCGGGTCGCGCATGTTCTGGACCAGCAACAGGTTCGACGGCCCCTGGTCGCTGAACGACACTGGTGGTTCGAGCGGCTGCTTAGCCCAGTGCGCACAGGGCCAGACGTTCGCCGCCGAGCCGCCGATCATCGGATAAGCGGCGCGGTCCTGGGCGACGTTGCGCTGGTAGGTCGAAATAGTCCGGGGCCACGCGGTGTCCCCGCACAGCACCGAGATCATGGTGGAGCGCTGGCTCTGCGCCGAAGCCGTGGCGGGCAGCTGCAGCGCCGGGGGAGCCTGGTTGTTGAGTAAGGCTTGCCACGTCTGCGCCAGTCTGGGAAAGGACAACGTCTGATAAGTCAGGCTGTGCGTTCCCAACCGGAAGAGCGAGCCGTCGAGGCCGCCGATCGGGTGCTGGTCGAGCTTGTCCGCGAGCTGGTAGAAGGTCGCGGTGACTTCGGCGGGCGTGGCGCCGAGGCCGTAGATCGAACTCCGGGCAGCCGCCCATTTCGCGAAGTCGGGGAAGCGGTCTTGCATTCCCTCGCCGAAGCGCCGTGCCGTGGAGACGTCGACACCTCCCGGTCCGACGACGCTGTCGAGCACGACGCGGTCGGTCCGGTCCGGGAACAGCGAGGCGTAGACCCCGCCGAGATAGGTGCCGTACGACAAACCGAAATACGAGATCTTGGACTCGCCGAGCGCGGCCCGGATCTGATCCATGTCCCGCGCGGTGTTCGCGGTCGTGATGTACGGCAGGATCGGTGCCGACGCCGAAGCGGCGCACTGGCGCGCGATCTGCTTCGCGGCTTCCGATGCCTGCACGACTTCTTCGCGGTTGTGTGCGTATTTCGGGGCGAGCACAAGCTGCTCTGGCTTCAGATCGCAGCTCACCGGAGTGCTGTGGTCGACCCCGCGCGGGTCGAAGCCGATCAGGTCGTACTCGGCGAGCAGGCTAGCCGGAGCCCCGAGATTCGCCCAGGTCAGCGGGAAGGCGAGGCCAGGCCCGCCGGGGCCGCCCGGGTTGAACAGCAGCACCCCGCGTCTTTTCGCCGGATCGGTGCTGGGCAGGCGGGAGATTTCGACGCTGATCTTCTTGCCGTCCGGCTTCTGGTAGTCCAGCGGCACTTCGAGCGACGCGCACTGCAGTGCCGGGGAAGCGACATCGGCCGGGCACGCGCCCCACTTCACCGTGGTTTGAGCGGATGCGGCGGTCGCCGGAACCGCCGTCGCGGTCAATGCGACGGCGGCGAGTACGACGAGCAATGGTTTTCGCACTTTTTTCCTTCCTTTGTGTCGAGATCGATCGGACTCGGGAAATCGGAGGGAAGAGGGCGCGAGGCTGATCGCCGAGACTCGGGGTTCCGCGCGGACATACGACGGTGGGGCGGGAAAGCCCGCCCCACCGCCGATCATCGTCCCACCCATCGTCCGTTCAGTGTCGCGTCATCCGGTCGAGAATCTTGTCGGCCGCTTGCTGCTGCTGCGGGCTGAGCCCGCGTGCGTTCGCTTCGGCGCCGCAGTACTTGTCGGCGTCCGGGCGAGTTCCGTTCACCAGGAAATCGGTGACGGAGCTGAAACCGCAGCTGTTCAGGAACGGGAGCGCCGCTCCGTGACCGCCCTGGTCCACGGTGACCATCCGGGCCCGGTCGCCGAACTGCGCGCGGGTTTCCAGCGCGCCGGACAGCGGGGTCGCCGGGTCACGGGTGTTCTGGACCAGCAGCAGGTTCGACGGTCCCTGGTCGCTGAACTGGACCGGCGTTTCGATCGGCTGCTTCGGCCAGTGCGCGCACGGCCAGACGTTCGCCGTCGCGCCGCCGATCAGCGGGTATGCCGCCCGGTCCTGCGCGACGTTGTCCTGATAGGTCGAAATCGTCCGCGGCCACGCGTTGTCCCCGCACAGAATCGAAACCATCGTTCCGACCTGGCTCTGCTCGACCGGCGTCGGGGCCGGCGGGACCGCGCCCGACGGGACCTGGTTCGCGAGGAGGGCCTGCCACGCCTGCGCCAGCCTCGGGAACGACTGGTTCTGGTAGATCAGGCTGTGCGTCGCCAGCCGGAAGTACGAACCGTCGATTTCCGACACAGGGGTCTCGTCGAGCTTGTCCGCGAGCTTCGTGTAGGTCGCGGCGACCGCGGTCGGCGTGGAGCCGAGCCCGTAGACGGAATGGCGGGCAGCCGCCCACTTCGCGAAGTCCGGGAAGCGGTCCTGCATGCCTTCGGCGAATCGCCGTGCCGCGGTGATGTCGTAACCGCCCGGCCCGAGAACGCTGTCGAGCACCACTCGGTCGGTCTGGTCCGGGAACAGCGTCGCGTATGCCCCGCCGAGGTAGGTGCCGTACGAGTAGCCGACGTAGGAGATCTTCGACTCGCCGAGGGCGGCCCGGATCTGGTCCATATCCCGCGCGGTGTTCGCGGTCGTCAGATACGGCAGCACGGACGCGGATTCCGAGGCCGCGCACTGTTGCGCGATCCCCTTGGCGAATGCGGAGGCTTCGACGACGTCAGCCTCGTTGTGCGCGTACTTCGGCGCGACCGTCAGCTGTTCGGCGGTCAGGTTGCAGTTCACCGGACTGCTGTGGCCGACTCCGCGGGGGTCGAAGCCGATCAGGTCGTAACGGGCGAGCACGCTTGTCGGGATGCCTGCCCGGACCAGGTCCAGCGGGAACGTCAGGCCGAGACCGCCGGGGCCGCCGGGGTTGAACAGCAGCACTCCGCGCCGGGCGGCCGGATCGATGCTCTGCAGCCGCGAGATCTCGATGCTGATCTTCTTGCCGTCCGGCTGCCGGTAATCCAGCGGCACGTCGAGCGACGCGCACTGCAGTTGCGCTGGCGCGGCGACGTCGGCCGGGCACGCTCCCCAGTTCACCGTGGACTTCGGGGGAGCCGCGTACGCCGGAACAGCGGTCACCGTCAACGCGGCGGCCGCCAGTACGACGAATAGTTGTTTTCGCACTGTCTTCCATCCTTTGCCGAGATCAATCGAACTCAGGAAACTGACGGGAAAGTGCACGAAATCAAGCTGTGTTCGCGGCCGCCGCGGTTCGGTCGCCGGTCGGGGCCGACTTCCGGCCGCGTCGCCGCGGACACGTCGACGATCGAGAGCGCCGCCGAGGTTACTCCGATCTCCTCGGCGCCGGAAGGGGTTTCAGCGGCGCGGTTCCCAGCGGAATAGTCGGGTCGCCAGGGTGACGCTGAGAATCAGCCACGCCGCGATCGGGCCGAGCAGGACGAGTGAGTCGGTGACCGAAGCTCCGCCATTCCAGGAATTCAACACGAGTTCGGTGGCCGCCCCGCCGGGGAGAAGTCGTTTCAGGAGGGAAAGCTGTTCCGTTCCGGTGATTCCGATCCAACTCGCCACCGCGAGGACGGCGAGGGTGATCGGCAGCGTGGTGACCTGAGCGTGCTCCGGGGAGTTCGTGAGACCGGCGGTGGCCAGGCCGAGGGCGAGCATCATGGCGACGGTCGCGACGACCGCGACCACCAGCAGCAGCGGATTCTTCGGCAGGCCGGTGACCGCGCCGAGCACGGCGAGGATGACGGCGACCTGGATCGTGGTGATCACCGTGATCGGCAGGAGCAGGCCGACGAGAATGCCGGAGTCGCTCGCCGAGGTGGAACGCAATCGCTTGAGGAACAGGTTCTGCCGCCGGGCGGCGAGTGTGGTGACGGTGGTGGTGTAAAGGCCGATCGCGGTGATGAAGGAAAGCGTCAGCGCCGCGATATAGCCGAGGCTGCCGAGTTTCGCGAAGGTTTCGTGCCGGGAAATGAAGAAAGCGCTGAACGCGACAGGCAGGATTAGCGAGGTGACCAGTACTAAGCGATTTCGGAAGAGCTGGATCAGTTCGCCGCGGGCGATGGAGAACATGGTAAATCCTTTCCGGAATGGGTTACGCGTTGCCGATAGCGCGGAAGACGTCGTCGAGGCGGGTCGGGCCAGCCTCCAATTCGGCCAGTTCCACCGCACTGTCCTGTGCCCAGCCGAGGAGGGTGTGCAGGTCTTTTTGCAGGCCGAAGGTCTCGATGAGGAACCGGCCGTCCTCCTCGCGGGTCGCTTGCAGCGGCGGCATCGGCGCGTGCGGCGGAAGTCCGAAGCGGATGGTCGCGGGCAGCGTCCGGGTCAGTTCGGCGACGGTGCCTTCGCGGTTGAGCGTGCCCTGGTGCATCAGGCCGATGCGGTCGGCGCGCTGCTGTGCTTCCTCGAGGTAATGCGTCGTGAGGACGATGGTGGTGCCGTCCTCACGGAGCCGGTCCACTGCGGTCCACAGCGCGTCGCGCGACTGGATGTCGAGACCGGTGGTCGGCTCATCGAGGAAGACCAGATCCGGCGTCCCGTACACGGCGGTCGCGAAGTCCAGCCGGCGCTTTTCGCCGCCGGAGAGCTGCGACACCCTCGTCGTGGCTTTGCGGGTGAGGTCGGTGATGCCGAGCAGCCGTTCGACGTTGTCGCCGCGCTGGGTCAGGCTGCCGATCAGCCGGATCGACTCGCGCACGGTCAGGTCCGGCGAGAACCCGCTTTCCTGCAGCATGATCCCCATCCGCGGCCGGACGGCGGCGCGGTCGCGCGGGTCCTTCCCGAACACCCGCACGGTGCCTGAGCTGGGCGGCCGGTGTCCCTCGACGGTCTCCAGCGTCGAGGTCTTCCCCGCGCCGTTCGTGCCGAGCAGCGCGTACAGTTCGCCGCGGCCGACCTGGAACGACAGGTCGCGCACGGCCTGGAAATCGCCGTAGGTGAGGTTCAGGTGGTCGACGTCGATGACTGGGGTCGTGGACATGCTCCGATTCCAGCCGGTTCTCCCTGGTCCGGAGTAGTGCGGCCACGTCAGCCGAAGACATGACGCTGCGTCACTGGTGGGGCATCGGCGGCTGCGGCATGCTGGGGCCGAACCGCCCGGCCGAACCTGGAGCACCATGACCGAGACCCGTCCGCCGCGGCCCCGCCGGATGTCCTGGTCCGGCGACGCGGTCCAGGACCGGCTGCGCCGGCTCAATCTCATGACGGTGATGCCGCCGCTGCTGCTCGTCGGGGTGCTGCTGGTGGTCTTCTCCTCGAAGACCTGGTGGCACGTCGTCATCCAGGTGATCGGGCTGCTGGCCGCGACCGCCACCGCCGAACGCTGGACCGCGGGCGACTTCATCCGCACCGCGCGCCCGAGCCTGGTGCTCACCGCGTTCGTCTGGTTCGCCGGTGCGCTGAGCAACTGCGCCATGGCGTTCTACGGGCTGAGCATGGTCGGGTCGTTCCTCATCCCGCCGCTGCCGCGGCACCGGTTCGCCGCGCTGGTCGGCTTCGCCGTGCTGACCGGCGCGATCGGCTCGACCAATTTGCTGCTGCACCAAGACCATCTCGGCGCGCGAGTGCTGGGCTATGTGGTGACTCCGGCGGTCGGCTCGGCGCTGTCGACGCTGCTGATGTTCGCCAGCCAGCGGCTCTACGACCTCGTCGCGGAGCTCGAGGAGTCGCGCGAGAAGGAGGCGGAGCTGGCGGTGGTCCGGGAACGCGTCCGGTTCGCCAGCGAACTGCACGACATCCAGGGGCACACGCTGCACGTGGTGAAGCTGAAGGTCGCGCTCGCGGAGAAGCTGCTGCACCGGGATCTCGAACGGGCCCAGGAAGAATTGCGCGAGGTGCACACCCTGGTCGGCGACACCATCGTCCAGACCAAGGAACTCGCTTACGCCCAGCGACGGCTCAATCTGTCCGCGGAGCTGGAGAACGCGAAGAACCTCTTCGAGGCAGCGGGAATCCACGTGCGGATCGATCGGCAGGCGGTGGTCCACTCGGGAGTGGACGAGCTGCTCGGCCAGGTGCTGCGCGAGACCACCACGAACATCCTTCGGCACGCGCAAGCCCGGCAGGTGCGGATCACCTTGACCGAAGCGGGGATCAGCATCGTCAACGACGGCGTCGCGGACGGTGCCGCGCTGGTGCTGAGTGGACTGTCCACATTGGCGGATCGGCTGGCTGATCAGGGCGGAGAATTGACGGTGGAGCAGAAGGACGGCCGGTTCGTGACGGCGGCGGCCTTCCCGGAGAAGGTGTCGCGATGACGACGGTGGTGCTTGCAGACGACGAAGCTCTGCTCCGCAAGGCGATGGCCGCATTGCTGCCGATGGAAGGCGAGATCACCGTGCTCGCCGAGGCGGAAGACGGCGAGGCGGCGGTACGGGCCGCCATGGAGCATCGGCCGGATGTCCTGGTGATCGACCTGGAAATGCCCAATGTGGACGGACTGGGCGCGGTCGCGCGGATCCGGCGGGAACGGCCGGAACAGGTGATCCTGATGCTGACCCGGCACGCGCGGCCGGGAGTGCTGCGCAAGGCGTTGAAGCTCGGTGTGCAGGGATTCGTGAGCAAATCAGCGGAACCGGCGCACATCGCGTCGGTGATCCGGACGCTGGACGAGGGCAAACGCTGGATCGACCCGGATGTCTCGGCGCTCGCGGTGGTGGACGACTGTCCGTTGACCGTGCGGGAGATCGACGTGCTGCGGGCGACGCGGGAGGGGTATTCGGTCGCCGATATCGCGGCGCAGTTGCATTTGGCGGAGGGGACCGTGCGGAACTATCTGTCGAACGCGATGCAGAAGACGCAAACGCGGACGCGGCATGAGGCGGCGCGGTACGCCCGGGAGCACGACTGGTTGTGAGTGCCTATCGCGGTGAGAACCGCGATAGGCACTCACGAGGTCAGCGGTTGGACGCCTTCTTCACGAACTTGCCCAGGTCCTTCGACTGCTGCACTCGCGACGGTTCGTGCACGTACATCATGTGCCCGGCCGGGTAGTAAGCCGTGTCGATGTTTTCCCGCAGTTCCTCCGGGATCTTCAGCTGCGAGAGCACGTACTCGGACGCGTAGTATGCCGTCGCGCCGTCGTAATGTCCGAAGGCGACGTGGACCTGCAGGTGCGGGTTCGATCGCATCGCCGCGCTCAAGGTGTCCACAACGGACACTGAACGGCCCTCGAACTCCTTGTAAGACCAGGCCTTGAACACGTCGGTCGACAGGATCTCGTACGGCAGGTCGTTCTCGTAGCCCAGTTCAGCGCGCACGTAGTGGTTGAACCCGGCCGAGTAAGCGCCGATGATCCGCGACACCGACGGGTCGTCGCTCATGTGCTCGACACCGCCGTCCGGCTCCCACGTGGTGAACCGGCCGTCCATCCGGCCGACGGTCTTTCCCTGGTCGCGCAGCAGCTCGGTGAAGAACCGGATGTGCTCGATCCGCAGGTTCACCCGGTCCACATAGGACTCGCTGAGCCCGGTGAGCGACGCGAGCGTCTGCACCGCCTCGGTACGGTCCTGAGTGGACAGCCGCGCGCCGCGGGAAAGCGCCCACGGCAGTTCCTTCGCGGCGAAGTCCTCGGCGTCGGCGAGCACGTCGTCGAGCGGACGGTCGCCGTGGCGCCCGTGGTAGTGCGCGATCGCCGTGTACGTGGGCAGGAACAGCGAGTACGGCAGGTCGTTGCCCTCGTGGAAGCGCAGCGTGCCGAGGTCAAGAACGGACGAGATGAGCATCAAGCCGTTGAGGTACAGGCCGTAGCGTTCCTGCAGGTGCCCGGCCAGCGCGGCGGCGCGCAGCGTGCCGTACGACTCTCCGGCGAGGAACTTCGGCGACAGCCAGCGCTCGTTGCGCGAAACCCACAGCCGGATGATCTCCGCGATCGATTCGACGTCGCCCTGGAAGCCGGTGTACGGCTGGGATTCGCCGCCCTCGGTCACCCGCGAGTAACCGGTCTGGACCGGGTCGATGAACACCAGGTCGCTGTGCGCGAGCAGGCTTTCCGGGTTGTCCTCGAGCCCGTACGGCGGCGGCACCGGGTCGTCGACGTCGCCGGACAGCACCCGGCGCGGCCCGAGCAGGCCCATGTGGAGCCAGATGCTGGAGGAACCGGGGCCGCCGTTGAAGGCGAAGGTGACCGGCCGCGAGCCGGGGTCCGCGTCGTCGAGGGTGTAGGCGGTGAGGAAAACCTCGGCCTTGGCCTGGTGGCCCTCGGACTTGCCGTCCTTCTTGACCTCTTGGCGGAGCACGATCCGGCCGGTCTGGGCGGTGTAGGCGAGCTTGCGCCGCTTGACGGTGAGGGTGTGCTGCGTCGTGACGAGGTCGTCGACGGGCTCGGCCGCCTTCGTCTCCTCGTCCTTGGTCTTCTCGGCGGTCTCGTCCGCGGTGGTGTCGGCCATGGCCCCAACCTATCCCGCGTTACCGTGGCAGCACACCAACGCGGAGGAGATCGATGCGCACGTTCGCCGCCCTCGACTCGGAGCTGGTGCAATGCCGGGCCTGCCCCCGGCTGGTCGAATGGCGCGAAAGTGTGGCCGGGACGAAGGCCGCGTTCGCGGGCGAGCGTTATTGGGCGCGGCCAGTTCCCGGTTTCGGCGCGGAAGACGCCGCGCTGGCCGTGGTCGGGCTCGCGCCGTCCGCGCACGGGGCCAACCGCACCGGGCGGATGTTCACCGGCGATCCGTCCGGCGACTTCCTCTTTCGTGTGCTGTACGAGGTCGGTCTCGCGTCGCAGCCGGTGTCCGCGGCCATCGGCGACGGGCTCACGCTGCGCGGCACCCGGCTCGTCTCGCCGGTCCGCTGCGCACCGCCGGAGAACCGGCCGACCACCGCTGAACGGGACACCTGCCGGCACTGGCTGGCCGACGAACTGGACCTGCTGCGGCCGACCCTGCGCGCGATCGTCGTGCTCGGGGCGTTCGGCTGGCAGGCGTTGCTGCCCGTGCTGTCCGCCGCGGGCTGGCCGGTGCCGAAACCGCGGCCGGCCTTCGCGCACGGCGCCCGGACGCAGCTCGGCGACCTAGCGGTGTTCGGCTGCTACCACGTGTCACCGCGCAATGTCCAGACCGGTCGTGTGACACAGCCCATGGTGGTGACCGCGTTCACCGCCGCAGCCTCGGCGGCCGGGCTCATCTGAATCGTGACAACCAGCGTGGCGATGCTGGTCACAGCGGGGTGGGGTACCCGAGCGGAGCCGCTTTGGAAGTGCGACTATAGGTACATGGCTGCTGCGAAGTCGGAACCGACTCGGATCCTCGTCCTCGGTGGTGGATACGTCGGCCTGTACACCGCGTACGGGCTTCAGAAGATGCTGCGTGCCAACGAGGCCTCCGTGACCGTCGTTGACCCGCAGCCGCACATGACCTATGCCCCGTTCCTGCCCGAGGCGGCGGCCGGCGCGATCGAGCCGCGGCACGTGGTCGTGCCGCTGCGCCGCGTGCTGAAGCGCTGCCACGTGCTGACCGCGCGGGTCACGAAGATCGAGAACGAGCGCAAGGCCGTCACGGTCGAGGCGGCCGACGGCCACATCGAGACGCTGAACTACGACGTGCTCGTGGTCGCGCTCGGCGCCGTCGCGCGGATCCTGCCGATCCCCGGTCTCGCCGAGGAGGGCATCGCCTTCAAGACCATCGGCGAAGCGATCTACCTGCGCAACCACATCATGACCAAGCTGGACGAGGCCGCCAGCACGCTCGACCCCGAGCTGCGCAAGCGCCTGCTCACGTTCACCGTGGTCGGCGGCGGGTTCGCGGGCATCGAGGCGCTGGCCGAGCTCGAGGACATGACCCGCTTCGCGGTCGAGAACTACTACCCGAACATCAAGCCGGCGGACATCCGCTGGGTGATGGTCGAGGCGGCCGGGCGGATCCTGCCCGAGGTGCGCGAGACGCTGGGCGTGTACACGGTGCAGCAGCTGGAGAAGCGCGGCATCGAGGTCTACCTGTCGACCGCGGCGAAGTCGTTCGAAAACGGCCACGTGGTGCTCTCGGACGGCACCGAGTTCGACACCGACACGATCATCTGGACCGCGGGCGTGAAGGCCAACCCGGTCCTCGCCGGCTCGGACCTGCCGCTCGACAAGCGCGGCCGCGTCGAGGCCACCGCGGCGATGCAGGTGGTCGGCCACCCGGACGTGTGGACCGCGGGCGACAACGCGGCCATCCCGGACCTGTCGCGCACCGAAGCTGACCCGACCGCGACCTGCCCGCCGAACGCCCAGCACGCGGTCCGCCAGGCCCGCCTGCTGGCCAAGAACATCATCAAGGTGATCCGCGGCGGACAGCCGAAGGACTACTTCCACAAGAACCTGGGCGCGGTCGCGAGCCTCGGCCTGCACAAGGGTGTCGCGGACGCGCTGAACCTGAAGATCAAGGGCTTCCCCGCGTGGCTGTTCCACCGCGCCTACCACCTCAAGGCGATGCCGACGTGGAACCGCAAGATCCGCATCCTGTTCGACTGGATGCTGGGCGGGTTGTTCCGGCGTGAGGTCATCTCGCTGGGGCAGATCAACAACCCGAAGGAAGAGTTCAACCGGGCTAGCAAGGGCTGAGTGGTTTTTGGTGGAGCCGGGTCGTCTTCGGGCGGCCCGGCTTTGTCGTGTCTGGGGGCGGGTTCGCTAGGGTGGGCAGGCCCCCGTAGCCCAATTGGCAGAGGCAGTCGACTTAAAATCGACCCAGTGCGGGTTCGAACCCCGTCGGGGGCACCGTTTGAGCGGGTGGATTGAGCCCCGGCTCGTCAGTTGGAGAGCCGATCTCGCACTCCGGTTTCGGTTTGGCGCTGACGAGCAGCAGGGAGTCCACCCGGCCGTCGCGGTCGACGAAGATCCGGTAGGCCGCGTCGGCGCCGCCCGTTTGCCCGGTGGCGATCGCCTTGGCGAGGGGCATGCCGAGGGTGAGCTTGCCGAAGCCGGTCGGGCCCAGCCGGTGATTCCTGGCGACGGACGCTGCTTGTTCGGTCACCGGACCGGTGCCGGACTGGTGGACATGGGCGAACCGGTTGGCTCAGCCGGTTGCCAGCGGGACCAGAACGGCAAGAGCCTCTGCCAGTGGCCGAACGCGGCGACAAGCAGCCGATCAGGGTAATCGGGCCGTTCGTGTCCCGGTGACTGTGTCAGGGCGAAAACCCGGCTAAGGGACGAGACCCACGTCAGTGCTGATCCGCCCGTGCTCCAACGCGATCACCGTCCGCGCCCGGCGCACCGTCGCGGGACGGTGGGCGATCACCAGCAGCGCGCACTCCCCGGCAACCTGATCCAGCGTCCGCGCGAAAGCGGCTTCGTTTGCCGCGTCCAGTTGGGACGTTGGTTCGTCCAGGAGCAGCAGTTCGGGCCGGGCCAGCAGGGCTCGGGCGATGGCCAGTCGTTGGCGTTGGCCGCCGGAAAGCATGCCGCCGTGTTCGCCTGCGGGGGTTTCCAAGCCGGCGGGGAGGCGGTCGACGAACTCGGTCAGGTTGGTTTTCTCCAGTACGTCACGGATTTGCTCGTCGGTCGCGTCGGGAGCGGCGTAGGTGACGTTGTCGCGCAGAGTGCCGTGGAGGATCGGGGTTGTTTGTTCTACCAGGCCGATTCGCTGGCGGCATTCGGCGATGGACGGCTGGTGCCCGTTGAACAGAATGGTTCCGCGATCCGGTTCGTAGAAACGCTCGATCAGCGCGAGAATGGTGGACTTTCCGGCTCCGGAAGGGCCGACCAAGGCGACGTGGCCTCGGTGCGGCACGGTGAAGGAGACGCCGCGCAGTACTGGGCTGTCGGGGTGGTAGCTGAACCAGACGTCGCGCAACTCCAGCACCGGGGCGGAAGCCACGGAGGTGCGCGAGAGGGGCGTGTGGTCGGTTTCGGTGGGGAGCTGGGTCATGTCGTGGACCCGCTGGAACGCGGCCAGTCCTTTTTGGATGGTGGCGGCCAGTTCGAACAGGCCGGCGCTCGGGACGGCGATGTAGCTGACGTAGAGCAGGAAAGCGACGAGTTCGGACAGGGTGAGGCCGCCGTTGGCGACCTGGATCCCGCCGGCGACCAAGACCGCGATGAGGGCGCCGTGGGCGGAAAGGGTTACCGCGGGGGCTGCGATGGAATTCAACCGCGCGGCCCGGACGTTGTCTTGATAGGTGGTGCGGGCATAGTGACCGATGCGGTCGGTTTCCCGGTCTTCCGCGCGGGTGGCGCGGATGGTGCGGATGGCGCTGAGGGCTCGTTCCAGTTCGGCGGACATCAGGCCTAGGTTGTCTTGCGCGTTTTCGGTGGCGTTTCGGATGCGCGCCAGCACAAACAGCGTGACGCCGCCGACGCCGCCGACGATCACCGCCACGATGCCGAACAGCAGCGGGCTCAGCCAGATCATCGCGACGGCGCCGCCGACGACTACGAAGCTGCCGGTCAGCATTTCGACCAGGTCGTAGGCGAGGGTGTCGCGCAGCAGGGTCGTGTCGGCGGTGGTCCGGGAGAGCAGGTCGCCGATCCGGTGTTTGTCGTACAGCCGCATGGGCAGCCGCAGCAAATGGCTGACCAGGCGGACTCGCAGGCCCAGCACGACACCTTCGCCCGAGCGTTCCAGCCAGTAGCGGCCGATGGTGTCCGTGACGGCTTCGGCGACGAACACGGCGATCAGCGCGACCAGCAGCCAGCCGACCGCACCGCCCGCCCCGACGGCGTCGATGGTGTCCATGGCCAGAACTGGTTGCAGCAGGCCCAATCCGGCGCCGACGAGGGTGAACAGGAGCGCGACGGCGATGTTCTTGCGGTGCCCGCGGGTGGTGGCGAACAGATGACGAAGGCCGACCCGGGTCCGGACGTGTTCCTCGGCGGCCGGCGGACTGCTCTCGGGGGCGGTGACGGTCATTCGGCCTTGTCCTCGCCAGTCAATGGGGCGACGGTCAGCAGCGGGGCGAAATAGCCCGCTGGATGGATTTCGTCGACGACCTGGCCGTCGGCTTCGATCCACGCGTGGGCGCTGAACGGTTGCGTGCGCACGCCGGTGCGCCAGGTCGGCCAGGCGCCGTGCGCCCGGCACAGCAGTGCGGTGGCGACGGAGCGGAGCAGACAGCCGTCGCCCGCGCAGCGCAGGCTGATCGCGACTACTGCTCGACGCGCGTCGCGGGCTTGGTCGAAGGTGGCGGGCCGGGCGCCTCGGCGGGCGAACTCCAGGATCGCGCAGAGGTGCTTGGGAGACAGCCAGATCAGCACGGTGGCGACGCCGACGGTGAGCAGCGGCAGCAGCTTTCGGTGCAGGGGAAGGCGAATTCGGCGCGGTACCACGGACGGCTGGCTCACGGCGATTCGACCAATCCGGCGGCGAGCAGGTTGTCGGTCATCTTGGCGATGTCGGCGCGGACCCGGGCGGCGTCGATGTCGTACCGCGCGGCGAGGTCGGCGGCGATCCGGTCGGCGGATTCGCCCGCCAGCAGGCGGTCGAGGGTGTGCGTGCCGGTCCGGTTGACCTGCCAATAGCGTCCGGTGCGCCGGTTGAGCAGGACCGAGCCGTCGGGAGTGTCGGTGAGCGCGGTGTCAGGGTGCAGGTGCATGGGTCCTCCGGTCGGTCGCTGGCCGGGCCTCGGCGATCGCGCGCAGCCACATCTCGCAGCCCAGCGCGGTTTCCAGATGCGCTTCCATCTCGTCGTCCAGCCGCGGCTCGAGCAGGGCGGCCCGGAGGGCGTCGAGATCGAGCAGACCGCGCGCGGCCAGTGCCGAATCGGCGAAGTAGCCGAGCAGATCGGGCACGTGGCGGTGGGCCTCGGCGTCGTCGTCGTCCTGGTAGTCGCCCTTGGTGGTGCGGTCGAGGATGAAGTCCGGGACGAGCCCCCGCATCGCGTCGGCGAGCAGCGGTTTGTACCGCCACGGCGTGAACCGGTCGGCCGTCCGGACCGCGAGCGCGGCCTCGACGACCCGGTCGTCCAGGTACGGGAGTTCGAGCGGCACGCCGTGGTCGGCGTACTCGCGCTGAACCTGCTGGGACAGCGGTCCCGCTGCGCGCAGGCTGGTCAGCGCCTCGTGCTGACCGCGATCGGCCGCCAGCGGCGTGGCCTCGCCGGCGATTTCGTACAGCACCCGGCGGGTCGTCGCGAGCGCGTCGCCGGTGGCCCACGGCGAGGCCCGGACCACGTCGGCCCAGCCCAGTTCCGGCGTTCCGCGCCGCGGCAGCGGATCGGTGAGGTGGTCCGCGGACTCCCGCCACCAGCCGCCCCAGCTTTGCCTGCTCGCGAGGCCGGCCAGGGTGCGCCGCCACGACCAGCGGCCGAGAGCGCGGTAGACCCGGAGATGCCGCAGGCCGGTGATCGGGCGACGGCGGATCAGGGTGTGCAGATATCCGGGCGAGGCGCTGAAGACCTCGTCCCCGCCGTACCCGGCCAGGTGCAGGCCCGTGCCGCGTTCGGCGAGCAGGCGGATGCCGTGGGCGGAGCTGTTCAGGCCTCTGGTCGTCGCCCACGGCGCTTCCAGATCGGCCGTCGAGTAGGGCGGTGCGAACAACGCGGGCGCGTCGTCGCCGAGCAGGTCGAGGTGTTCGGCGCGGGGGAGCAGCCGGGCCGCCTCGGCGGCGAAGTACGGATCGTCGTTGACGACGCTTCCTTCGGTACACCGGAAAGTGAGCAGGTCGGGGGTGTGCTCGGCGGCGAGGAAGCACAGCGTGGTGGAGTCCATCCCGCCGGACAGATCCGCCGACAGCCTGCCGTTGGTCGGCCGCCGGTCCGCGACCGCCTCGCGCAGCGCGGTGCGCACGGCCGGAGCGCCCTTGCGGATCGGCAGGACCGGTTCCGGCGGGCGCCACCAGCGGACCGTGCGCGCGGTTCCGTCCTCGGCGAGCGCGACGTAGGAATCCGGCGGCACGGAATGCACTGTGCGCCACCAGCTTTGCTCGATCAGCGGCGGCAGCAGCTGCATTTGGGTCAGGTGCGCGGCGAGGAGATCCTCGTCAACGCCCGCGCCGGTCATCTCGGCCAGCAGGTCGGCGCGGGTGCCGGCGATCGCGGTGGGACCGACCCGGGTGTGGAAAGCCCGGCGCAGGTTCGTCAGGGTGCCCTGCAGCCGGACTTGCCCGTTCACCGAGGCGATGAGGTGCGCGCTGCCGGGCAACACCCTGGCGAGCGCGTCCGCGTCAGCGGCGGTGCGCAGGCATGCGGTGCGGGCGGTCAGCCGTTCGACCGGCATCGGGCAGAACCCGAACACGGCGACGCGGGCCCGGCCGGCGATCGCCACCCGGATGTCGCCGGGCTCCCAGCGGCCTGCCAGCCACGGCCGCCCGGAAGAATGGAACAGGACGCTCGGTCGCTGGTAAGGGACTCTCGGCAGCAGCGCGGCTCCGCCCGGCGAATCCGGGAGCACGACAAGACTGCTCGACACTGCGTTCATCGGACCACCGGTCTGGATCGAGTGAACGACGGGATGACGAAGGTGGCTGAAAGCCGGTTGACTCGGCCTTCAGCCACGGCTGGCTGTCACCGCGGGATTGCTTGGTCAGCGGCGACGACGACGGAAGCGACGGCGGCTGTCGCGCGGGCCGCCGACCAGGATGCGGCGGGTGTCGGTCGCGAAGCAGCCGACGGAAGCTGCCTCGGGGGCTTGGTAGCGTTCGGCAAGCGTCACAGTCTGCACGGAAACCAGTCCTCTGCCTTTCCGGTGAACGACGGGGCCGACGAACGTGGCTGAAGACCGGTTGACCAGGCCTCCAGCCACGTCAGCTCAGCTCAGCGGGCACCAGGTGTCGCCCGCGGGGTTCGCTTGCTCAGCGACGACGACGCGAGCGACGGCGGCCGTCACGCGGGCCGCGGCGGTGCCGGCGGGTGTCGGTCGCGAAGCAGCCGACAGACGAGGCATCAGGTGCCTGATAGCGCTCGGGAAGAGTCTTCACAAAAACCAGTCCTCCTCAACTCGCTCTTTCGAAAAGCATTTCTTATGGGTTGAATAGCGATCGCTAATGAACTTTCGTTCTGCGCGGAGTACCCCGCGTTGAAGACGCTAGCAGGAGCGCCTTGCTCCGGCACTCGTGCGTTCAGTCGAATCAGTTGGGCCGACGGCGTTGCCGCGTTGGAACTGCGGCGAGATCTGCTGTCGGTGACCGGTGGCCGCTTTTGTTTTTCATCAAATACATGAGCAGCTGCGCACTTCGCCCGCTGGAGGTCGGTCGTCCGGTTCGACCTCCAGCGGGCAGACACTTCGGTGGAAGAATTAGTACGGGCGACCAGGGTGCGATGAACGCTTGCCGAATTGTTTTCAGAAGGTCTGGTCTGAACGGCGTCGAAATCGCCTTCGACGGCCCCGCCGCCGTTGGCGGCCGGTCGAACTCATGCGGGGAGTTCGAGTGCGCCGGGAGCGCTGGCCGGGACCGCGGGATGGCGCGGGGCTACCGGGTCGATGCGTCGGTACGGCGCGCCGAGCGGAGGCCGTCGGTCTTCCTCGCCGTGGTTGGGCCAGAGGGACATCGCGCGTTCGGCTTGGGCGGTGATCGTCAGGGAAGGGTTGACGCCCAGGTTCGCCGAGATCGCCGAACCGTCGACGACGTGCAGGCCGGGGTGGCCGTGGACGCGCTGGTACGGGTCGAGGACGCCGCCCGCCGGATCGTCGGAGATCGCGCAGCCGCCGATGAAATGGGCGGTCATCGGGATGTTCAGGATCTCGCCGGTGGTGCCGCCCGCGATGCCGTCGATTTTGTCCGCGACGCGGCGGGCGGCGTCGTTTCCGGCGGGGATCCACGTGGGATTCGGCTCGCCGTGGCCGGGTGCGGACGTCAGTGTGTGCCGTCCGGTGCGAGTGCGTTTGCCGGATACGGTGATGGAATTGTCGAGCGTTTGCATCACCAGCAGGATGATGGTGCGTTCGGACCAGCGGCGCGGCGAGAACCAGGTGAGGTTGCGCGGGTTTCGGGCGAAGGCGCCGAGCCAGGTGAGCCAGCGTGGGACGGGCTTTCCGCCGTCGGTGAGCGCGGTTTGCAGCAGCGACATCGCATTGCTGCCCTTGCCGTAGCGGCACGGTTCGATGTGCGTGTGCGCGTCGGGGTGGATGGACGAGGTGATCGCGACGCCGTGGGTGAAGTCGACGTCCTTGCGTTTCGATTTCGCGCCGAGGATGGATTCCGAGTTCGTCCGGGTCAGTCGGCCGAGGCTGGCGGAAAGCCGGGGCAGCGCGCCGGTTTCGCGGGCTCGGTGGAGCAGTTTTTGCGTGTTGTAGGTGCCTGCGCTGAAGATGACGTCGCGGGCGAAGAAGGTGCGCACGTTTTTGCGGCGGCGGGGCGACTTTCCCGTGCGGACAGCGGTGACGACGTAGCCGCCGTCCGCGGGGCGCACGTCGAGCACTGTGGTCATCGGGATGACGTTCGCGCCGCGTTGTTCGGCCAGGTAGAGGTAGTTGCGGTCCAAGGTGTTTTTGGCTCCGACGCGGCAACCGGTCATACAGGACCCGCATTCGGTGCAGGTTCGGCGGGCTGGCCCGGCGCCGCCGAAGAACGGGTCCGGCACGACGGTTCCGGCGGGAGTGTCCTTGTCGCCGAAGAAAACGCCGACCGGGGTGAGCTGGAAGGACGAGCCGACGCCCAGGTCGTCGGCGACTTCGCGGAGTACCTCGTCCGCGGTGGTGACGGTGGGGTTCTGGGTGACGCCGAGCATCCGGCGGGCCTGGTCGTAGTGCGGTTTCAGTTCGGCTTGCCAGTCGGTGACGTGCGCCCACTGTGGGTCCGCGAAAAACGGCGCGGGCGGTTCGTAGAGGGTGTTGGCGTAGTTGAGGGAACCGCCGCCGACGCCCGCGCCGCCGAGGATGACGACGTCGCGGAGCAGGTGGATGCGCTGGATTCCGTAGCAGCCAAGGCGCGGTGCCCAGAGGAAATTCCGGACGTCCCAGGAGGTTTTGGGCAGCGTCTCTTCGGTACGGCGTGGTCCGGCTTCCAGCACGGTGACGCGGTATCCCTTTTCGGACAGTCGCAGGGCGCTCACGGAGCCGCCGAAACCGGAGCCGATCACGAGGGCGTCGGTCTCTTCGCGGGTGGTGTCATTCATTGTTGTCCTCGCAGGCGTCAGCGCGCGGTGGCGAACTCGAGTGCGTCCTGCCAGGCGGCGCGACGCGTGATCCGGTTGCGGTACTTCATGATCCGGCCGGGCTGGTTGAGCGCCAGCGCGCCGGCCAGCCGGTCGCCCGCGCGGTAGAGGGCGAGCCAGGATTCGTCGCCGGGGCAGCCGAGCAGGGTGACGTCGTCGGTCACGACGCCGACCATCTGGATCCGGTTGCCGTACCAGTCGGACCAGAAGTACGGCACCGTCGAGAACGGGGTCGCGATCGGACCGACGGCGTTGCGGGCGGCGGCTTCGGCTTGGGCTGCGGCGGAGGTCCAGTTCTCCAGCCGCATCGTCGTCGAGAACAGCGGGTTGTGCCAGCGGGCCGCGTCTCCGGCAGCGTAGATTCCTGGGGCGGCGCAGAGGGTTTCGTCGCAGAGCACGCCGTCGTCGAGTGGCAGGCCGCTGTCGGCGAGCCAGCCGACGGCTGGGCGGGCACCGATGCCGACGATCACCAGGTCGGCGTCGAGGACGCTGCCGTCGGACAGCGTGACCGTATCTGAGTCGATCGCCTGAACGGTTGTGCCGCAACGCAGATCGACTCCGTTGCGAAGGTGCAGGTCGGCGAGTACGGAGGCCATTTCCGAGCCGACGGCGCGGACGAGAGGAACGTCAGCGGCTTCGACGATGGTGACCGCGGCACCGCGTTTGTGCAGAGCGGAAGCGATTTCCGCACCGATAAAGCCGCCGCCGATGAGGACGGCCCGCTCGGTGGTCGGGATGCGGGCGCGGATCGCGCGGGCGTCGTCCAGGGTGCGGAGGGTGTGTCCGCCGAACGGCAACGCGACGGGGGCGCAGCCGGTGGCGATGATCAGCGAATCGAAGGGCACTGTGGACGGTCCGATAAGGACTTCACGGTCCGAAACCGACAACCCGCTCGCCGGTTCGCCGAGTCGGAGATCGATGCCCAGCGACGAGAGGGCATCGGCGTCGGCCAGCGTAGGCGTCGCGTAGTCCGGATCGGCCAGGAAAGCCTTCGACAGCGGCGGCCGGTCATACGGCAGATGCGGTTCGGCTCCGACGAGCGTGACCGGGCCGTCGTATCCGGTCCGGCGGGCGGCGGTGGCGGCACGCAGTCCGGCCAGCGCCGCTCCGACGACTACCAGTCCTGCCTCGCGCATGGCTCCGTCCTCGGCCTTTGAGGGTCTGGGAACGCCGCCGGACGGCGATTGGGCACCGTCCGGCGACGTCGGCCCGAAGTCTTCCCCGCGAGGCGGGGCGCGAGCATCGGTCCGCGGACCGGGAGGTGAGGACCCGACTGGTCCCGGAGCACAAATTCAGTCGACCGGCCGGAGCACCGCGGGACCCAGCAGACGGCACGCCAACAGCGCCACCTCGACGTCGATCCGCCCCTCGGACAGCGGACGGCCGCGTTCCTGCTCGGCCTTGCGGAGCCGGTACTGGATGGTGTTCTTGTGCAGGTGCAGCTCCTGCGCGGCGACCATCAGGCTGCTCCCGCTGGACAGATACGCCCACACCGTCTCGCGCATCCGGCGGTGCCCCTCGTCGTCGTCGGCCAGCGCGCCGAGCACCGACTGGACCCAGCCCGCGACCGCCGACGGATCGGCCGCGACCAGCGCCAACGGCCCGAGCTGCGCCGCCGCGGTGACCGGCCGCGGCTGGCTGCGCTCGGTCATCTGCGCCACGGCTTCGGCTTGCCGGGCCTGCTGGTGGGTGGTGCGGAAACCGGCCAGTCCGCTCGCCGGGTCGCCCAGCGCGACGCGGACCGGGTCGGGTGAGCCGGCGAGCGCGGCGGACACCGCGTCGAGGTCGAGGCTCGCCGCCGGGAACCAGGCCCAGACGGTCGAGGCGTCCGGGGCCACGACCAGCGGCGTCGTGCCGAGGGCGTTCGCGAGCAGCGCCGCGTGCCGTTCGAGGGTGGTCAGCCGGGCGCTTTCGTCCAGCTCAGGGCCGCACCACAGCACCGCGCCGACGTGCCGGTCCGACAACGCGTAGCCGAGGGTTTTCTCGACGTCGGCGGTGTCGACGGGCTTGCCGGACAGCGCTGCCTGCACCTTCGCGAGCCGGGCCGCGTTGCGGTGGCGCAGCCAGGTGTCGCGTTCCAGCTGGTAGGCCTCGACGACCTCTTCGGAGATCTTGTCGATGTAGGTGAAGGCGACCTGCGACAGCTCGGTGGCGGCGACCGCGACGTCCGCGGCCTCCACCGGCTCGGCGGCGATCCGGGCGATCATCTCCTGCTGGAAGGCCGCCTGGCCCAGGCGGTACGCGCGCAGCATCGCGGTGATCGGCACCCGCCGCTGGGCCAGCCGCCGCGCGAACTCCAGCGCGACCGGCGGCGCCCCGACGTCCACCGGCTCCGTCGCGCCGCCCAGCACGCCCAGCGCGGCGACCAGGTTTTCCCGGACCGTGCTGTCCAGCAGCTCAGCAGCCTGCGCGTCGGGCGCGAGCGAGGGCAGTTCGACGGAGATCTCCTCCGCGATTCGCGCGCAGAGCAGCGCGAGCTCGGCCAGGACCGAGTCCGCGACCTTGGCCAGCGTGGCGGCAGCCGTCGACGTCACAGGCAGCACCGTACGCCCGGTTCGTGCCCGAGACCCAACGCAGCCGAGCGTTTCGGTTTCGCGCACAGTGTCCCGCCGCCCGCGAATTCCTACCTTCAGGAAAACGACAGACCGCGTGGAGGCCGCCATGAAGAAGTACCGCCTCGCCGGAGCTCACGGCGAGACCGCCTGGCACGACCGGAAGCGGCACCTGTGGCTGCTCGGGCTGGTGGTGCCGCTGCTGCCGTTCGCCGCGATCGGGCTGCACGCCGCGACCGGGTCCGACGCCGTGCTGTGGCTCGGACCGCTCGTCGTGCTCGTCCTCGTGCCGCTGATCGACCTCGTCGCCGGATACGACCACACCAATCCGCCGGACGAGGTGATGGAGGCGCTGGAGGAGGACCGCTACTACCGCTGGATCACTTATCTGTTCCTGCCGTTGCAATACGCCGGTTTCATTGCGGGCGCGTGGATGCTCGCGCAAGGCGATCTGTCCGTCGGCGGCAAGATCGGCCTCGCGATCACGCTGGGCACGGTCGCCGGCATCGGGATCAACACCGCGCACGAACTCGGGCACAAGCGGGAAAGCACTGAGCGCTGGGCGGCGAAAATCGCGCTGGCGCAGTGTTTCTACGGGCATTTCTACATCGAGCACAACCGCGGGCACCACGTCCGCGTCGCCACTCCCGAGGACCCGGCGTCGAGCCGCATGGGCGAGAGCTTCTACCGGTTCTGGCCGCGTACGGTCTTCGGTTCGCTGCGCAGTGCCTGGGGTGTCGAGCGGAAACGCTATGCCCGCAAGCAAAGCCATCCGTTCCACCTCGGCAATGACGTGCTCAACGCGTGGCTGATGAGCGTCGTGCTGTGGGGCGGGCTGGTCGCCTGGCTGGGCGTCGGGATCCTGCCGTATCTGGTGGTGCAGGCGGTGTTCGGGTTCTCGCTGCTGGAAATCGTGAATTACATGGAGCACTACGGGATGCTGCGCAAGCAGGTCACCCATGGCGCCAAGACGCGGTACGAACGGGTTACTCCGGCGCATTCGTGGAATTCCAACAATGTGGCGACGAATGTGCTGCTGTACCACCTGCAGCGGCACAGCGATCATCACGCGAACCCGACGCGCCGGTTCCAGACTTTGCGCGACTTCAAGGAAAGCCCCGTTCTGCCGACCGGCTACACCGGGATGATGGTCGTCGCTTTGGTCCCGGCGTGGTTCCGCAAGGTGATGGATCCGCGGGTCTACCGGCATTTCGACGGCGACATCCGGCAGGCGAACGTGCAGCCGGGCAAACTGCCGTCACTGCTGAAGAAGTACCCGGTCGTCGCCGCTGCCGAAGAGGAACCCGCCGCGGACACGCGGTCGAAGCTGGCCGACGACGTGGACGCCGCGCGGTGCCCCGGCTGCGGCTACGTCTACCGCGTCGCGGAAGGCAACGAGTTGGAGGGCTTCGCCGCTGGGACGGCGTGGTCGGAGATCCCGGACGACTGGACGTGCCCCGACTGCGGCGTGCGCGACAAGGTCGACTTCGTGCCCGTGGTGCGGGAGGCGGCGTAATGAAGATCGTCGCGGACCACGGCAAATGCGAGGGCCTCGGCATGTGCGAGGCGATGGCGGACCAATTCTTCGAGGTCGGGGACGACGGAGTGGTGCAGGTCCTCGACGAAACCCCGCCCGAGGCAGACCGGCAGTTCGTCGACGCGGCGGTGCGGGCGTGCCCGGTCGCCGCGTTGCGGCTGCAGGGTTGAGGCCCGGTGGAGACGGAGCTGCTGGGGCGAGCGCGGTCTGGCGACCAGGCCGCGTTCGCCGTCATCTACCAGGAACACGCGTCGCCGATCTTCCGCTACCTGCGGATGCGGGTGCCGACGGCGACCGTCGCCGAAGATCTGACGAGCGAGGCGTTCCTGCGCGCGTGGCGGAAACTGCCGGACTTCCGCCCGGACGTCGGCTCGTTCACCGGCTGGCTGTACACCATCGCCGACAACCTGCTGCGCGACCACCGCAAATCGGCCCGCTACCGGCGTGAACTCCTCGACGGGAAAGACCACGACGGGCCGGACGCCCGGGGCGGAGCCGACCGGCTCGCGCTGGCCCGGATCGAAGCCGCCGCGCTCCGGCGGTGCCTGGCCGGCCTCAGCGAACCGCAGCGCGAGTGCGTGCGGTTGCGGTTTTTCGCCGGGCTTTCCGTCGCCGAGGTCGCCGAAACGATGAACAAGAACCCCAACAGCGTCCGGGCGCTGCAGCACCGCGCGGTGCGCACGCTCGCGACGCTGCTGGCCGAGACCGAGAAGGCGTGACGCTGTTATGCACGGATTCCTGGAGATTTTCAAGATCATGGGGCCGCTGCTGGTCCTGATGCTGTGCCCGATCTGGCTTCCGCTGCTGGGGATGGCGATCGGGAAGCTCGCGGATGTCTTCTCCGGCGGCGGCAAGCGGGTCGAGCCCGCGCGTCGGGTGGTGCGCGCTGAGCCGGCCGAGGCGGGGAGTCGCGCTTCGCGGTGAGACTTCCTCTGCGAAGGCACGGCGCCCGACCTGCGGCGGTCCGTGAAGGGCTCCTTGAGGGAATCAGATTCCTTCAATGAGTCCTTCACGGATCTTCCACGGAGCTGATCAGCGGCCGCGGGGGAGCATCGGGGTATAGCCGGGCAAGCATGTCTCGGGCGGCAAAGAGCATTGGTCAGGCATTCCGGACTTTCTTAGCCTGACTGCGGGTCGAAGGTGCCGGACACCCGCTCAAAGGAGAGCCGCGATGACCGAATGCCAGCCTGTCACTGCTCAGCCGCCGTCCGGTCCGGTCATCGGCGTCGACGACGGCGTCCTGCGTTTCCGCGGCGTGCGGTACGGGACCGCTGAGCGATTCCAGCCGTCGCGACCGGTTCCGCCGCATGTCGAGGCGGTCGACGCCACGCTGCCGGGCCCGATCTGCCCACAGCTCGGCTCTCGGCTGGAGGCCGCGATGGGGCCGCCGCGGGATGAGCCGCCCCAGTCGGAGGACTGCCTTCACCTCGCCGTCGCGACACCGGCGCTGACCGGGTCGCGCCCGGTGCTCGTGTGGCTGCACGGCGGCGGTTTCCTGAGCGGCGGCGGCACGCTTCCCTGGTACGACGGCGGGCGGCTCGCGGCGGACGGTGACGTGGTCGTGGTGTCGGTCAACTACCGGCTGGGCACGTTCGGCTACCTGGTCCACGACGGCGTCAGCGAGGGCAATCTCGGCTTGGCGGACCAGACGCTCGCGCTCGAATGGGTGCGCGACAACATCGCGGCGTTCGGCGGCGACCCGGGCAATGTCACCGTGTTCGGACAGTCCGCGGGCGCGCTTTCGACGCTCGCCTTGCTGTCCAAACCGGACAGCCGTCCGCTCGTCCGGCGGGCGATCGTCCAGAGTTCTCCGGATCCCGCGATCATCCAGGATCGCGCGAAAGCACTTGAGATCGGCCGCTATTTCGTCGACGCGGTCGGCGGAGACCCGGTTGCCGCTTCCGTCGACCAGCTGCTTGCCGCGCAACGGCAGACTCTCCGGTGGAACGCGGCGAAGGACCCGACGTCGACCCGGCCGCCGTTCGGGATCGTCGGCCTCGACATCCGGCTGTCCGATCCGTTGCCGGACTTGATGATCGGATATACCACGCAGGAGTGTGAGGCGTTCGCGATCGGAGTGCCGGACGCCGAGATCCGGCAGGCGATCGTGGACCAGACCGAGCCGCTTTTCGGTCGTCCGGCACGTGACTTGGCACAGCGGTACGGCGCGTACTCCTACGAGTTTGCCTGGACTCCGGAAACCGGCGGCTACGGCGCGATCCATTGCCTGGAACTGCCTTTCCTGCTGGGCACCCCGGAATCCTGGCGGGAGAGCCCGATGCTGGGCGACACGAGCTGGGCCGACGTCGAACGTCTCGGTGCCCAGATGCGCTTGTGGTGGACCGAATTCGCGCGGTCGGGCTCGCCGGGACCGCGCAGCGGCTTCCGGATCGGGAATTCCCCTCAGACACTGGAGAACACGCCATGAGCAAGAGTATCCATTGGCCCGTCGTCATTCTCTGCTTCCTCGCTGTTCTCCTCGACGGTTTCGACACCGCCGCCCTGTCGTTCACCATCCCGACGCTGTCGCACGAATGGGGTTTCGCTCCCGCCGCTTTCACCTTGCCGTTGGTGCTGACCAACATCGGCGTCGTCGTGGGATATCTGGCGGCGGGTTACGTCGGCGCTCGGATGAAGGCGCGGTCCGTCGTGCTCACCGGAGTCCTGATCTTCGCGGGCGCGACGGTGCTGACCGCGGCGATCCTGCACCTGAAATCCATGCCGGTCTTCGCCGCGACCCGCCTGGTGACCGGCCTCGGTCTCGGACTCGTGCTGCCCGCCGGGGTCTCGCTCGCGACGAAACACAGCGCGGAGGGGCGTCGGGAGCTGGTCTCCGTGGCGGTGACCCTCGGCCTCGCTTCCGGGAGCAGCCTCGGCGGGTTCTTCGGCGGCAAGCTGCTGCACAGCGTCGGGTCTGCCGGGGTCTTCTACGTCGCCGGGCTGGCTCCGTTGGTGCTGGCCGCGGTCATGGCGATGGTGCTGCCGACTCGCGAGCCCGCGGTCGCGAGCACGGCGAAGCAAGAAGCCAAGGTGAGCAGGCTGTTCGGCCAGGGACTGCGGCTGCCGACCTCGCTCATCTGGGCGTTCTCGTTCCTCATCTTCATCACCGCGTACGTGCTGATCTCCTGGGTTCCGACTCTTCTCACCGGGTATGGCTTCGCCGCCGGGAAGGCCCCGCTGGGACTCGCGTTCCTCACCCTCGGCGGTATCGCGGGCGGCCTGGTGCTCATCCCGTTGGCCGCGCGGATCGGGATCGCGCGTGCGTTGATCCTCATGCCCGCCATCGGGGCCGTGTGCATGGTCCTCGTCGCGACGGTGCCGGTCGGCGAGACTGTGCTGTTCCTGCTGCTGGCCGGGGCCGGTTTCGGGGTTACGGCCGGGCAGATCGGCCAGCTGACCCTCGCGGTCTCGATCTATCCCGCGAGCACTCGCACCACCGGCGTCGGCTGGGCCGCGGCGCTCGGGCGGATCGGGTCGATCGTGGGGCCGGGGGTTGCGGGATTGCTGCTCGCGCTGGCGTTGTCGGCGCAGACGATCGTCCTCGCTACCGCCGTTCCGGTGCTGGTGGCAATCGCTTGCGCGGTCGGGTTGAGCCGGGTGCGGTCGCAGGCAAGGAGGGAGCGCGATGGCGCACTGGTTCGATCTCGGTGACGTCGCGGTCGTTCCGCTGATCGAGGACGACCGGCTGCTGATCGAGCCCGGGGAGTTCTTCCCGGGACTCGAGCCCGACCTCGACGACTGGTACGCGCGGGAGCCGTGGTTCGACCGGGCGGCGGGGAAGCTGGTCTTCGTCATCCAGTCGTTCCTCGTCTGCTCTGCCGACGAGGTGCTGGTGGTGGACGCGTGCGTCGGGGCGGGGAAGGACCGTCGGCGCGCGGAGTTCGACCAGTTGCCGGATCGGTGGATGCAGCAGTTCCTCGCGACCGGGCTGCGGCCTTCGGACGTTGATGCGGTGGTGTTCACGCATCTGCACACCGATCACGTCGGGGCGGCTACTGCCCAGCTGGAACCGGTTTTCCCGGACGCGCCGCATTTCGTGGTCGAGGAGGAGTTCCGGTATTGGTCGAGCGAGGCTGGCGGGGAGGCCATGCGCCGGACTGGTGACTACTTGGCCGACAGCGTGCTGCCGATCGAGCGGGCCGGGCAGTTGCGCTTCGTCGCTCCGGACGCGGCGGTGGGCAAGCATGCTTCGCTGGTTCCCGCTGCTGGGCATACGCCGGGGAATGTGTGCGTGCGGGTGCGCGGCAGTGCGGGGACTGTCCTGCTGGCCGGGGACACGATGCATCACGGGGTGCAGGTTCGGCATCCGGAGCTGAGCACGAGGTACTGCGTCGATCCGGAGGAAGCGGCGAGGGTCCGGAGCCGCCTGCTGGCGGAAGAGCTGGGCTCCGTGCTGCTTCCGACCCACTTCCCGGCACCGTCGGCGGGCCGGGTCCGGCGTGGTCAGGCTGGGTATGGGTTCGAGTTCGCCGCCGACCTGCTTCGGACCGGGCAGTTCCGCTACCGGGATTGGCTGGCGTAGCTGGCCAAAGTACGTGAGGGGAACCCTGAGGGAATCAGATTCCCTCAGGGTTCCCCTCACGTACTGCGGAGCGGGTCGACTCGGCGGCGGAGCAGGCAGAACACGTTCCCCTCCGGGTCCGCAAGCACGTGCCACGACTCCTCCCCGGTCTGCCCGACGTCGGCGGGCCGCGCCCCGGCCGCCAGCAGGCGTTCCAGTTCCGCGTCCTGGTCCCGGTCGGTCGGGTTCACGTCCAGGTGCAGCGGCAGTTTGGCCGGTTTCGGATCAGTGCTGCGGCTGAGGATCAACGTCGGCTGCGGGCCGCCGAAACCGGCCTCGGGAGGGCCGATCTCCAGGTCCTCTCCGTCCCAGCCGAGTTCGACGTAGCCGAGGACTTCGCACCAGAAATCGCCCATCCGTCGCGGGTCGGCGCAGTCGAGGACGAGTTCGGTGATCCGGCAGGCCATGCGCGCGAGCTTAGGGCCCGCGCGCACCCCGGCCCAGCGGATTCCGGTTTGTGCGCGCGGATAGATCTGCCGCCCCGGATTCGTCCGCGCGCACGAACGTCTTGCCCGGGAAACCTCCTAGGGTCGCCAGCAGCGAGGCGAGGAGGCAAGCATGCGGACACTGCTGCGTGGCGGTCGCGTCATCGACCCGGCTACGGGCTTCGACGGCACAGCTGACGTGCTGGTATCCGACGGCGAGGTGATCGCGGTCGGGCCGGGACTGCCGAGCTCGGACGACCAGGTCGAGATCGACGTCGCCGGGTACATCGTCGGGCCGGGGTTCATCGATCTGCACAGCCACGTGCACACGATCGCGGGACAGCGGCTGCAGGCGATGGACGGCGTCACGACGGCGCTCGACCTGGAGGCCGGGCTGATGCCGGTCGAACGGGCCTACGCCGAGGCCGCCGCGGCGGGGCGTCCGCTGCACTACGGGTTTTCGGCCTCGTGGGGGTCCGCGCGGGCGAAGGTGCTCGCCGGCATCGAGCCGGACGCGAACATCAACACCGGGCTCTCCGTGCTCGGCAATCCGGCCTGGCAGCGGTCCTCGTCGAAGACCGAGCTGGCCGCGTGGCTGTCGCTGGTGGAGGGCGAGCTGGCGGCGGGCGCGCTCGGCGTCGGCGTGCTGCTCGGGTACGCGCCGGCCAGCGATCCGGCCGAGTTCCTGGCGTTGGCGAAGCTCGCCAAGCAGGCTGAAGCGCCGACGTACACGCACGTCCGCGAGCTGGTCGAGGTCGATCCGGGCACGCCGGCCGACGGGTCCGAGGAGATCGCGATCGTCGCGGCCGAGACCGGCGCGGCGATGCATCACTGCCACGTCAACAGCACGTCCGGACGGCACATCGACCGGGTGCTCGCCGCGCTGGAGTCGGGCCGTTCCGCCGGGTCGCGGGTGACGGTCGAGGCCTATCCGTACGGCGCGGGCAGCACCGCGGTCGGCGCGGCTTTCATCTCGCCGGAGCGGCTGAAGATGAAGGGGCTCAACCCGTCGCGGGTGATCCTGCTGGAGACCGGCGAGCGGATCGCGGACGAGGGACGGTTGCTGCAGGTCCGGGCCGAGACGCCGGGTGCGCCGTGCATCCTGGAGTTCCTCGACGAGGACGACCCGGCCGATCGCACTCTCCTGCATCAGGCGCTTGCCTTCCCGGACTCGATCGTCGCGAGCGACGCGATGCCGGTGTACTGGCAGAACGGGGCCAACGAATCCACCGAGTGGCCGCTGCCGCCGGGCGGTGCGACACATCCGCGTACGGCGGGGACGTTCTCGAAGTCGCTGCGGCTGATGGTGCGCGAGGCTGGGGTCTGGACCTGGTTGGAGGCGTTCCGGCGCTGTTCTTACCTCCCGGCGCGGGTGCTCGACGAGGTCGCGCCCGGTGCGCGGGCCAAGGGCCGGTTGAACGTCGGCGCGGACGCGGACATCGTCGTCCTCGATCCGGCCACGATCACTGACACCGCAACGTATTTCGACGCTACCCGGCCCGCGGTCGGCGTCCGGCACCTGTTCGTCGCGGGCACTCCGGTGGTGCGCGACGGGCAGCTGCTGACCGACGCGTTCCCGGGCCAGCCGCTGCGAGGGGAACCGCGATGACCGAGTTCACTGTGGACGATTTGCTTGCCGACATCGAAACGTTGGTGTGCTGTGAATCCCCGTCGTCCGATCTCGACGCGGTGGCGCACAGCGCGGACGTGCTGACTGGCGTCGGCAAGGCGTTGCTGGGCGTGGAGCCGGAGCGGATTGTCCTGGATGGACGGACGCATCTGCGCTGGCGGTTCGGTGACGGCCCGGCGCGCGTGCTGCTGCTCGGCCACCACGACACGGTCTGGCCGATGGGCTCACTGGAGACGCATCCGTTTTCCGTGCAGGACGGGGTATTGCGCGGTCCGGGCTGCTTCGACATGAAGACCGGCGTCGTGATGGCGTTGCACGTCGCGGCTTCGCTGGAAGACCGGAGTGGACTGTCCATTTTGGTCACCGGCGACGAGGAGCTGGGCTCGCCGTCGTCGCGCGGGCTGATCGAGGAAGAAGCGCAGGGCTGCGCGGCGGCGTTCGTGCTGGAAGCCTCAGCGGACGGCGGCGCGATCAAGACTCGGCGCAAAGGCGTTTCCCACTACCGGATCGAGGTGACCGGACGCGCCTCGCACGCCGGGCTCGAACCGGAGAAGGGGATCAACGCCGGGATCGAGCTCGCGCATCAGGTGCTCGCCGTCGCCGCGCTCGCCAGTCCGGAGCGTGGGACCAGCGTCGTGCCGACAGTGCTTTCGGCTGGTACCACGGTGAATACCGTGCCCGCCGCGGCTGCGGTCGAGGTCGACGTGCGGGTGTGGGACGAGGAAGAACAACTCCGCGTCGACCGAGAAGTCCGCGCGCTGCAACCGGTCCTCGACGACGCGCAGGTGAGGGTCACCGGCGGGATCAATCGTCCGCCGCTGGACGCTGTTTCGTCAGCCGCGTTGTACGGGCTGGCAAAGGAACTGGCCTCGGAACTGGGCTTGCCGGAATTGACCGAGGCAGCCGTCGGAGGGGCTTCGGACGGCAATTACACCGCGGGTCTCGGTGTGCCGACGCTCGACGGTCTCGGCGCGGTCGGCGGCGGTGCGCACGCGGATCACGAACATGTCCTGGTCGAGGAATTGCCGAAGCGGACCGCGTTGCTGGCCGCGCTGGTGGAGAACGTGCTGGCGAAGGGGAGTCCGTCGATTCAGACGAATCCGGTGGACGATTCTGGTCGAGCACGACGGTGACGTCGGTGGGGAAGCCGGGAAAGGATCATCCCGTGACGAATCTTGCGATGAACACTGAAAGACCCGTCGCGGCGGAAGTGTGCGACGAGGCGGTCGCGGCCGCTGAAGCGGCGGCTGCCGCCTCGGGGGTCGAAGTCCGGGAAATCACCGAGATCGCGGAAATGACCGCGGTCGGAGTGCTGTTCGAGACGATCTGGCGGTCCGCGCCGGGCACCCGGCCGGTGAACCCGGAACTGCTGCGCGCGCTCTCGTCGGCGGGAAATTACGTGGCAGGCGCGTTCGCCGACGGAGAAATGTTCGGTGCGTGCGTCGGCTTTTTCGGAAACCCCGGAAAAGGCAGCCTGCACAGTCACATCGCCGGAGTCGCGAAGGCCGGCGCGGGTCGCGGAATCGGGTACGCGCTGAAATTGCATCAGCGCGGCTGGGCGCTCGGACAGGACGTCTCGACGATCAAATGGACGTTCGACCCGCTGGTGCGCCGCAACGGCTATTTCAACCTCGGCAAACTCGGCGCGCTCCCGGTGCGTTATCTGCGGGATTTCTACGGCCCGATGGCGGACGGCATCAACGGTTCGGGCGACACCGATCGGCTGATGGTGTCCTGGGACCTGGCCAGTCCGACAGTGCGGACCGCCGCGTTCGGCGAACCGATCCGCACCGACGCGAAGACGTTGCTCGACCAAGGCGCGGCAGTGGCCCTTGAAGTGGCCGATGACGGTGGTCCGGCCGCCGGTTCCGCGGACGCCCCGGTGGTGCTCGTCGCGGTCCCGTCCGACATCGAAGGCTTGCGCACCACGGATCCCGGCAAGGCGGACGCGTGGCGGGTCGCGCTGCGCGAATCGCTCGGCGGGCTGATGGCCGCCGGGGGCCGGGTGACCGGCTTCGACCGAGCCGGCTTTTACGTGATCTCCAAGGAGGAGCAGTGAAACTCAGCGGTGTGGAACTGCGCCGGGTGCAGATGCCGCTCGTCGCCCCGTTCCGGACTTCGTTCGGCACCCAGTCCGTCCGCGAGCTCTTGCTGCTGCGCGCGGTCACGCCGGCCGGCGAGGGCTGGGGCGAATGCGTGACGATGGCCGGGCCGGTGTACTCGTCGGAGTACAACGACGGCGCGGAACACGTGCTGCGGCACCACTTGATCCCGGCGCTGCTGGCCGCGGAAGACGTCACCGCGGCGAAAGTGACGCCGCTGCTGGCGAAGTTCAAGGGCCACCGGATGGCCAAGGGCGCGCTGGAGATGGCGGTGCTCGACGCCGAACTCCGCGCGCACGAGCGGTCGTTCGCCGCCGAACTCGGGTCCGTGCGCGATTCCGTGCCGTGCGGCGTTTCGGTCGGGATCATGGACACCATCCCGCAGCTGCTCGACGTCGTGGGCGGATACCTCGACGAAGGCTACGTCCGGATCAAGCTGAAGATCGAACCCGGTTGGGACGTCGAGCCGGTGCGCGCGGTCCGCGAACGCTTCGGCGACGACGTGCTGCTGCAGGTCGACGCGAACACCGCCTACACCCTCGGCGACGCGCCGCAGCTGGCCCGGCTCGACCCGTTCGGCCTGCTGCTGATCGAGCAGCCGCTGGAAGAGGAGGACGTGCTCGGCCACGCCGAGCTGGCCCGCCGGATCCAGACGCCGATCTGCCTCGACGAGTCGATCGTGTCGGCGCGCGCGGCGGCGGACGCGATCAAGCTGGGCGCGGTCCAGATCGTGAACATCAAACCGGGCCGCGTCGGCGGTTACCTGGAGGCGCGGCGGGTGCACGACGTGTGCGCGGCGCACGGGATCCCGGTGTGGTGCGGCGGGATGATCGAGACCGGCCTCGGCCGGGCGGCCAATGTCGCGCTGGCCTCGCTGCCGAACTTCACCCTGCCCGGCGACACCTCGGCGTCGGACCGGTTCTATAAAACCGACATCACCGAGCCGTTCGTGCTGTCTGACGGCCACCTCCCGGTGCCGACCGGACCGGGTCTCGGCGTGGTGCCGATTCCGGAGCTGCTCGACGAGGTGACCACGGCAAAGGTGTGGATCGGTTCGTAGCCCGCTACGAATTCCGGAGGTAGATTTGGTCGGATCGGACCAGCCGGTCCGCACGAGGCCGGATCTACCTTCGGGGGGTGCTGACACCGGTGCCGAGCAAACCGCACACGAGTCTGGGACGCGTCCTCGAAGCTCTCGGGGACGTGCTCCTCGAACCGGTCGCCGTCGGCCGCGACACGCGGCGGCAGCTCGGCGGGGTGGTGATTCACGACCCGCACGACGACGCGGAATTCCCGGCACAGGCGGTCGTCCTCGGCGTCGGCGTGCGCGAATCCGGCGAGATCGTCCGGCTCCTGCACACCGTCGCCGCGCGCGGAGCGACCGCACTGGTCGTGCGAGCGCCGGTCGCCGCATCGACGGAACTCGTGCGGGCGGCGAATTCCTCCGGGGTCGCGCTGCTCGGGCTTGCCAGCGGCGCGTCGTGGGCGCAGCTGGCCGCCATGCTCCGCACGCTGCTCGCGGAGGGCGACGTCGGCGATGTCTCCCCGCAGACGCTCGGCGGGATGCCGTCCGGCGATCTTTTCGCGCTCGCCAACGCCATCGCCGCGCTGCTCGACGCGCCGGTCACCATCGAGGACCGCAACTCGCGCGTGCTCGCGTTCTCCGGCCGTCAGGACGAGGCCGACCCTTCGCGGGTCGAGACGATCCTCGGCCGCCAGGTGCCCGAACGGTTCACTCGCGAACTGGAGAAGGACGGCGTTTTCGAGCGGCTCTATCGCGATCAAGGCCCGGTTTACGTCTATCCGGGCGACGGCTACGACAAGAAGATCGTCATGATCCGCGCCGCCCTCGCGGTCCGGGCCGGTGACGAGGTCCTCGGGTCGATTTGGGCCGCTGTCGACAAAGAGCTAAGCGAAGAACGTACCGCGGCGTTGGTCGACGCTTCGAAAATCGTTGCGCTGCATATGCTTCGGCTGCGCGCGGGGGCGGACGTCGAACGCCGGTTACGAGCCGACCTGGTCAGCACCGCTCTCGAAGGCGGTTCCGGCGCGCAGGAAGCCATCGCGCGCCTCGGGTTGCTGGGCCAGCCCACGATCGTGCTCGCCATGGGTCTGATCGAAGCACCCGACGACGATCTCCGGCTGGTCGCGGAACGCCAGCGGGTCGCCGACGCGTTCGCCATGCACCTCAGCGCCGTTCAGCCTCGATCGGCGGTCGCGCTGGTCGGCGACGTCGCGTATGGCATCGTCCCGATGCCCGGGAACCACGGCGATTGCCGCGAACGCTCGGTGCGCGTCGCGTCGACTTTCCTGGAACGCACCGGCCGCCGGGTCGCCGCCGCGATCGGCATCGGCCCGCTGGCCCTCGACGGATCCGGTTTGCGCGCGTCCCGCGACGGGGCCGACCGCGCGTTGCGGGTGCTGCTCACCAACGGCGGCTCGAAGCGGGTGATCGCCGCCGAGGACGCGCACATCGAGGCGTTGATGCTGGAACTGGCCGACCTTTCCGCCGCCCGAGGCGACGTCGCGACCGGGCCCATCGCGCGGCTGCTGGAGTACGACACCAAGCACCAGTCGCAGCTGGTGCACACGCTGCGGTGCTGGCTCGATTCGTTCGGCGACATCAGCGCGGCTTCGGCGGCGGCGTACGTGCACCCGAGCACGTTCCGGTACCGGCTGCGCCGGCTGGCCGAAGTGGGCGGAATCGATCTGGACGACCCGGGGGACCGGTTCGCGGCGATGGTGCAACTGCACTTGCTGCCGCGGGTGGAACGGCCCGAAGAGGCCTGAGTCTTGCTCTCCTGACGGGAAACGCGCGGCAACCTTCCTGCGAACGCACCAACCCCGGGCGCCGCCGAGCCCAAGACAATGGGGAATCGGCAGGCCGGACCAGTGTGGTTTTCGGGTCGCACCAAGAACTCCCTGCCTGCTGCCGGAGAAGTCCACAGTAGACAGGAGGGCCATGGCCACCGCATCCGAAACGATCACCCGCCGCGCCGAAGAGGTCGGCGTCGAGGTCCGGCTGCACGCCGCCGAGGTCGACGGCGCGCGCAGTCTCGGCATCGGACAGGACGTTCCGGTCGTTCCCGCGTCGGTGTTCAAGGTTCCGATCGCGCTGGAACTCGCCCGCCAGGCCGCCGACGGAAAGCTCGATCTCGGTATCCGCATCACCGTCAAGCCCGGGCATCCGACACCGAGCCCGTACGGTCTCGCCACCTTCCGGCACGACGTCTCGATGTCCTGGCACGATTTGGCGGTTCTGATGATCGGAATCAGTGACAACGTTGCCACGGACCTGATTCTCGCCGAAGTCGGCAAAGACGCGGTGAATAGCACGTTGCGGCGCCTCGGATTCACGCGAACCGTCGTGCCGCAGGACTGCGGTGAACTGCTGGCCACCATCGGCGAGGATCTCGGGGTTTCTTACGAGGACGACGAACGCGCGCTCGCCGAACTGACCTACGAACAGGTTTCCGGGTTGCGCGCGCTGCAACCGGAGAAATCGTGCAGCACCACCGCCGCCGAAATGACCCGGCTGCTGGGACTGATCTGGCGCGACGAAGCGGCCGCCCCGGAGGCGTGCGCGGACGTCCGGCGCTGGATGGAACTGCAGGTCTGGCCGCACCGGCTGCGTTCCGGGTTCCCGGACGATCGCATCCGCACCAGCGGCAAGACCGGGACGTTGCCCGCCGTGCGCAACGAGGTCGGCGTGGTCGAGTACCCGGACGGCGGCCGCTACTCCGTCGCCGTGTTCACCCGCGCCGAGGATTCCCGGTCGAGGGTGCCCGAGCGCGACGCGTTCATCGGTTTCGCCGCGGCGACGGCGATTGAGTCCCTGCGCACGGCTTGATTCGTCGGAGCGGAGGAACTTTCCCCCGGCTCTCCTCGGTCCGGACGAACAAGTGACGTCCGCCACCGACCTAGCATTTCCGAAACGCCGGTCCACCATCCCCCGGACAGAAGGTGCACATGTCGAAAATTTCCGAGATCGAGACCTGGCTTCAGGAGAATTTCGCCGCTCTGCTGGCCAAGCATCAGGTCCCCGGAGCCGCGATCGCGGTGCTCGCCGGCGGCGAGGTGATCGACCACTCGGCGGGCATCCTGAACAAGGGCACCGGCGTGGAGTCCACTGTGGACTCGGTGTTCCAGATCGGGTCGATCACCAAGGTGTGGACGACCACGCTGGCGATGCAGCTCGTCGACGAGGGCAGGCTGGACCTCGACCGGCCGGTGCGCGACTACCTTCCCGAGTTCGTGCTCGGCGACGACGAGGCCGCGGCGGCGATCACGGTCCGTCAGCTGACCTGTCACACCGCCGGCTTCGAAGGCGACATCTTCACCGACACCGGACCCGGCGACGACTGCGTGGAGAAGCTCGTCGCGACGCTGTCCGACGTGCCGCAGCTCTTCCCACCGGGCGAGCGGTTCTCCTACAACAACGCCGGCTACTGCGTGCTCGGCCGCGTGATCGAGGTGCTGCGCGGCAAGTGCTGGGACGACTGCGTGCGCGACCACCTCTTCGCGCCGCTCGGCCTGACCCACGCGGCATCCGGCCCGTACGACGCGATCCGCTACCGCGCCGCGATCGGCCACGTTTCCCCGAAGCCGGGCGAGGACCCGGTGCCCGCGCCGATCTGGGCGCTCACCCGCTCGAACTCGCCCGCCGGTTCGACGCTCGCGATGCGCCCGCGCGACCTGCTGACGTTCGTCCGGATGCACCTGAACGAGGGCAAGGCCGACGACGGCACCCAGGTGGTCCTGCCGGAATCGCTGCTCGCGATGCGCGAAGCGCAGGTGGACGTGCCCTACCTCGGGATGTCCGACAGCTGGGGCCTCGGCTGGATGCTCTTCGACTGGGACGGCGGCAAGGTGATCGGCCACGACGGCGGCACCATCGGCCAGTCAGCCTTCCTGCGCGTGGTTCCGGAGAAGGGCGTGGCGGTCGCGCTGCTGACCAACGGCGGTCAGCCGATGCACGTGTACCAGGAGATCTTCGCGAAGCTGCTGGACGAACTCGCGGGTGTCACCGTTCCGGCACGGCCCGAGCCGAATCCCGCGGCCGCTCCGGCCGACTTTTCCCGGTACGTGGGCGAGTACTCGTCGATGGTCGCCGACACGGTCGTCACCGAGGAGGACGGCAAGCTCTGGATGAGCCGCACCCCGAAGGGAATCTTCGCCGAGATCGGCGCACCCTCGGGGAAGGAAGAACTGCTGCCGAGCCGGGGCGACACGTTCGTCGCGAAAACCGCGCAGTTGCCCGGTGTCTACATGGCACACGCGTTCATCGGTGACGACGGCAACGGCCGCGCGCAGTTCATGCACACCGGACGCGCCGACCGACGGGTCACCCAGTGAGCGGGATCCGCGAACAGATCGAGGCCGTCTTCGCCGACGCTGGCGCGGAAGGGTTCCTGCACGCCCGGGAGATCGGCGTGCAGGGCCCCGAAGTGTCGGCGGGCGGAGACGACCCGGTCGTCCTGGCCTCGGTGTTCAAGATCCCGGTGGCGCTCGCCTATGCCCGCGAGGTCGCCGCCGGACGTCTCGATGACACCGAACAGACCTTGGTGACCGCGCGGTACCGCATCGGCGGCATCGGCACCGCGGGCTGCGCCGACGACGTCGAGATGAGCTGGCGCGACCTCGCGCACTTCATGCTCACGATGAGCGACAACGCCGCGACCGACGTCCTCTACCACCGGCTCGGCCAGGAAACGGTGGACCGCGTGCTGGCCGATCTCGGGCTCGCCCGCACCCGGCTGATCGGCTGCTGCGAGGACCTGTTCGCGTCTGTCATCGCGGATCTCGGCGGCACCCCGGATTCCGACCTCGAAGCTCTTTTCAGCGAAGCGACGCCGGAGCAGATGGACAAGCTGTCGGTCCGCGATCCGGAGCGCACCACGTCGTCCACGCCGCGCGAGATCACGACGCTGCTCGACGCGATCTGGACCGACCGGGCAGGCGAACCCGAAGCGTGCGAACGGGTCCGCACGATCATGGCGCAGCAGATCTGGCCGCACCGATTGTCGTCGGGCTTCCCGTCCGGCGTGCGGGTGGCGGCGAAAACCGGGACGCTGCCCGGAATCCGCAACGAAGCGGGCGTGGTGACCCTGGGGGACGGCCGCCGGTTCGCGGTCGCGGTGTTCACTCGCGCGCATTCTCTCGAAGACCGCCTTCCCGCGGTCGACGCGTCCATCGGCGCCGCCGCCCGGCTGGCGCTCGACCACCTCCAGAGCGCGACCCCGTAGGAGAAATCCCATGAAAACTGCCCGGCTCACCGCCGCGATGGCGGGCGTGGTGGCCTTGACCGTGAGCGCGTGCGGGGGATCAGCGCAATCCGGGACGGACCGGACCGCGAACCAGAAACTGGTCGACGGCAAGACTTTCACCTATGCGATCCCGACCGATCCGGGAACGCTCGACCCGGCGATCACCGTGCTGTCGGTCGCCCGCAATATCGACGGGTTCCTCTACGACTCCCTGATCAACCTCGACTCCAAGGGCCAGCCGGAGGCGGCGCTCGCGGAGAAGTGGGAAGCGGACACGACCACCGCTTCGTTCACCCTGCGCAAGGGGGTCGCCTGCGCCGACGGGAGTCCGCTGACCGCGAACGACGTGGCGGCGAACATCAACTTCATCGGCGACCCGGCGAACAAGTCCCCGCTGGCGGGCGTCACGGTGAAGAGCGGCACCAAAGCGGTCGCCGGCGAGGGCACGGTCAAGATCACCAGCGGCGCGCCGGACGCGTTCCTGCTCCGCAACATCGCCGGTCTGCCGATCGTCTGCGCCAAGGGAATGGCCGACCGGAAGACGCTCGCCAAGGGAGAGAACGGCACCGGCATGTTCGCCGTGTCCGAGATCGTCCCGAACGACCACTACACCCTGACCCGGCGCAAGGACTACACCTGGGGTCCTGGCCAGTTCGACCCGAAGCAGCAGGGCCTGCCGGACAAGATCGTCGTCCGGGTCGTTCCGAACATGACGACGATGTCGAACCTGCTGCTGTCCGGAGAGGTCAACGCCGGCTCAGTGATCGGGCAGGACCAGCAGCGGCTCAAGGCGCAGCGGCTGTACCACTCCGACATCGTCTCCCCGTTCGGCGAGCTGTTCTTCAACCAGGCTCCCGGCCGGTTCGGCGCCGACCAGGCGATGCGCCGCGCGCTGACCCAGGCGCTCGACCTCCCGCAGGTCGCGAAGGTGCTGACCCGGGACGGCAGCGCGCCGGTCAAGGGCATGGTCACCATCGAACCGCGGCCCTGCGACGGCGATTCGGTCACCGGCAAGATCCCTGGATTCGACGTCGCCGCGGCCAAGGCGGCACTCGATCAGGCGGGCTGGAAGCCGGGGCCGGACGGCATTCGCGTCAAGGACGGGAAGCGGCTGTCGCTGACCGCGATCTACGGCACGCAGGCCGGACCGACGATGGCCCCTGGCGCGGAGCTGATGCAGCAGGGCTGGAAGAGCGTCGGCGTCGACGTCCAGCTCAAGGGCGTCGACAGCCCCGGCCTCAGCCAGGCGCTGTTCGCCACCGGCGAGTGGGACATCTCGATGGCTCCGCTCGGCCTCACCCTGCCCAGCCAGCTGGTGCCGTTCATGTCCGGCGGGCAGCCGCCGGAGGGCACGAACTTCGCGCACATCAAGAACCCGCAGTACGACGCGCTGGTCGCCAAGGCGTCCACCCAGGCCGGGCAAGCGGGCTGCGCGGACTGGATGGCCGCGGAATCGGCGCTGTTCGAGAAGCAGGACGTCGTGCAGTTCGCGAACACGGTGGTCCCGACCTACGGCAGCAACGCGAAGTTCGAGATCGTCAACGGCTACCTCAAGCCGACCACCATCCGGATGTACGCCTGATGACCGGCGCGATCGCCGTCGCGGGCCCGAAGGTCAGCCCCTGGCTGGCCTTCGGCGCCCGCCGCCTCGGGCGGTTCGTGGTGTCGCTGTGGGTGCTGGTGACCATGGCGTTCCTGATGATCCAGCTGATCCCGGGCGACCCGGTGCGTTCGGCGCTGGGCCTGACCGCGCCGATCGAGATGGTCAACGCCCGCCGCGCCGCGCTCGGGCTGGACCATCCGCTGTGGCAGCAGTACCTCGACTACTTCGGCGGGCTCTTCCGCGGCGATTTCGGCACGTCGATGCTGACCGGGCAACCGGTCGGCGACGTCATCTCCGACCGGCTCCCGGCGACGCTGCAGTTGGCGCTCCCCGCGTTCGTGGTGGTCATCGGGCTGGCGATCCCGCTCGGCCTGACCTTCGCCGTGCTGACTCGCGGCGGTCGCCGTCGCGGCGCCGAACTCGGCTTCACCTCGACCACCGTGCTGTTCGCCGCGATCCCGGAGTTCCTCGTCGCGGTGGCACTGGTGGCGTTCTTCGCGGTGCAGCTCGGCTGGTTCCCGGTGGCCGGCCACGAGGGCGCGGGTTCGCTTGTGCTGCCGATCATCGCCTTGGCACTGGGTCCGACCTCGACGATGTCCCGGATCGTCCGGGTGGAGACGCTTTCCGTGCTGGGCAACGATTTCGTCCGCACCGCGCGAGCGAAACGGCTGCCCGCCCGGATCGTCTACCTGCGCCACGCGCTGCCGAACGCGCTGACCGCGACGCTGACGCTCGGCGGGATGATGCTCACCACCCTGGTCGCGGGCACCGTGCTGGTGGAGAACGTGTTCGCGTGGCCGGGCCTCGGTTCGACGATCTCGCAATCCATTCTGCAGAAGGACTATCCGCTGGTGCAGGGGATCGTGCTCGTGTACGGCATCGGCGTGCTGCTGGTGAACCTCATCGTGGATGTGCTGCTGGCGATCCTCGATCCGCGTTCGACGATCCGGGAGAACTGAGATGGCGAAACGGCGCGGACAACAGTGGCTGGCCGCCGTGCGCACCCCGCTCGGCGCGTTCGCCGCCGTCCTGCTCGTACTGGTGATCGCGGTCGCGGTGCTGGGCCCGATCCTGTGGCAGGACGCGGCTTCGGCGATCGACACGAACGCGATCGGCCAGGGCCCGTCGGGCGACCACCTGGTCGGCACCGACGAACTGGGCCGTGACATCTTCTACCGGGTGCTGGTGGCGACCCGGCTTTCGGTGCTGCTGGCGCTGATCGCCGCGGCACTCGGCGTCGCGACCGGACTGGTGCTCGGCATGCTGCCCGCGGTGCTGCCGCGCCCGCTGGGCAGATTGCTGACGGCGGCGGTGAACATCGCGGTCGCGTTCCCCGGGCTGCTGCTGGTGCTGTTCTTCGCGGTCATTTTCGGCGTGGGCACCCAAGGCGCGGTGATGGCGATCGGGTTCGCGCTGGCTCCGCAGTTCGCCCGGCTGACGCAGACGCTGTCGGCTTCCGTGGCCGGACGGGACTTCGTGTCCGCCGCGCGAGTCGCCGGGGTGGGCCGGATCCGGTTGCTGTTCCGGCACATTCTGCCGAACATCGGCGAGCCGCTGGCGGTCAACGCCACCATCGGCGCCGGTGGTTCGCTGCTGGCGTTCTCCGGGCTGTCGTTCCTCGGGATCGGCGTGCAGGCCCCGGATTACGACTGGGGGCGGCTGCTCAACGAGGGCCTCAACGGCATCTACGTCAACCCGGCGGCGGCGCTCGCTCCCGGCGTCGCGGTGGTCCTCGCGGGGCTCGCGTTCAACCTCTTCGGCGAGACTGTCGCCGGAGTGATCGGCGTGCGAACCCGGTTGCCACGGCTCACTCCTCGCGTGCTGCGAAAGTCCAAAGTGGATCCAGTCTCCGCGGATGACGCTGTGCTGGTCGTCGAGAACCTGGAAGTCGCCTTCCCCCGCCCGGCGGGCTGGACGGTTCCGGTGCGCGGCGTGAGCTTCACCGTACGAGCGGGCGAGGCGATCGGAGTGGTCGGCGAATCCGGTTCGGGCAAGAGCTTGACCGGACTCGCGGTGTCGCGGCTGATCGAATCGCCCGGTTCGGTGACCGCGGACCGGCTGGACTTCGCCGGAACTCCGGTGCTCACCACGCCGGAACGCGAATTGCGGACGCTGCTCGGGACGTCGCTGGCGATGGTGTTCCAGGACCCGATGACGTCGTTCAACCCGACCCGGCGGATCGGCCGTCAGCTCGCCGAGGTTTCCGAGCAGCACCAAGGACTCTCGCGAACCAAGGCGTTGGAGCGAGCGGTCGACCGGCTGCGCGCGGTACGCATTCCGGCGGCGGAACGGCGGGCGAAGCAGTACCCGCACGAGTTTTCCGGCGGCATGCGGCAGCGCGCGATGATCGGCATGGGCCTGATGGGCGACCCGAGGCTGATCATCGCCGACGAACCGACAACGGCGCTGGACGTGACCGTGCAACGGCAATTGCTGCGGTTGCTGGCCCAGACCCGCGCCGAACGCGACACCGCGATCATCCTGATCAGTCACGACATCGCGGTCGTTTCCCAGACGTGCGAACGGATTCTGGTGATGTACGCCGGACGGATCGTGGAGGATCTCCCCGCCGCCGGACCGGACATCACGCCGCGGCATCCGTACACGCGGGCGCTGCTGGCCACGACGATCGACCTGGAGACGGACCCGGACGCGCCGCTCGCGGTGATCCCCGGCCGTCCGCCGGAACCGGACCAGATGCCGTCCGGCTGCGCGTTCGCGAGCCGCTGTCCGGTGGCGACCGACCAGTGTCGCGAGGAGGACCCGGAACTGACCGTGCTCGCGCCGGAACATCGGGTGGCGTGCTGGCATCCGGATGCGGCAGTGTCGGAAGCAGTGGGCGCCACCGCCACCTCTGGAAGTGCGAAATGACCGCCCCGCTCCGCCCCCGCTGGCCAAGGTCCGTGAGGGGAACCCTGAGGGATTCAGAGTCCCTCAGGGTTCCCCTCACGGACAGTCGGCGCGGCGAGGCAAGGTCGGACGAGGGAGGAGCGGAATGAGCGAGTTGGTCTTCGACTCGGTCAGCGTCCGGTACGGCGGACGGCGCGGGCTCACCGCGGTGGACGGCGTTTCGCTGACCGTCCCGGCGGGCAAGGTCGTCGGCCTGGTCGGCGAATCGGGTTCCGGCAAGTCGACGCTCGCCCGGGCGGCCGTCGGACTGTCGCCGGTGAGTGCGGGGCGGGTGCTGCTCGGCGGCGTGGACGTGCGGAAACTCCCGCGCCGGCGCCCGCTGCAGATGGTGTTCCAGGACCCGTACTCCTCGCTCAACCCGCGGATGACCATCGGCGAGTCGATCGCCGAAGCCATGCCGCGCGGGACGGATCGCCGAGCCGAGGTCGCCCGGCTGCTGGAGCTGGTGAACCTCGATCCGGAACGTGCCGCGCACCTGCCGGGCCAGCTCTCCGGCGGCCAGCGGCAACGCGTCGCGCTCGCCCGGGCGCTCGCGGGTCAGCCGGAAGCGTTGATCGCGGACGAGATCACTTCCGCGCTCGACGTTTCGGTGCAGGGCGCGGTGCTCAATCTCGTGCGTGAAGTGCAGCGGCAACTCGACCTGTCGATGCTGTTCATCTCGCACAACCTCGCCGTGATCCGGTATCTCAGCGATTTCGTCGCGGTGATGTACCTCGGCCGGATCGTCGAAGCCGGACCGGCCGAGCAGGTGCTCACCGATCCGCAGCATCCCTACACCCGCGACCTGCTCGACGCCGCCCCGTCGGCGCACAAGTCGCTGTTCGACCTCGAACCCGGTGCGACCGCGGACACGGAACCGGCCGATCCGCACCATCCGCCCGCCGGATGCCGGTACCACCCGCGCTGCCCGGTCGGCCCGCTCGTGCGGAGCGACCGCGAGATCTGCCTGCGGGCGGATCCGGCCGAGGACGCCGCACCCCGGCGACACGCGTCGGCCTGCCACTTCAGCGAAAGCGAATCCGAGGGCCACGAGCCCGCGATCTCCCAAGGAGCCAGCGTATGACCCGCCGTCTCGGCATCGATGACCTGTACGACCTCGCCGCGCCCAGCCAGCCCGCGCTTTCGCCGGACGGCAGCCGCATCGTCTACGTGCTGCGGACCGCGGACCGGGAGGAGGACCGGAACGTCGACGCGCTCTGGACGGTCGGCACCGCCTCCGGCGAGGCCCGCCAGCTCACCCGCGGAAACGCTGACGCGGCACCGAAATGGGCTCCGGACGGTTCCCGGTTGGCGTTCCTGCGCGCCCAGGACGGTCCGCCGCAGGTGTGGGTCCTCCCGGCGGACGGCGGCGAGGCCGAGCAGCTCACCAAGCTCCCGCTCGGCGCGGGCGCACCGGTGTGGAGCCCGGACGGCAGCAAGATCGCGTTCTCCGCGGCGATCGACCTCGCCGCGATTGTCGAAGCGCCGCCGGCGAACACACCGATCGTCGCCGAGCGGCTGGACTACAAGTCCGATGGCCCCGGCCTGCTGAAGACCCTCCGCGGCCACATCCACGTCCTCGACGTCGCCACCGGAGAAGTCCAGCAGCGCACCTTCGGCGACTGGCACGCGGGCCAGCCCGCCTGGTCGCCCGACGGCAAGCACGTCGCGTTCACCGCGTCCCTCGACGACGACGCCGACCTCACCTTCCGGTCCTCCGCCTACGTCCTCGACGTCACCGAGCGGAACGCCGAACCGCGCCTGGTCGGCACCGACCAGGGCATGGCGGGCACGGTCGGCTGGACCACCGACGGCAAGGCGCTGCTGATGGTCGGCCGCACCGACACCATCACCGGGCACCTCGGTCTGCTGCGCGTTCCGCTGGACGGCGGCGAGACGGTCAACCTGGCCGCCAGCCTCGACCGTAACGTAATGTCCGGCGGCCCCGGCTACCCGGGCGCGCTGCCGCAGCTGAACGAGGCGGGCGACGTCGTGCTGTTCGCGATCCGCGACCGCGGCTGCACCCATCTGTACGAAGTGGACCTTGCCGGCGGAGACCCGCGTCCGGTGCTGGTGGGCGACGGCAACGTGGTGTCCGGAGTGGACTTGGTCGGCGGCCAAGCCGCGATTGTGCTGGCAACCAGCGATTCCTTCGGCGAGATCGCCGTTCTCGACCGTGCCACGGGTTCGGTCGACGTGCGCACGAAGCACGGCGACGCAGTGTCCGAAGTGGAATTGTTCGGCCGCGAGTCGCGCGAATTTACCATCAGCGACGGCACTGTCGTCCAGGGCTGGCTCATCCGCGACCCCGAACGCACTGGCCCGCAGCCGCTGCTGATCGACATCCACGGCGGCCCGCACAACTCGTGGAACGGCGCGGCGGATTCGATTCACCTGTACCACCAAACACTTGCCGCGCGCGGCTGGGCAGTGCTGCTGATCAACCCGCGAGCCAGCGACGGCTACGGCGAAGAGTTCTTCACCGCGGCGATCGGCGCGTGGGGCAGCGCGGACGCGCCGGACTTCCTCGAGCCGATCGACCAGCTCGTCGCCGAAGGTCTCGCCGACCCGGACCGCCTCGCCGTCACCGGATACAGCTACGGCGGCTACATGACCTGCTACCTCACCAGCCGCGACGACCGATTCGCCGCAGCGGTCGCCGGTGGCGTCGTCAGCGACCTGACCAGCCTGGCCGGGACGTCCGACGGCGGCCACTACATGGCAGTCAACGAATTCTCCGGGCTTTCGTCGGGCAAGTACGAGAAGTCCTCGCCGCACGCGCAGGTCGAACAGGTCCGCACGCCGACGTTGATCCTCCAGGGCGGCGAAGACGTCCGGTGCCCGGTCGGGCAGGCCGAGCAGTGGTTCACCGCGCTGCGCGAGCGCGACGTGCCGTCCCGGCTGGTGCTGTACCCGGGCGGCGCGCATCTGTTCGTTTTGGACGGTCCGCCTTCGCATCGCGCTGACTACAACCAGCGCGTGGTCGACTGGATCGAGCAGTACGCCGGTTCGCGGGTGCCGATCGACGCCGCGCACTGGAGCCGTCGCCTGGCGGAACTGGCGCGCAAGCACGACGTTCCCGGTGCGTCGCTGGGCATCTTGCGCGTCGACACCGGCGAGGAGGTGTTCGCGACCCACGGCGTGCTGAACAAGACGACCGAGGTCGAGGTCACCGAGGATTCGCTGTTCCAGATCGGCTCGATCTCCAAGGTGTGGACGTCGACCGTGGTGATGCAGCTCGTCGACGAAGGCCTGCTCGACCTCGACGCCCCGATCCTCGACGTGCTGCCCGAACTGCGCCTGTCGGACCCGGAGGTGACCAAACGCGTCACCATGCGGCACCTGCTGACGCACACCAGCGGCATCGACGGCGACATCTTCACCGACACCGGCCGCGGCGACGATTGCCTCGAGAAGTTCGTCGACCTGCTGGACGAAGCCGCGCAGAACCATCCTCTCGGCGCGACTTTCTCCTACTGCAACTCGGGTTTCGTGCTCATGGGCCGGGTGATCGAGAAGCTCACCGGGAAGACCTGGGACGCCGCGATGCGAGACAAGCTGTACACCCCGCTCGGCCTCACCCACACCGTCACGCTGCCGGAGGAGGCGCTGCTGTTCCGCGCCGCCGTCGGCCACGTCGCGCCGGACGGCGCGGACCCGGTTCCGGCCCCGGTCTGGCAGCTGCCGCGCTCGGCCGGACCGGCCGGTCTGATCACCGCGCGCACCGCGGACGTCCTCGCCTTCGCCCGCCTGCACCTCACCGGCGGCCTGACCGCGGACGGCACGCGGATCCTGTCGGCGGAATCGGCCGCGGCGATGGCGGAGAAGCAGGCCGACGTCCCGGACAAGCACACCCTCGGCGATTCGTGGGGCCTCGGCTGGATCCGCGACGGCTGGAACGGCCGCCGCGTCATCGGCCACGACGGCAACACGATCGGCCAGTCGGCGTTCCTGCGCCTGCTGCCGGACGCGGGCCTCGCGGTCACGCTGCTGACGAACGGCGGCCACGCACGGGATCTGTACACCGAGCTGTACCGGGAGATCTTCGCCGAACTCGCCGACGTCGCCATGCCGCGTCCGCTCGAACCCCCGGCAACGCCGGTCACCGTGGACGCGAGCTGGCACCTCGGCGTGTACGAACGGGCAGGCGCGCACGTCGAGGTGGTGGAGCGCGAGGGCGGTTTGCGCGTCGTGTACACGACCACCGGACCGCTGGCGGAACTGATGCCGGACAAGGTCCAGGAGTTCGACCTGGTGGCGATCTCGGACACGCTGTTCGTGCTCCGGATGCCGGGCGGGCAGTTCTGGACGCCGGTGCTGTTCTACACGCTGCCGACCGGCGAGCCGTATATGCACTTCGGCGCGCGGGCGACGCCCAAGGTGGCCTGACCTTCAATACCAGGCCCTTAAGGCTGCGATGCAGGACCCGGGAGCGGAAGCCGGGCAGTGGTCCGTGAGGGGAACCCTGAGGGAATCAGATTCCCTCAGGGTTCCCCTCACGTACTTCAAGACACGGCAACATGGCGACAAATCGGGCATTCCGGTGCGTCACTCCGAGTAAGCTCGGCTCGTGCCGGAAATCCGCCCGAGGCCCGCGGTGGTCTCGCAGATCGTGGAGAAGCGCGGCCGCCTCGCGCACGGGGACGGCATCGCGCCGCACCGGCATGTCCAGGGCCAGCTGCTGTATCCGTCGGCGGGCGTCCTCGCCACCACGACCGAACGCGGCACCTGGGTCGCTCCGGCCAACCGGGTCGCGTGGACGCCGCCGGGTTTCGAGCACTATCACCGCGCGTATGGCCAGACCGAGGTCCGGGTGCTGGAGTTCTCCGGGGAGCTCTCCGCGTCGCTGCCGGATCAGCCGACCGTGTTCGAAGTGTCCCCGCTGCTACGGGAGTCTTTGCTCGTCCTCACCAGCGGCCGGAAGCTTCGCCCGGAGGCCAGGGAACGGCTGCGTGGCGTGGTCGTGGACGAGCTGGTCGTCGGCCCCGACGAAGCGATGTACTTACCCGCCGCGTCCGACGACCGCCTGCGCGCGGTCACCGATCTCCTCCACGCCGACCCTGCGACGTCGCTGACGCTGGCCGAGTTCGGCCGCACTGTCGGGGCAGGGGAGCGGACCTTGAGCCGCCTGTTCCAGACCGAGCTGGGGATGAGCTTCCACCAATGGCGCAGCCTGCTGCGAGTGCAGCACGCCCTCATCCGGCTGGCCGAGGGCGACGCCGTCATCGACACCGCAGCCCGGCTCGGCTGGGCCAATCCGACCAGCTTCATCGAAGCGTTCACCGCCGTGGTCGGCCAGACACCCGGCCGCTATCAGCAGGAACTGCGCCGCGCCGACCGGTGAGGTTTGGCGGGTTTCCGGAAGACCTGGTCGGGCTGCTGGTACCGCTGGCCGCTGGGTTCCGGCGAACCTGGAGACATGACCGCAACACCGTCCGAAGTGGACGAGAAGACCACCGTAGTGATCGTGGGCGCCGGAGTCGCCGGGCTCACCCTGGGGATTTTCCTGCGGCACAGCGGAATCGACTGCGTCATCGTGGAGAAACGCAGCCGGGAATATGTAGAACAACGCCAGCGAGCCGGAGTCATCGACACCCGCGCGGCCCGGATGTTCCGCGCACACGGCCTGGAAGACCGGGTCGTCGGCGGCGTCCCGACCCAGCCGGTGCTGAACTTCCGCATCGACGGCGAAACCCGCCCGCTGGCCCTGGCCGCGGACGACCAAGACGACGGACGGTTCTGCCCCCAGCAAGTCCTGGTCCGGAACCTGATCGAAGTTTTCCTCGCCGACGGCGGAGATCTCCGCTTCTCTGTGGACGCTTCGATCGAGAACCTCGACCGCCCGCTGGTCCGGTGCTCAGACAACCGAACGATCGCCTGCGAATTCATCGCCGGATGCGACGGAGACCGCGGCGTGAGCCGAGCCGCGATTCCCGACCTCACGCGCTGCACCCACGAATACGGCTACGCGTGGCTGACAGTATTAGCGGAAGTACCCGCCAATCACCAGTCCATGATGGCACTCCACCGCCGCGGCTTCGCCGGTCAATTCGCCCGAGGCCCGCAAGCGAGCCGGTTCTATCTGCAATGCCCGCTGGACAGCTCTCTCGAGGAATGGACCGACGAACGCATCTGGACCGAGATCGAAGCCCGGTTCGAGGAACCCATGACTCGGGGCACGATCGCCAGCACCCAATTGGTGCCGCTGCGAAGCGTGGTGCACAGCACGATGAATCACGGCCGTCTGTATCTACTCGGCGATGCGGCGCACATCGTCCCGCCGATGAGTGCGAAAGGAATGAATCTGGCCCTGCACGATGCCGAGCTGTTCGCGGACGCCGTTGTCCGCTACCGGAAAGAACAGGATTCAAGCCTGCTAGACAGCTACTCGGCGACCGCGCTGCGCCACGTCTGGAAATACCAGGCGTTCGCGAGCTGGTGGACCGAGTTGGTGCACAACGCCGGTGACGCTTCCTACGAGGGAGAGTTCCGGCGGCAAGCCGCACGGGCGGAGTTGGAAGGTTTGTTCGAGCCCGGCCCAGCGAACCGCCGGCTCAGCGAGTTCATCGCCGGGCTCGCCTGATCAATCCTTGCGCCGCGCCAAAAACCGCACCAGCAGAATCACCAAACACACCCCCGCCACACCGCCGCCGATGTACCGGTAAGTGTCCTCCAGTCCGGCGAACTGGCCGATCGAATTGGCGGCGGCGCCGGCGAGAAAAACCAGCCACAGCAAGGTAGTCACAACAGGGCCGCCGGCGGTGCGGCTTCGGGAAGTCTCCATGCCGAGAACACTATGGACCGACGGGGGCGGCAACCACGCCGTAGACCCCCAACTTCGTGGTAGCGCCTGCGCTACCTCTTCCCGTTCAAATAAGCCAGCACCGCCAGCACCCGCCGGTGTCCGCTGTCCTCCGGCAAGCCGAGTTTCGCGAAGATGTTGCGGATGTGCTTCAGCACTGTCCCGTCGCTCACCACCAGCAGTTCCGCGATCGTGGCGTTGTTGTACCCCTCCGCCATCAGCCCGAGCACCTCGCGTTCGCGCGCGGTGAGGGCGTCGATCGGGTCGCGGCGGTGGGCCAGCAGCTGGGTCACCACCTCGGGGTCCATCGCCGTGCCGCCTTCGACGACTCGGTGCAGCGAGTCGAGGAACTTGGCGACCTTGCCGACGCGTTCCTTGAGCAGGTAGCCGACCGCGCCCTTGCCGTCCGCGAGGAGCTCGGCCGCGTAGCCGGTCTCGACATGCGCGGACAGCACCAGCACCGGCAGCCCGGGGTGCAGTTGCCGCGCTTCCACGGCCGCGCGCAGGCCCTCGTCGGTGTGCGTCGGGGGCAGGCGGACGTCGGTGATCACCGCGTCCGGCCGGTCTTCGCGGACGAACTCGAGGAACTCGCCGGTATTGTCGAAAGCCGCGGCGACCTCGATGCCCGAGGTGTCGAGCAGCAGCACCAAACCTTCTCGCAGCAGGGCGTCGTCCTCGACGATCACGACCCGCATGGCAACTCCACTTCCAGAACAGTCGGTCCACCGGGCGGGCTCGTGAGCGTGACCGTCCCGTCGAAGGCCTCGGCGCGTTTCCGGATCCCGGCCAGCCCGCTGCCTTGGGATTCGTCCGCGCCGCCGCGGCCGTCGTCGCGGATGTGGATCCGCAGGGTGTCGATGGTGCCGTCGAGCGTAATCGACGCCTGTTCGGCGCCGGAATGCTTGGTCACGTTCGCGAGCGTTTCGGCGACGATGAAGTACACCGCCGCCTCGACCGCGGCCGGTCGGCGCGCGCTGCTGCGAACGTCCACAGTGCACGGAACCGCGCACCGATCGGCGAGAGCGGTGATCGCGCCGTCGAGGCCGCGGTCGGTCAGCAACGGCGGGTGGATGCTCCGCACGACGGTGCGCAATTCGGCGAGCGCTTCGGTCGCCGCGTCCTGCGCCTTGCCGAGCAATTCCCTTGCCTTGGCCGGATTCCCTTCGAAAAGCTGATCAGCGACGCCGAGCTGCAGCACGACCGCGGACAGTCGCGCCTGCGTCCCGTCGTGCAGATCACGTTCGAGACGGCGGAGTTCCGCACCGTGCGCCTCGAGCGCGGCGGCGCGGGTCGCGGTCAGCTCGACGACCCGGTCGGTCAGCGAGGCGCCCGGCCGCGGGCCGAGAAGCGCCCGAGTCGCGAGTGCTTGCCAACGCGCCAGCGGCGAGGCCCAGAAGGTGAGCGCGATCATGACGAGCCCGCTGAAAACACAGAGCGCGGCCGACGGCCACGAGTTCACCATGAACTCCAGCGAGCTCTGGATTCCGCCGGGCACCAGCCACCAGAACACGCCAGTGAGGATCTGGCGCAGCCCGCCGAGCGGCAGGCTGAACGCGAGCACCCCGACGATGAAGCCGACCACGGCGTGCGAGGCGAGCCACGCGAGATCCCGCAGGCTCGCCGGGTCGCGGATCGGCGAAACGTTCGCGTACGGCTCGGCGATCGGCTCGCCGAGCCTGCGGCCGGCCCGGCGGCGTTCGAAGCGCAGCGGGTAGCGGATCAGCTTCAGCGCGACCGGCAGCGCCGGGATCCCGACGCCGATCAAGCACGTCGCGAGCACGATGGCCATCGCGAAAAAGAGCAGCAGGGCGAGGAACGAGGTCGCGGCCCCCACCAGCAGATAGCGGAGTCCGGACCACCACGAGCGCAGCCGGTTTTTCACTCCCGCATTGTCCCATTAGGACCTCCCCACCGGGCGTGGTGGTGCCTGCGCTACCCCCAAGACTCCCGCGCTCGGGATCGTTTTCGCCCGACCGCGGCCATAACTTCGATACCGACAGAGAATCTGCTGGTCCGAGGAGCGACGCGAAGATGAACACAGGCGGTACACACGCCCTGAGGCTGGAAGCGGTGCGCAAGATCTACGGCTCCGGCGACGGCGCGGTCACCGCGCTGGACGGGGTGTCGGTCGGGATCCAGCGGGGCTCCTTCACCGCGGTCATGGGGCCGTCGGGATCCGGCAAGAGCACCTTCCTGCATTGCGCGGCCGGGCTGGACAAGCCGAGTTCGGGCAAGGTGCTGCTCGGCGAAACCGAACTCGGCGGGCTCCGTGAGCGGTCGCTCACCGAATTGCGCCGGACCCGGATCGGGTTCATTTTCCAGGCCTACAACCTGCTGCCGTCGCTGAATGTGCTGCAGAACATCACCCTGCCGATGCGATTGGCGGGCAAGAAGCCGGACGCCCGCTGGCTGCGCGAGATCGTCGACGGCGTCGGCATCGCGAAGCGGCTGGAGCACCGCCCGGCGGAACTCTCCGGCGGACAGCAGCAGCGCGTCGCGATCGCCCGCGCGCTGATCACCCGCCCCGAGGTCGTGCTCGCCGACGAACCGACCGGCGCGCTCGACACCCGCACCGCGCGCCAGGTGCTCGACCTGTTGCGCACCGTGGTCGACCAGATGGGCCAGACCGTGTTGATGGTCACCCACGACCCGGTCGCCGCGTCCGCCGCGCACGGCGTGCTGTTCCTCGCCGACGGCAAGCTCGCCGGCCACCTCCCGCAGCCGACCCCGGAACGGGTTGCTGAGCGGATGACCCACCTCGGGGAGTGGTGACCGCCATGTGGTCGTTGGCTCTGCAGACGACGAAGGCCCGGCTGAGCGGGTTCGTCGGCGCGTTCATCGCGATCCTCTGCGGCACCGCGCTCGTCGCGGGCTGCGGCATCCTCATGGAGTCCGGCCTGCGCGCCGGAGTCCCGACCCAGCGCTACGCCGAAGCCGCGGTGGTGGTCGGCGGTCCGCAGACCACGAAACCGCCGGGCGCGGATTTCGGCGAGTCCGAGCAGATCAGCGAACAGACCACGGTGCCGGAGACGCTGATCTCCAAAATCGCCGAGGTGCCGGGCGTGCGCCAGGCGGTGCCGGAGCAGGACTTCCCGGCGAACGTCGTGACGTCCAGCGGGCAGGTGCTCACCGGCCCGAACGGCGCCCAGTCACGCGGACACAACTGGGACTCGGCCGTACTGGCCCCGTTCTCGCTGCGCGAAGGTCACGCTCCCGAAGCGGCGAACGAAGTTGTCCTCGACGCGGAGCTCGCGGCTCGCAGCGGGGTTTCGGTCGGCAGCACGGTGCGGGTCTCGACCCGCTCCACGCCCATGGAGTTCCGCGTCACCGGCATCGCCGCGCCCAAATCCGGCAACGGTTTGCCACGACAGTCGGCAGTGTTCTTCTCCGCCGGGCGCGCCGCTGACCTTTCCGGGAAACCCGGGCAGGTGCACGCGGTCGGTGTGCTGGCCGAGCCCGGAGTGTCCACGGGAGACCTGGAAAGCCGCATCAGCGAGGCGGTCAGCGGGCAACCGGTCACGGTGACGACCGGCGTCGGGCGCAGCACCGTCGAATTCCTCGACGTGAGCCAGACCCGGGTGCTGCTGTTCGCCCTCGCGGGTTCGTTCGGCGGGTTCGCGATCCTGGTCGCGGTGTTCGTCGTGTCGAGCACGCTGGCCTTGGTGATCAACCAGCGCCGCCGGGAATTCGCGCTGCTGCGGGCGATCGCGGCCACGCCGAAGCAGATCCGCAAGCTGATCGGCGCCGAAACCATGCTGGTCGCGATCACCGCCGGAGTGTTCGGCGCGGGCTTGGGCGTGGCCGTGGCCCACGGATTGCGCAACGCGTTCGCCGGAGTCGGGGTGATTCCGCAGGACTTCGACCTCGCGGTCGGCCCGGTCCCGCTCGTCGTCGCGTTCCTGCTCGGCTTGGGAGCGGCGCGGCTGGCCGCGTGGTCGGCGGCGCGGCGCCCGTCGTCGATCCGCCCGATCGAAGCGCTCGGCGAGGCAGCTGTCGAACGTCGTGAACTCGGCCGGACCCGCCTCCTGATCGGCTGGCTGCTGGTGGTGGCCGGCTTCGGCGGCGCGACCGTCCCGATGTACGTGACCGGCGACGGCGCGCTCGCGGCCTCCTCGATGTCCGCGCTGGTGGTCGTGATCGGGCTCTCGGTGCTCGGACCGAGGGTGGTCGCCTTCATGACCCGCGTCATCGCCCCGGTCTACACCGGCGTCTCGCGGATCAGCGGCTACCTGGCCGCCGCGAACAACCAGGCCAACGCCCGGCGGCTCGCGTCGGCGGTGACCCCGGTGATGCTCGCGGTCTCGTTCGCGATCTCGATGTTCTACAGCCAGACGTCGGCCGCCGCGGCCAGGGAGGAACAGGCCGTCCGCTCGACCACCGCGGACCACGTCCTGACCAGCACCACCGGTGCGCTGTCCCCGGAAGTCGCCGCGGCGGCACGGGCGATCCCCGGCGTCGCGGCGGCCACCTCGGTGGTCCGCACTGACGTCGTCACCACGGTCCCGGAGGAGAAGCGGCTGCGCGTGATGAAGTACCCGGCGCAGGGGCTGAACGGCGACCAGGTGCGCGGCGTGCTCGACCTCGGTGTGGTGTCCGGGAACCTGGCCGACCTGCGCGGCGACACCGTCGCGATGAGCAAGGGCGAGGCCGATTGGTACGACAAGAAGATCGGCGACGAGGTCGACTTCTGGTTCGCCGACGGCCGCCCGGCGAAGGTGAAACTGGTCGCGGTCTACACGCACAACCAGGCGTTCGGCGAGTACGTGCTGCCCGCCGACCTCGCCCGCTCGCACACCGGCGACCGGATGGACAGTTCCGTTCTGGTGCGCCAAGACCCGAACGCGGACCCGGCCGCGATGACCGCCGCGCTCCGTGAGCTCAGCACTCGCTACCCAGGCCTGACTGTCGCGCCCGGTTCCACAGTGTCCGCTTCGGCCAACTCGGCGAGCCAGCAGCAGTTCTACCTGAACCTGGTCGCGGTCGGCGTGATCCTCGGCTACGTGGTGATCTCGGTGGCCAACACGCTGGTGATGACCACGGCGCAGCGCTCCCGGGAATTCGCGCTGCTGCGGCTGATCGGCACCACGCGAGGCCAGGTTGTGCGAATGATGCGCCTGGAAGCGCTGGCGACCGCAGGAATCGCGGCACTGCTCGGCACGGTGGTAGCGGCGATTCCGTTGGTACTGCTGAACCTCGCGACTCGCAGCACGCCGCTGCCGTCCGGAACGCCCGCGGTGTTCGGCGGAATCATCGCCGGAGCTTTCCTGCTCAGCCTGGTTTCGCTCGGGCTGTCCACGCGGGTCACCTTGCGCGCCAAGCCCATCGACGCCATCGGCCTCCGCGAATAAGAAGGAAAAACCTTGCTGAAACAGCTTTCGGTGGCAGTCCTCACCGCGGCGGGCCTGCTCCTGCCCGCCGCGGCGGACGCCTCACCGGCTCGCTTTCTAGACCAGTCCACGATTCCCGATCTGCAGCGTGCGATGGACCGCAGGCAGTTGACGTCGGAACAACTGACCCGCGGCTACCTGCGCCGCATCGAAGAACTGAACCCGCGGTTGCACGCCGTCGTGCAAACCAATCCGGACGCGCTGGCGGCGGCAAAGGAGAGCGACACCCGCCGCCGGACGCACTCCTCCCGCAGCCCGCTGGAAGGAATCCCAGTGCTGCTGAAGGAAAACACCGACACCGCGGACCGTCAGACCACCACCGCGGGCTCAACCGCGATGCTCGGCTCACGTCCGGCTAAAGACGCTTTCCTAGTCCAGCGCCTCCGCTCCGCCGGTGCGGTCGTGCTCGGCAAAGCGAACCTGTCGGAGTGGTCGAACTTCCGCTCAACCGCACAGATTCCCGGCTGGAGCGGGGTCGCCGGACAGACTCGCAACCCCTACGCGCTGGACCGCAGCCCATGCGGTTCGTCGAGCGGCTCGGCAGTCGCCGCGGCGGCCGGTCTCGCGACGGTCGCCATCGGCACCGAGACCGACGGTTCGATCGTGTGCCCGGCGGCAGCGACCTCGACCGTCGGCGTGAAAACCAGCCTCGGCGTGGTGAGCCGCGGCGGCGTCGTGCCGATCACCGCCCAGCACGACACGCCCGGCCCGATCGCGCGCAACGTCACCGACGCCGCACTCACCCTCTCCGTGCTCGCCGGTGCCGACCCGGCCGACCCCGCCTCAGCTGCGGCGACGTTCCCAAAGGACCTTCGACTGGACCGCAATGCCCTGCGCGGCAAGCGAATCGGCGTCTGGCGAAAAGGCCACACCGGCATCGACCAACAGTCCGATCGCATTTTCGAGTCCACAGTGCACACTCTGCGTTCGCTAGGCGCGACGGTCGTTGACGGGGCGGACGTCGAGGACATCTCCTGGTCAGTCAAACCGGATCTTCTCCCCGCGTTGCTGACCGAGTTCAAACACGACCTGAACGCCTACCTCGCCGCGACTCCTGGCGACCACCCGCGGAACCTGTCCGAGCTGATCGCCTACAACGACCAGCACCGCGACGTCGAAATGCCGCTGTTCGACCAAAACCTCTTCGTCGAAGCGAACGCGACCGACGGCAACCTGAACGACCAGGCCTACCGCCGCCACCGCGCCGCCGCGACAGGCATCGCGCAGCGTTCGATCGACGACGTACTGGCCTCGAACGGCCTGGACGCGATCGTCACCCTGAGCGGCTTGCCCGCCTCGCCGCTGGACCGCCCAGGCGACCCGAGGTTCTTGAGCAGCACCCGCAACACTTCCGTGGCTGGCTACCCGAACATCACGGTGCCTGCCGGATTCGCGGGCCCGCTGCCGGTCGGTATTTCTTTCCTGGGCACGAAATACCACGACGCGCAGTTGCTGAGCTTCGCTTACGCGTACGAGCAGGCGACACACGCGCGGCAGGCACCCCGGTACCTGCCCGCCGCTACTGGCTAGGCGGTGTCCACGGACCCGCCGGGAGGCCGACCTGGCGGAGGACGTCGGCGAGGTTGTAGTAGTCGGTGAGCTGGCGGATCCGCTCGCCGCGCAGGTCGATCAGCGTGCTGACCGGAACGCTGAAGGACTTGCCGGTGGCGGGCCGGGTCTTGTCGAACGCTCCCGTGTCGGTGCCGGAGAACGTCCAGCGCACCGCGATGCGATCGCCGGAGCGGAACGCGTCTTGGACGTCGACGTGCGCGTTCCGGATGCTTCTCTCAGTGATCTCGACCCACGTCGCGACGCCCTGATGGCCGCTCATCGCGACCTGGAAGGCGTTGTCCTGGTAGGTGCCGTCGTCGGTGAACAACGAGGCCATCTTGGCGGCATTTCCGGTGTTCCAAGCGTCTGCCCAAGCCTTGACGACGTGCGGGATTCGCTGACTGACCTGGGCCTGAGCGACGCTGCCCGAGGTGAGCGCGGCCAAGACAGCGACAACTCCGCCGACGACGACGTTGCGGATCTTCTTCATGACGTTTCCTCTCCGAGTTAGACTTACAGCCGTAACCATAGATGCATAACCTAACGCCTGTAAACCCATCTCGCTAACAGCTGTAAGCTTGCGGTCGTGAACGCAGCAGAAGGACGCTCCCGAAACCGCCGCGGCGAAGGCGCCCGGCTGCGGGAGGAGATCGTGCGGGCGGCGGCCGAAATCCTCGACGAAGGCAGTGGCGAGGACGCGGTCACCCTGCGCGCGGTCGCCCGGCGGATCGGCATCGCGGCGCCGTCCATCTACCGGCACTTCGCCGACCGCGACCAGATCCTGCTGGCCGTAGTGGAGGAAGCGTTCGCCGAGCTGAAAGAACGCATCGAAGCCGGACTGGCCAAGGTGGACAAGCCGGACGCGCGGCTGCGCTCGGTGTGCACGACGTACCTGGACTTCGCCCTGGAACGCCCCAAGCGCTACCGCATCCTGTTCGGCGGAGTATGGAATGCCGCGCGGGCGGCGGGGAACCCGGACATGGCCCCGGCAGCGGAGGAGATCGGGCAGGACGTGTTCGCCCTGCTGGCGCAAGCAGTACAGGACTGCGCGGACGCCGGTTTGTCGCGCAGCACCTCCGCGTTCTCCGACGCGACCGCCCTGTGGGCCGGACTGCACGGCCTGGCCGAACTACGCCCGGCGGCCCCGATGTTCCCTTGGCCGGAGGGAGTTTTGGAGGTGCTGGTGGACCGACTCGCCCTGCTGGACTGAGCCTCGCCCTGCTGGACTGAACCTCGCCTTGCTGGACTGAACCTCGCCCTGCTGGACTGAGCCCCGCCTGCTGGACTGAGCCCCGCCCTGTTCGCCCGCCGCTCGCGCCCCAATGTGGCATTGGGTGCGTCTGACGCACCGAATGCCACATTGGGTGCGTGGGATGCACCGAACGCCACATTGGGTGCGTCGCATGCACCCAAAGCCACATTGGGGCAGCGCGAGCCGAGCTGCGGACGCCCGGGTGTCCCGCTGATTGGGATAAACTCCCGCAATCCCGCCTCGGCGGCCGAATGGCGCAACCTCCAGGCAAAACGCGCCCACGCCGTTAGCATTCCGTGACCAACCCCCGACCCGGCGTATCGGCGGCGTCAGTTTCTACCTCAGTCATCGGATTAATCGGGCACACTCACTCATTCGGGTTAACTACTTCGCTATCTTGGACCCCGTGGTGCACGCAAAGTCACGTTCCGCCCAGCGGGCGAGCCTTCGGCTGGGTGCCGTGGCCGTCGCCACGGTGCTCGGGGCCGGGCTCGCCGGCGCCTACGTCGGCCTGCAGCGGACCGCGGAGGCCCAGACCGCCAAGCCGGTGTCGAATGTCGCCGTCGCGCGCGGGGCCAGCGGCAGTGCGGGCAATGCCAGCAGCACAGTCAGCGGCGGCACCGGCGGCAAGGCGCCGGCGTCCTCGCAGCCCGCCACGCCCGCGCTGCCCGACCACCCCACCCCGTTCAGCGTCAAACTGTCCTCAAAGGACATTCCGGAGAAGGGCGGCGGCGTCCGCACCGGCGGCTGCAGCGGTTCGCTGATCGCCCCGCAATGGATCGTCACCGCGGGCCACTGCTTCCACGACCTCGACGGCACCCGCGTCAGCGGCAAGCCCGACTACACGATGACCGCCGCGATCGGGAAGCTCACCGATTCCGACCCGCGCGGGCACGTGCTGAAGATCGTCGACGCGCGCCAGTCCGCGGTCAACGACCTCGCGCTCGCCAAGCTGTCCGAGCCGGTCGCCGACATCGAACCGCTCGCGCTCCCGGACGGTCCGCCGGATCCGGGCCAGCACACGACCTTCGTCGGCTGGGGTTCGCTGTCCTCCAAGGTCATCGTGCAGACCGACCACATCAAACGCGGCGACTTCCAGGTCGACGAAGTGCGCAAGAACGAGATCACCCTGGAACCGCTGAAGAAGCGCACCGTCGAGAACAGCCCGTGCCCGGACGACTCGGGCTCGCCGTTCTTCGTGCCGATCAAGGGCAAGAACACGCTGATCGCGGTGGAGAACTTCGGCCCCGACTGTCCTCAGCCCGGCACCGAAACCGCGGCGCGCGTGGACCAGCTCGTGTCGTGGATCAAGGGCGAGATCGGCGAATAAGCCTCACCGGGGCAGCAACGCCGCCAACTCCCTCGCCGCAGCACGCAAAGCGGGCACGAACTCCTCCAGTTGCGCGACCGTCAGCCGATAAGCCGGCGCTGCGGTGGACAGCGCGGCGATCGCGGTCCCGTCCGGCGTCCTGATCGGAACGCCGACCGCGCGGATGCCTTCCTCGTGCTCCTCGTCGGCGATCGCGAAACCGCGTTCGCGCACCGCCGCGATCTCCGCCGCGAACGCCTCGCGCGCGGTGATCGTGCGCGGGCCCAGCTCCGGCAGGTCCAGCGAGGCGACCAACTCGTCCCGATTCGACGCGAACGCGACCAGGCACTTGCCCATCGACGTGCAGTGCAACGGCCCGCGCGCACCCGGCTCGCCGCGGATCTGCAGCCGCTGCGACCCCTGCACCGAGTGCACGTAAACCTGGTTGTGCCCGTCCAGCACGGCCAGCAGCGTCGGCTCGCCGGTCTCCGCGGACAGCTTCTGCATCACCGGCAGCGCGACGCCCGCGAACCCGCGCGCCTGCGACACCGACTGGCCAAGCTCGAACAGTCGCAACCCCAGCGAGTACCGCTTCGAAATCGGGTCGTTGCGCGCGAAACCCTCGCTCTGCAAGGAGCTGAGCAGCCGATGCGTGGTGCTCACCGGATATCCGGCGGCGCGCGCGAGCTCGGACAGCGGCACGCCTTCGGGGTAGCCGCCGAGCAGGGACAGCACCCGCAAAGCCTTGCCGACCATGTCCGCCATCGAACCCCCTTGACGTTCCCGGGCACGGCGACGCACACTGCCTCTCACCGCATTGCGGAATAGCTTTCCATATGACGGAAAACGCGTCAAGGACTTGGGTCAGCGGCGACAGGAGTACCGGATGAACACCGTCGAGCAGGCGGGCACGCTCGGGAGGCAGCGCTGGCTGCGGCTGATCCCCATCGTCTTCGTCACCTACAGCCTCGCCTACCTCGACCGGTCGAACTTCTCGATCGCGACCGCGGGCGGCATGGCCGAGGACCTGAACCTCACGAGCACGACGTCCGGGCTGATCGGCGCGTCGTTCTTCCTCGGCTACTTCCTGCTGCAGGTCCCCGGCGTCCTCTACGCCGACCGCCGCAGCGTGCGGAGCCTGATCTTCTGGTCGGTGCTCGCGTGGGGCGTCCTGGCGACCGCGCAGGGCCTGCTCAGTTCGGTGCCGGTGCTGATCGTGGTGCGGTTCCTCCTCGGCGCGGTGGAAGCGGCGGTGCTGCCCGCGCTTGTCGTGCTGCTCGCGCGCTGGTTCACGAAGGCCGAACGCGGCCGGGCCAACGCTTTCCTGATCCTCGGCAACCCGGTCACGGTGATGTGGCTGTCGGCGTTGTCGGGGTATCTGATCGAGGCGACGTCCTGGCGCGGCATGTTCATCATCGAGGGAATTCCGGCGCTGATCTGGGCTTTCGTGTTCCGCGCGCAGGTCCGCGACCGGCCCGCCGACACGCAGTGGCTCGACCCGGCTGGGCGCGACGCGATCGAGCGCGCGATCGCCGCGGAGCAGGCGCAGCTGCCGGAACCAGCCGATCGTCCGGTGCGGGAAGCCTTGCGGTCCAAGGCAGTTCTGGTGCTGTCGGCGCAGTACCTGTTGTGGAGCATCGGGGTTTACGGCTTCGTGTTCTGGCTGCCGTCGATCGTCAAGGCGGGCTCGTCCGCCGGAATCGGCGCGACCGGTTTGCTGTCGGCGATTCCGTACGCGTTCGCCGTGGTGGCGATGCTGATCAACTCGCGCAGCTCGGACCGATCCGGCGTGCGTCGCCGATACGTCTGGCCGTGGCTGCTCGCTGGTGCGGTCGCGTTCTATGGTTCGTATTTGCTGGGCAAGCAGCATTTCTGGTGGGCATTCGTCCTGCTGGCGATCGCCGCAGTGGCCTTGTACGCGCCGTACGGCCCGTTCTTCGCGCTGATTTCCGAACTCCTGCCGCAACGGACCGCCGGGGTGGCGGTGGCCGTGATCAACGCGGCCGGCGCGCTCGGCGGGTTCCTCGGGACCTACCTGGTCGGCTGGCTCGAATCCGTTACCGGCAGCACGGCTGCCGCGTTCTTGATGCTGGCGGGGACAATGGCCGCAGCCGCGGTGCTGGTGCTCGCGGTTCCGGTGAAAACGAAGGAAAGGCGAGCATGACCGCGCGTGTACTGGTGCCCTGGTCCGACATTTCCGTTCCGGCCGAACTGAACGCGGTGGTGTGGGACGGCCGCGGCACCCCGCCGGACGGTCTCGACGACGTCGAGTTCTACGTCCTGCCCTACGACCAGGGCCCGGCGGCGGCGAAGCTCATCCCGCAGCTGCCGTCGCTGCGCGCGGTGCAGACGCTCTCCGCCGGTTACGACAACCTGTTGTCGCTCGTCCCGTCCGGCGTGCAGCTGGCGAACGGCCGGGGTCTGCACGACCTCAGCGTCGCCGAGCACGCGCTCGCGCTGATCCTTGCCGCGCAACGGTATTTCCCGCGCTGGTTCGCGCAGCAGCAGACCGGTTCGTGGGACCGGGCGCACACGCGCTCGCTCGCCGACTGCCGCGTCCTGCTGGTCGGCTACGGCTCGATCGGCCGCGCCATCGAGCGGTACCTGGAGGCAGGCGAGGCCGAGGTGGTCCGGGTCGCCAGCACCGCTCGCTCCGGTGTGCACGGCATCGCCGAACTGCCGGACCTCCTGCCGACCGCGGACATCGTGGTGCTGGTCCTGCCCGACACCCCGCAGACCCGCGGCCTCCTCGGCGCGGCGGAACTGGCCCTGCTGCCGGACACCGCCCTGATCGTGAACGTCGGCCGCGGCACCGCCGTCGACACCGACGCGCTCACCGCCGAGGTCTCCGCCGGCCGCCTGCGCGCCGCACTCGACGTCGTCGATCCGGAACCGCTGCCCGCCGACCATCCACTGTGGACGCTCGACGGCGCGATCATCACCCCGCACATCGCGGGCGGTTCGGACTCGTTCTACCCGCGCGCGAAGCGACTGGCCGAACGCCAGCTCGCGCACTACGCGAAGGGCGAGCCGCTGGAGAACCTGGTCAACTGAGCACGGCCGCGATGGCGGGCTGATAGGCGGCGATCTGGTCGGGCGTCCAGCGTCCGGCCAGGTCGTGCGTGACGATCCGGTAGACGAGCGCGCGAATCAGCATCTGCCGCCACTCGGGCAATTGCGCCCAGCGGTCGATCAGGCCGGGAGTCGCTCCGTACCAGCACAATGCGTCGGCGACCGCCACCGCGGCGGCCCAGGCCGGGGGACGCCAGTAGATCGCCCAGTCGATCACCGCGGGCGGCTGTCCCGGTGCGAAGAGGACGTTGCCGGGGAGATCGCCGTGCACCGCCTGCGCGGGCAACTCGACCGGCCGCCGCTCGGCGAGCAGCGGGTCGAGAAGACGTCGAGCGGCCGCCGAGCCATCGGGCGGCAGTTCTTCCCAGGCGACCCGATCTCCGACCGCCCAGGGATCAGTCCGGAGATCGAGAAACTCCGGCCGGGGCAGGTGCGCGATGGCCCGATGAAACGCGATCCCGGCCCGGATGGCGTCGTCGGGCCGGGACGTGTCCGGGTGGCCGGGGACCAGTCGGCTGGCCTCCCACTCCCGCGCGACCGGATGACCGCCGGATGAACTCTGGCCGTCGGCTCCCGCTCCGGCGGTCCAGCCTCCGGCGCGAGTCCGCAGCGGCCGGGCGATCCGAAACTCCGCCGAGTCGGTCACCGCCGCGAGCGCCGCCGCCCGCCACGGCGTTTCCGGAGCGAACTCCACCGGTTTCAGCACCACGTCCCCGACGCGCCAAGTCCCGCCTTTCCCGCCTTCCAGCCGAACCGGGGCTCCGGTGCACTCGAAGGCGGCCAGCACGTCCGCCGGAGGTCGCGAGATCACAGTTGTGCGTCCTTTCTGGAGCGCCGTTTCCCGGTGTTCCCGCAGCTCCGCGCACACCTACCCAGAGCAACACAAGGGGAGGAACGACTCCGACTAGTGGTATGAAAGCGCATTCAGGGGACCACCCACAGTGCACATGTGAGCCCTGTGTATGCTTCGCCATCGCTTGACTGGGTGGATTCTTCACCCGAATTGGTGGCCGTCGTGGTCGGGGAGATGTGGTCTCACGCGGTCCGTCGTTCGTGGTTCGGGACTGGATGGGAGAAAGCATGCACGGCAGGTCAATTCTGGTCCGGGGAGGGGCCGCGGTGGCTTCCGCGGCAGCGGCGCTCATGATCGCCGCGCCGGTCGCCCTCGCGGACGACAACGCCCCCTCGGCGCGCAGCGGCGCGGCCTCGGGCGAGCTGGTGTACGGCGGCACGTCGGGCTTCGACGTCAACATCGCCGACAAGGGCAAGGTCCAGACGACGCTGTTCAACTTCAAGCTGTCGGACGGCGCCATCTCGAAAATGTACTGCGTGCAGATCGAGGTCGGCGCGCGCTTTGGCGAGACGATGGTCGAACACGCCTGGAACGACTACCCCGACGCGTCGTCGCCGTTCCGCAAGAACAACAAGAACATCAACTGGGTGCTGCACCACAGCTACCCCTCCACGGACGCGGCGTCGCTTGAGAAGACGCTGACCGACAAGGGCGCCAAGCTCCACGACGGTCTGTCCACGAAGGAAGCGCTGACCGCGACGCAGGCCGCGGTGTGGCACTACAGCGACGGCAAGGACCTCGACGCCGAAAACCCGCTGGCCAACGGCTCCGCGGACGAAGCGGCCGACGTCCTCGCGCTGTACAACTACCTGACCGGCGACGCGAACACCGGCGTCGAGGAGAAGAAGCCGACGCTGAGCATCACGCCGGCCAAGGCGAACGGCGAAGCGGGCACGAAGATCGGCCCGTTCACCGTCGCGACGACCGGCAGCGTCACCGACTTCACGAGCAAGCTCCCCGAGGGCGTGAAGGTCGTCGGTGAGAATGGTCAGGATATCAAGTCCTCGGCGATCAAGAACGGCACGAAGCTGTTCCTGGACGTCCCGAAGGACGCGAAGCCCGGCACGGCCGAACTCGCGGTGAAGGCCGCTGGCGACGTCAACACGGGCCGCCTGTTCGTGGCCAAGAACTACGCGGACAAGCCGGCGCAGTCGCTGATCGTTGCGCAGTCGCAGAAGAGCGCTGTCGAAGCCGCGGCGACCGGCACCTGGACCGAAACCGGCCCGGTGACCACCGCCCCCGCGACGACCGCCCCCGCCGCCGGCGGCAACAACTCGGGCCAGACCCCGCTGGCGAACACCGGCGTGAACGCCGCCCTGCCCATCGGCATCGGCGCGGCCCTGGTGATTGCTGGCGGCGCGATGATCCTGGTGGTTCGCCGCCGTCGGAGCAACGCCTGATTTAGCCTCAGGTAGTACGCGCTAGGCGAGCGGGCCGGTCCTTTGAGGACCGGCCCGCTTCGCTATGCGCGGCAGGCGACTGCCACGGCCGTGGCCATGACCACGGCTGCGGCTATGGCCACGACCACTGGCACCACCTCGCCATCGCCATCGCCATCGCCATCGCCATCGCCACCGCCACCGCCGCTGCTGCCACGGCTACGGCCGCTGCCACCGCCGCTGCTGCCACGGCCACGACCACGGCCGCTGCTGCTGCTGCTGCTGCTGCCGCTGCTGCTGCTGCTGCCGCCGCTGCCGCTGCTGCTGCCGCTGCTGCTGCCGCTGCTGCGATTGGCTCCGCTGCGAATGCCGCCGCTCGCTTCCGCCACTCCGCCGCAGGTCCGTGAAGGGCTCCTTGAGGGAATCTAATTCCCTCAAGGAGCCCTTCACAGCTTCCGAGACCTGGCAGGGTCCGTGAGGGCCACCTTCACGGACTTCGAGGCCAGTGGTGTTCCGTGAGGGCCACCCTCACGGACTCTGAGTCCCTCAGGGTTCCCCTCACGGACGGCTGCGGGTGGCGAGGAATCCCTTCGCAGGCTTGGACTTCCTCCGGCTCCCCTCACGACCCGCCGCACGCCGTGAAGGGCTCCTTCACGGACTTAGATTCCGACTTGTATGTGGGGACCGGTTGGGCGGGCTGGCTGATCACTGGTCGTAGT